>NZ_CP015449.1:2805000-3128121 GCF_003096075.1 Dietzia lutea | reverse complement strand
ACTTCCGCCACGAGGCCGTGTGGAACGCCGACGAGAGCAGGATCGAGATGTGGCTGCGGGCCGTCCGCGACGTGCGCATCGATTTCCCGACGCTCGGGTGTTCCCGGACCCTCGACGCCGGGGCGGGTATCCGCACCGAGATCGCGCGGAAGTTCGAGCCGGACGCCCTCATGGACGAACTCGCAGAGCACGGCTTCCTCCGCGGGCCCGTGTGGACCGACGACGCGGGTGACTTCGGGCTGGCCCTCGTCGTCGTCGACTGACAGGCACCTTCCCGTGGCCACGCCTGACGGTCCCGACCTCGCCGCGCGCGCCCGCGACCTGCTCGAGGACGCGCACGTCGCCGAGGCGGCCGTCGACACGGCCGCGGCGACGCTGTTCCGGCTCGGCGGAGACGTCGCCCGCGCGGGCACGCGACGCGAGGCCGCCCGCAGCGGTGCCCGCGTCGCCGCCGAACGGGACAGAGTCAGCGGCCTGCTCGACGAACTGGCCGTGCTCTCCGCCGCGGCGGATCGGCTCGACGCCGAACTCGGCGGCCCGGCCGGTGGCGACGCGGTGGTCGGCGGTGCGCCGCGCGGTGAGGCACCCGGCGGCGGGGTTCCGCGCGACGAGGCCGCTGGCGGTGAGGCACCTGGCGGCGGGGCCCCGCGCCACGAGGCGAGGGCGCTGCTCGAGTCGGTTCGGCGCGTCCTCGAGGCGGCCGGCGAGCGCGGCCGGGAGTGCGTGTGGATCGGCGAGCTCGCCCGCGACCGTGTGCACGACTTCGCCGAGTTCGACCTGCTCTACACGCGCGCGTCACGACATCTCGACCGCAGCGACCCCGACGCGGCCTCGGCCGACCTCGCCAGACTCATCACGCTCGAACGCGCGTTGGTGAGCACCGAGGTCGCCGCCATGCTCGACGAGCTCAGATTCCGGCTACTGACCGAGCGCGACTGACGAGCCTTGGACGCCGTCGGCCGCCGGGAAGCTCCCCCACGGCGTCGTACAACTGTTCTATACTCGGGGGCGTGGAACAGGGATTATCGGACGCGGAGGGTGACGGCGGCGACCCCGCTGCCGCGCCCGCGTTGGCCGATGTTCTCGTGTTCCTCGAGGCGTCCGTCGAATCGCTGTGCGCGGTGGAGTGGTCCGCCGTCGATGCCGACGCACTCGCGGACGCGGTGGGCCGCGTCGAAGTCCTGGCGCGCCGGCTCGAGGCCAGTGGCTGCCGAGCGACCGCCGAGCTGGCGGCGTTGCACGGCCGGAAGGGTCGGACGCCCGGAGGTGTTGCCGCCATGCTCGCCGAGAGGCTGGGCCTGGCCAAGGGCACGGTCCACGGCCGGATCGACGCGGGCGGTCGCCAGGCCACCCCGGCCGGCCGCGCGGCCGCGAGCGGAGAGATCACCGGCGAGCACGAGCGGATCATCGCCAAGGCCGTCTCGGCACTACCCGGGACGTTGGGCGGCTCGGCCAAGACCCGGTTCGCCGAGGAACTCACACGGTTCGCCCGGTCGGCCGCGCCCGCCGACCTGCGCGCGGAGGCCGCGCGACGGGTCGCGGAGCTGTGCCCCGCCCGCGGCCGGGACCGCGAGGAACATCAGGAACGGCAACGCTCCGCCCGGCTCGGTGCCGTGCGCGCCGACGGGACGAGCACACTGACCATGACGCTCACTCCTCGCGGCCGCGCGCTGGTGGAGCGGGCGCTGTGCGACTTCGGTGGCCCGGGCGGGGCCGTGCCGTGCGAACCCGGATCAGACGATCGCACCCCGGAGCAGCGCGCCCACGACGCCCTGGTCCACCAGTGGGCGCTCGGCTCGACCGTCGACCCGGCACGGCCCAGGGGGATCGCGACCATCGTGGTCCGGCTGACCCCCGAGCAGCTCGAGGACCCCCACGCGCTCGTCCGCACCGACTCCGGCACCCAGCTCAGCGTCAGGCAGGCTGTCTCGATGGCCGGAGCCATGCCGTGGTTCGTCTCGATGCTCCGCGACGGGCGCGAGGAGCTGCAGAGGATCGACGTGGACGCCCACCCCGAACGGCGCATCGCCTCGGCGATCCAGCGGCTGGTCCTCTACGCCGCGCACGGAGGGTGCACCTTCCCCGGATGCACCGCACCGGCCCGACGAAGTCAGTTCCACCACGTCCGGGAATGGTCGAGGGGCGGACCCACGACCGTCGCTAACGGCGCACTCGGCTGTCCCGTCCACCACGGGTTCGTCGGTGACGGGCCGGCGGGCTGGACGACCATCGTGAATCCAGCCTCGCCCGGGCTGTGCACATGGTTGCCACCCGGCGTCGACAGGCTCACCGACGCCTGACGATCGGCCCCCTACCTGGGTGACGGACGCGCCCGACAGGGGTGTACCAGATGTGCCGCGCCGTCCACGCTGTCACAATGCCCCCGTGCCCGATTCCCTTCCGCCCGATTACGTCACGCCCGCGTCGTCCGAGTCGTCCGGGGCCGAGCCGCCCGAACCCGACGTCGCCGCGCTGACCATCCCAGCCCAGAGCGGGAACGAGCCGCTTTCCTCGTCAGCCGTCTACGTGGCGGCCCCCGAGGGTGACACCGGGAAGTCGACCGTCGCGCTGGGCCTGCTGAGGATTCTCGCCGGGACCGTCCAACGGGTCGGCGTGTTCCGTCCCGTCACCGTCGCCCCGCGGCCGGTCCCCGGTGTGTCCACCGGCGCGGCTATCGACGACGAGCCGGCCCGGGACCGCATCCTGGAGATGCTGCTGCAGCACACGACCGTGGACCTCGACTACGAGGACTGCATCGGCGTGACGAACCTGCGCGTCCACGAGGACCGCGACGCCGCGCTCGGCGAAATCGTCGACCGGTACCAGGTGGTCGCCCGCCAGTGCGACGTCGTGGTGATCCTCGGGACCGACTACACCGGGGTCCCCAGTCCCACGGAGTACGACTTCAACGCCACGCTCGCCGTGAACCTGGGCGCCCCCGTGCTCCTGGTGCTCCGCGGTACCGACCGCTCCCCGGCAGAGATCGGCACCAACGCCCGGCTCACGCTCGACGAACTGCGGGCCGAGCACGCCCACCCCGTCGGGGTCGTCGCCAACCGCTGCGATCCCGACACACTGGAGGCGATCCAGGCGGAGCTCGACACGCTCGACGTGCCGGCCTGGACCCTGCCCACCCAGGCGCTGCTCACCGCCCCCACGATGGGCGAACTCATGGAGGCGGTCGACGGCACCCTGTACTCCGGCGACCCGGCGCTGCTCGACCGCGAGGCGATGGCCGTGATGGTCGGCGGCATGACCGGCGACCGGATCCTCGAGCGGCTCGTCGACGGCATGGTGGTCATCGTGCCCGCCGACCGCACCGACGCGGTGTTGGCGATCCTCGCCGCGCACGCCGCCGAGGGCTTCCCGTCGCTGGCCGGGATGATCTGGAACGGCGGGGTGACGCCGAACCCGGCGCTGGACAAGCTCGTCCGCGGGATGCGGTCCACCCTGCCGATCGTCTGCACCCAGCACGGCACCTACGACACCGCGCGGCTCGCCGCCGAGACCCGCGGTCGTGTCTACTCCGGCTCCGGACGCAAGGTCGAGACCGCGCTGAGCCTCATGGAGAAGCACGTCGACACCGAGGAACTGCTCGCCCGGCTGCGCGTCGACACGCCCGACGTGATGACGCCGCAGATGTTCGAGCACCAGCTTCTCGAACGCGCCCGCGCCGACAAGCGGCACGTCGTGTTGCCCGAGGGCGACGACGACCGCATCCTCCACGCCGCCGGCCGCCTGCTGCGACGTGACGTCGCGGACCTGACGATCCTCGGCGATCCCGAGGCGATCCGGCGCCGGGCCGACGAACTGGGCATCAACCTCAGCGGGGCGCAGCTGCTCGACCCGCGGACGAGTGAACACGCCGACAGGTTCGCCGAGGAGTACGCCGAGCTGCGCAAGCACAAGGGGATGACCCTGGACGTGGCCCGCGACCGCATCCTCGATATCTCCTACTTCGCCACGATGATGGTGCACACGGGCCTCGCCGACGGCATGGTCTCCGGCGCCGCCCACACCACCGCGCACACCATCCGCCCGGCCCTGGAGATCATCCGTACCCGCCCGGACGTCGAGACGGTCTCGAGCGTGTTCCTCATGTGCCTGGCCGACCACGTGCTCGCGTTCGGCGACTGCGCGGTGGTGCCCGATCCCACCGCGGAGCAGCTCGCCGACATCGCCCTGTCTTCCGCCGAGACCGCCGCGCGCTTCGGTATCGATCCGCGGGTGGCGCTGCTGTCGTACTCCACCGGTGACTCGGGCACGGGAGCGGACGTCGACAAGGTGCGCGAGGCCACCGCGCTCGTGCGGTCGCGCATCGCCGACGCCGCCGCGTCCGTCGGCGCGTCCGCCGCCGACCCGGTGGCCGGCCTCGTCGTGGACGGGCCCCTGCAGTTCGACGCCGCCGTCGACCCCACGGTCGCCGGAAAGAAGATGCCCGATTCCGAGGTCGCCGGACGTGCCACCGTGCTGGTGTTCCCCGACCTCAACACCGGCAACAACACGTACAAGGCCGTCCAGCGGACCGCGGGCGCCGTCGCGATCGGGCCGGTCCTGCAGGGCCTGCGGAAGCCGATCAACGACCTGTCGCGCGGCGCGCTGGTCGAGGACATCGTCAACACCGTCGCCATCACGGCCGTCCAGGCGCAGGGCGCCGGTGTCTCCCAGGAAAGCGATTCATGACCCGCGTACTCGTCATCAACTCCGGCTCGTCCTCACTCAAGTTGCAGATCCTCGACACCGCCGTGGAGGTCGAGCTGGCCTGGGCACTGGTCGAGCGGATCGGGGAGCCCGTGGGCAGCTTGACCGTGCGCCGCAGTGAGCTCACCGGATCGCCCGCCGCCGAGCGGACCGCGGAGGCCGGGTTTCCCGACCACACCGCCGCGCTGGCCCGGGTACTGGAGCTGGCCGAGGAACTTCGCGTGCACCCCGCCGACCTGGGCGTCGAGGCGATCGGCCACCGGGTCGTCCACGGTGGGCCGGCCTTCCACGAGCCGGTCGAGGTGACCGCCGAGGTGGAAGCCGACATCGAGAAGCTCGAACTGCTCGCCCCGCTGCACAATCCGGCAAACCTGCGCGGGATCAGGGTGGCCCGCGAGCTGCTGCCCGGCCTGCCGCACGTCGCGGTGTTCGATACGGGCTTCTTCCACACGATGCCCGCCGCCGCCCACACGTACGCGATCGACCGCGAGACGGCGCGCGAGTGGGACCTGCGTCGGTACGGCTTCCACGGCACCAGCCACGAGTTCGTCTCCCACCGTGTCGCTGACGTCCTCGGGCGGCCCTACGACGAGATCAACCAGATCGTCCTGCACCTCGGCAACGGGGCGTCGGCCTCGGCGATCGCGGGTGGTCGCCCGATGGACACCTCCATGGGCCTGACCCCGCTCGAGGGGCTCGTCATGGGAACACGCCCCGGGGACCTCGACCCCGGGCTGATCATCCACCTCATCCGCGACCGCGGGATGTCGCCGGAGGACGTCTCCACCCTGCTCAACCGCCGGTCCGGACTGGAGGGGCTGTCGGGCGCGCGTGATTTCCGCGAGCTGCTGACCCGGGTCGACGACAACGACGAGGACGCGCGGCTCGCCTACGAAGTGGTGATCCATCGCCTGCGCCGCTACATCGGCGGCTACTGGGCGGTCCTCGGCCGCGTGGATGCGATCACGTTCACCGCCGGGGTCGGGGAGAACGTCGCCCGCCTGCGGGCCGACGCGCTGTCCACGATGAGCGGCTGGGGGGTCGAGATCGACCGGGACGCCAACGAGAACGGCACGGGCGAGCGGGTCATCTCGACGCCGGACAGCCGGGTCGCGGTGCTGGTCGTGCCGACGGACGAGGAGCTGGCGATCGCGCGGGCGTGCGACACCGTGCTGGGCCTGGGGACGTAGCCACTCCGGGCGGGCCTAGAACAACGTGCGCGGGCGGATGCTGTTGGCCTGGTCGACCAGTCGGAACCGCTGGGCCCGCGTCTCGGTGGACCGGGCGAGCGTCCGCAGGACGGTCTCGGCGCCGGAGCGCAGGCCGAATTCGGTGAACGGCACGCCCCGCATCAGCGGGGACGGCGAGGGCTCGTTGCCGGGCCGCTGGATCCACGCCAGCGCGGTGGTGAGGACGGTGAGCCGGATCTGGAAGGCCCGGTGTTCGCCGGCGGACAGGTTGGTCACCCGACGTGCGGCTTCGCGCAGGTGGGACTCCTCGGTCTCCTCCAGGGGGCGGCCCTGGCACAGGAGGAGGATCGCGGTGAGGTTGGCGAGCGAGGAGTAGCGCGAGTTGGGTGGGACGCGGTCGAGTTCCTCGATGGCGGCCGCGACCTCGCCGCGACGCTGGAGCTGGCGGGCCAGACCGAACGCCGAGCTGATGACGGAGCGGTCGACCGACCACACGGTGCGGTAGAAGTGCTCGCTCGAGCGGGCCCAGCGGGCGCGGTCCCGTTCGGGACAGACGTCGAGGATGAGTTCGGCGGTGGCGGCGAGGGCCAGCTTGGGTCCGTTCTCGCCGGGCATGGCGGAAAGCACCTGCTGGAACTTCGGGTAGGCGCCCACCGGGTCGCCCTTGAGGAGCGCGACGACGCCGTCGTACCAGACGAGCCGCCACTCGGCGCGCCGTCGGTGGGCGTTCTCCTCCAGGAGCGCCTCGGCGGCCGCGAGGTCCCCGCTCTCGAGGTAGGCGCGAGCGAGCGACATGATGACGCCGATGCTCTCGTGCGCCTCGGAGTCGGTGTCGGAGTAGAGCTCCTTGAGCGTGTCGATCCGCTGCTCGACCGAGGTGTACGAGGTCGCGGCGAGGATGCGGCTGGCCGGGTCGGACGACTCCATGAGGGGCACCGGGAGCGCGTCGACGAGCTCGGCGCCGGTGAGCGTGGTGTCGCGGGCGCGGCCGTCGACGAGGAAGTCCGTCGGCTCGACGGTGAACAGGGTGCCGAACGTCGACCGCTGGGGGGAGAACACGGACGAGAACGCGGGGTGCGGCACCCCGGTCCGCAGTGCCAGCACCTCCCGCAGGACGCCCATGAGCTGGTTGGCCATGCCGGTGGCGCTGCGGAACCGCATGTCGGGGTTCTCGTGCGTGGAACGCAGCAGGAACCGGTACAGGGAGTCGTACCGGCTGAAGACCGGCTCCTCCATGGGGGAGGGGATCCCGTCGGCGTAGCGACCGTCGACGACGGGCAGTCGGACGATGAGCGAGGCCAGCGTCCGGCCGACGGTGTACAGGTCGGAGACGATGGTCGGTCCGGTCTCGGGGATCTCGGGGGCCTGGAAGCCGGGGGTGCCGTAGATGTGCCCGTAGTCGCCGACGCCCGACACGGCGCCCATGTCGATCAGCTTGACGTGGTCCTCGGTGAGCATGATGTTCTCGGGCTTGAGGTCGTTGTAGACCAGTCCCACGGAGTGCAGGTAGGACAGCGCCTGGAGGACCTCGAGGACGTAGGCGATGGCCTTCTCCACCGGCAGGACCCGTCCGGGGGCGGCGCGCCGGACGTCGCGGAGGCTGGGGCCGCCGACGTACTCCATGACGATGTACCCGCCGTGGGCGGGTGAGGTGGCCCAGTCGTCGTGGATGAAGTTGTAGATACGCACGATCGACGGGTGCGACAGTTCGGCGAGGATCTCCCGCTCGGCGACCGCGACCTCCTGGGCCTCGGCCTGGTCGGCGTGGAGCAGGCCCTTGAGCACGACCCAGCGGTCGGAGACGTTGTGGTCGACGGCGAGGTAGATCCAGCCCATCCCGCCGTGGGCGAGCGCGCCGCGGACCTCGTACTGGTCGGCGACGATGTCGCCGGGTCGGAGCTCGGGCCTGGGGAGTTTGCCGTTCGAGGCCTCGCACTCGGCCTCGATATCCTCCGGCGCGAGCATCGCGGAGGTGGGGTCGACGGGGATGATGTACGGCAGATCGACGAGACCCTCGGAGGCCTGGCTCGGCCGGTCCTCGGGCTTGTCGGGGTGCCGCATGCGGAACGGCGCCGAGGTGGCGCGGTCACCGGTGACCGCGTCGGTCCGGCCGGACGGACGCGCGCCGGGCACGGACTCGGTGCGGGACTCGGGATCGTGCTCCGTCCGGTCGGTGCGGCCGGGCGTCGTGCCGCCGTCGGGGTCGGTGTCGGACAGGAAGCCGGTCATGGACACCGCACCGGTGACGTCGACGGCGCCGGTCTCGGCCATCCCGCCGGTCGACGCGGAGCCACCCGTCTCCGCCATCGCGCCGGTGGCCTCCATCGCGCCTGTGGCCTCGGTCGCACCCGTCGCCTCGGTCGCCCCGGTGCCCGCCGCGCCGATCGTCGCCGCGGCGCCCGTGGCTGCCGCGGCCTGAGTGACGTCGACGGCCTCGGTCCGCACGGTGGCCTGGGTGCCGACGGTGGGTTCTCCGTCCTCCGGCGGGTCGTTCCACTTCCGGTAGCTCATCGCGGCTCCTCGATGTACCGCGGCTCCGGCATTCCGGGGTTCGGCCCCAGCCCGGACAGCCACGTGGAGTACATGCGGTTCCACGTGCCGTCCGCGCGGATCCGCTCGAGCGTCGAGTTCACCTGCCGGACCAGCCCGTCCGTGTTGTGCTCCGGGGTGGACTTGGCGATGCCCACGCCGTACGGCTCGGCGTCGAGCTGCGGACCGACGATCTGCAGGTAGGGGTCCTGGGCGGTGATGCCCACCAGGATGGCGTCGTCGGTGGTGATGGCGTCGACCTGGTTCTGCTGGATGGCGACCAGGCAGTCCGCCCACGTGTTGACCGACAGCACGGTGATCCGCTCCAACTCCGCCCACAGTCGGGACGCGGAGGTGGTTCCCGCCGCCACGCACACGCGCTTGCCCTCGAGGTGCTCGATCTCCGTGATACCCGAACCCCGCACGGTGAGCACTCGTTGGTAGGCCTGGTAGTACGGCACCGAGAACGTCACCCGATCTCGCCGGGCGCACGTGATGGACATCGACCGGATCACCACGTCCACCTGGTCGTTCTCCAGTGCCTCCAGCCGATTCGCCGACGTCAGCGACCGGAACTCCACCTGCTGCGGGTCACCGAAGATGTCGGCGGCGATCTCCCGGGCGAGGTCCACGTCGAAGCCGGTGAGCTGGCCGCTGGCGGGGTCGCGGAATGAGAACAGGTTGGAGCCCTGGTCGAGGCCGACGATCAGTCGGCCCCGCTGCAGGATCCGCGGCACGCGCTCCTCGGGCGGGGCGTCGTCAGGCCGCAGGCTGGGCAGGGGATCGCAGTTCTCGTCGTCCTCGCCCGGCAGGTTGTCGGGGATGTCGGTGCTGACCACCGCGCCGGCGGGCAGCGGCATAACGGCCTCGACCTCCGGGATCCCCGCCCCGACGGTGTCCGCGGACTCGGCCGCCGCGCCCTGTTCCGGCCCGCCGACGCCGGGTCGGACCTCGCCGTCGTCGACCCCACACGCGGCGCCGAACGCCAGGGCCGCCACCAGCCCGCCACCCAGCGCCACCCGCGACGCCCGGCCAGCGCGCGCCGCCCCGCCGGCGCGCACCGACCATCCAGCCCGCGCCCTCACAGGTACTCCCTGATCCTGGGCGCGATTCCCACGACCACGCCGAACGCGGCCAGCGTGGACAGCGCGATGATGAGATCCGGGCCGCTCGAGGAGGTGCGGCGGGCGTTGTCGATGCGGGTGCGCAGGGTGTCGCGGGCCTCCTCGATGGCGGCCTGCATGGACTCGTCGAATTCGTCGAACGCCGCCCCCGAGTCGCCGGCGTCCTGGCCGGAGGAGATCTCGATGGCGCCCTGGTAGTCGCCCTGCTGGTAACGGGAGTCGGCGCGGTTCTGTGCGGCCATCCACTCGTCGAGCGCCTCGATGGCCTCCGTCACCGCGCCGTGCGAGTCGAGGCTGATGTCGTTGCCGGTCTCCTCCTCGTCGTCGAGGTACACGGTCAGGGTGTCGCGGACGCCACCGAGGACGGCCGCGCGTTCGGCCGCCGACCCCTCGGGGTCCGTGCGCCGCACCAGGTTGAGCGTCTCCTGCGCGCGCACCTTCTGGGCGTTGATGCGCTGGCGGGTCAGCTCGTTCATCGGCGCCGCGCCCTCGGACAGGCCCTTGGCGTTGTCGTTGGCGGCGAGGAACCCGGCGATCATGGTGAGCAGGAACGTCGCCACCACGAGCAGGGACGCCACACCGAGCGCGGGGTTGATGCGCCGCCCGGTGAGCCGCCACAGCCACTGCTGCAGCAGCACCAGCACCGCGATCGCCAGGCCGAGCAGGAAGAACGAGCCCCACGGCGGCGACGACCACTCGCGGTCCGACTGGCCCACGGACGTGGACTGTCGGTCGTACAGGTCGGCGGCCGCGGGCAGGATGGTGTCCTGCATCAGCGCCGACGCCGAGGCGAGATATGCCGAGCCGACCGGGTTGGCGACGCGGTTGTTGGTGCGGGCGGTCTCCACGAGGCCGGTGTAGGTGGCGAGCTGCGCGTTGATGTGGGCGAGCTGGTCGATGGACTCGGTGTCGGTGCGGTCGAGGCCCTGGGCGGCGGCGATGATCGACGACGACGAGTCCGCGATCGCCTGAAGGTAGCGTTCGCGCAGTTCCGCAGGTTCTATCCCGCCGGTGATGAACGCGGTGTTCGCGGCGGAGTCCGCGATCGTCAGGGAGCTGTAGAGCGTCTGCGAGGCGTTGGCGACGGGCTCGACCTCGGCGAGCAGGGTCTCGTGGTAGCTCTGCCGCTGGGTGATGGTGGAGGACGCCACGATGCCGCCCGCGAGCACCACCAGGATCGCCACGACAGCGAACACCGACATGCGTCCGGGCGTGGTGAGCACGTCGCTCCAGAAGCGGGCGGCGCGGCGGCGCACGGGGTGGCGGGGCTGGACGGCGGTGCCGGACTCGCCGCTGCCGCCGCCGGCCCCGGGGCGACCACCGGCTACGGGACGACCACCGGTCGCGGGGCCCGGTCCCGTCGCGGAGCCGGACGAGGAGCCCGGCGTGGGCGTGGAACCGCTGCGGGTCCCGTCGGAGGATCCGGGAGTGCCTCGTCGTGCGAGGGTTCGGGCGCGCATCGCGTCGCTCACCTCCCCGGTCCTCGCCCGCCGAGCCGACGTCGCGACGGGAGTGTGTCCCAGGTTAGTGAAGTGACGGCGCGGAGTCGGGCAGACTGGTCGAGGAGGACTCGAGGATCCGCCCGATACGGGGGTGGGCCCGTCCGGGAAGGTGGAGGTCCGGTGACGGCGAGCGAGGGTGACGGCAACGGCTGGGTGGTGTCCGCGGGCGGTGATCGCCGGTGGGGCCGGTTCGGCGCCGCCGGGCTGCTGCTGCGCGCCGCCGACCCCACCGATCCCGACACCCCGCTGGTGTTGCTGCAGCACCGCGCGGTGTGGACCGCCTCCGGCGACACGTGGGCGCTGCCCGGCGGCGCGCGCGATTCGTACGAGGACGCGCCCCGGGCCGCGCTGCGCGAGACCGAGGAGGAGGCGGAGATCCGGCCCGCCGACGTCGTGGTGCGCGCGGAGGTCGTGACCTCCCGCATGCCCGGCACGGTCTGGCACCGGCCCGGCCTGGACATGCGCCATGCCGCGGAGATGCTGCGTAGGCTGCGCCCCGACCAGAGGCATGACGAGGAACTCGACGAGTCCGGCACGGACTCCACCGGCGCCGGCGCCGGCGCCGACGCGGCCGCCGGGGCCGTCCGCCGCCCCCGCGTGCTGCCGCCGCTGGTCCAGGAGTCCCCCGACTCGGTCGAGTGGACGTACACCACCGTGATCGCCGACGCGCCCCACGCGCTGGAGACGGTGCCCAACAACGAGAGCCTCGAGCTGCGCTGGGTGCCGGAGACGCGGGTGGCGGACCTGCCGCTCATGCCGGCGTTCGCCCAGGCGTGGGCCAACGGGCTGCGGTCCGAGCCGGTCGAGCTGGTGGTGGACGTGGCCAACGTCCTCGGCTCCCGCCCCGACGGCTGGTGGCGCGACCGGGCTGGCGCGACCGGGCGTCTGCTCGACGAGCTGGGCGCCGGGATGCCCCGCACCCTCGAACTGCCCGCGTCGGCCGGGCGACCGACCCCGGCCGGACCCCGCTCGGCTACCTCGCCCCCGGCCGGACCGCCCGCCCACGCGGCCGCCTTCGGTTGGGTGGCCCGCGCGCACGCCGTGATCGAGGGCGCCGCCCGTGCGGCCGAGCACTCCGGCCCGTTCGTGGTGCACCGCGCGCCCGGTTCCGGTGACGACGCGATCGTCGATCTGGCCACCGAGGTGGATGGCGGGCCCCGACGGGTCGTGGTGGTCACGGCCGATCGGGGACTGCGGGACAGGCTGCCGGGGAACGTCCTCGTCGTCGGGCCCCGGACCCTCCTCGGGTGACACGCCGCGCCCTCCTCGGGTAACCCGTCCCGTTCCACTCAACGGACCGGTCCCGCCCGCGCGCCGCGCGGGTGCACACTGGTGCGCATGACTGCGCCCGACCGCACGCCCGAGCTCATCCTCGGCCCGCTGCTCCGGTACGTCGACAGCACCGACGCGACGGTGTGGGTCGAGGTCTCCACCCCGTGCGAGGTGACGATCCGCGCGGGGGACGAGGTGGCCACCGAACCGATGTGGGGCGTGCACGGTCACCACTTCGCGGTGCTGCACCTGTGTCGCCTGCCGGAGGGGGAGGAGACGCCGTACACCGTGGAGCTCGACGGCGAGCAGGTCTGGCCGCTCGACCCGAGGCGGCCCAGCGTGATCTGCACGCCGCGCGCGGACGACACCGTGCGGCTGGCGTTCGGCTCGTGCCGGCGCGGTGAGAACCAGACGCCGGAGGCGCTGCGGGAGATCGGCGCGGACGCGCTGGTGGCGCTGGCCCACCGGATGGCGCACACGCCGCGCCGCGAGTGGCCGGACGCGATGCTGCTCCTGGGCGACCAGGTCTACGCGGACATCCCCAGCCGAGAGATCACCGAGCGCCTCGCCGAGCGCCGCGACGCCGGTCAGGGGCCGCAATCGGTGCGGGACTCGGCGTGCGCGGGCGGCGACCGTGACGTCTCGGACGAGATCTGCGATTTTGAGGAGTATTCCTGGCTGTATCACGAGTCGTGGCGGGACCCGGACGTGCGCTGGCTGCTGTCGACCGTGCCGAGCTGCATGATCCTCGACGACCACGACCTGCGCGACGACTGGAACTCCTCGTTCGCGTGGCGCCGCGAGATGACCGCCCAGCCGTGGTGGCGCGACCGCGTGATCGGCGCGTTCTCCAGCTACTTCGTCTACCAGCACCTCGGGAACCTCGCGCCCGACGAGCTCGAGGCGAACGAGACGTACCAGGCACTGCGGGGCGCCTCCTCCGACGCGGAGCGGGAGCGCCTGCTGGAGGACTGCGCCGTGGCCGCGGACTCCGAGCGCGGCACGGTCCAGTGGAGCTTCAAGCGCGACTTCGGCCGGGTGCGGGTGGTGATGCTCGACGTGCGGGCGTCACGGCACCTGGATCCGGACGACCGGCGGGTGATGGACGCCGACGAGTGGGCGTGGACCCGGGACGCGTGCCTGGACGCGGACGTGGACCACCTGGTGATCGGCTCGTCGCTGCCCGCCTTCATGCTGCCCGCGCTGCATCACGTGGAGGGATGGAACGAGGCGGTGGCGCGTCATCGCCCGGACATGCCGGTGACCGCGAAGGTCGGGGAGTGGATGCGCCTGGCGGTGGATCTCGAGCACTGGGGAGCGTTCCGCAACAGCTTCGACGACCTCGTGGGGCTGCTCACCGACGTCGCGGCGGGAGACGAGCGGCCGGCGCCCGCGTCGATCCTTCTCCTCGGCGGCGACGTGCACTGTTCGTATCTCGAGGAGGTGCAGCTCACCGCGCAGCGCGTGGCGGACTCGCCGACGCGCGTGCACCAGCTGGTGATGTCGCCGTTCCGCAACCCGCTGCAGAAGTCGATCCGCGCGGTGAACCGGCTGTCGGTGCGCGAGCCGCTGCCGGCGTTGACGCGTCGCCTCGCCCGGGCGGTGGGCGTGCGCGACCCCGAGGTGCGGTGGAGGGTGTCCGACGGCATCTGGTTCGACAACGGCGTCATGACCCTCGTGTTGCGCGGCCGCCGCGCGATGGTGCAGGTCGACCACGCGCGCGTCGAGTGGCCCGCGCGGGGCCTGGGGAGGCTCCTCACCCTCGTGCCGGGGCTGGCGCCCGATTCGTGGGGACGCAGGCCGGGAGACGAGCCGACCGGGGAGAGCGGGCGCACCGGGGAGAGCGGGCGCGCCGGTCAGACCGGGGGAGGGGGACGACGACGAGGTGGGGATTCGCTCGACCGCAAGCCCCGGCAGGTGCTGCGCAGGACGCTGACCAAGGAGTTGACCGCGGCGGACCCGCTCGCCGAGGGAGCCGCAGCGGGGGCCGGGAGCGGAGCCCCGCAGGCGGCGACGCCGTAGCCGGGCTGCCGGGGCGGGGTGGAGCGCTCAGTCCAGGGCGGCCCGGAGTTCGCGGGCTGCGGCGGTGGGGTCGGGGGCCGCGGTGATCGCGCGGACCACGACCACGCGGCTCGCTCCTGCGGCCAGCACCTCGGGCAGGTTCTCCGGGTCGATCCCGCCGATGGCGAACCAGGGCTTGGCCGGCCCGGCCGCGGTGTTCGGCCTGGCCAGCCCGCCCGCCGCGTCCGGCCCGCCGCCCAGCCCGGCTGCGTGGCGCACCAGGTCCGTGCCCGGCGCGTGGCGGCCCGGCTTGGTGGGGGTCGGCCACACGGGGCCGGTGCAGAAGTAGTCCACCACCGGGTTCGCCGCCGCGGCGTCGACCTCGTCCGTCGCGTGGCACGACAGGCCGATCACCACGTCGTCGCCGACGATCCGCCGCGCCCACTCCACGGGCAGGTCGTCCTGCCCGACGTGCAGCACGTCCGCGCCGGAGGCCACGGCGACATCCGCCCGGTCGTTCACCGCGAGCAGTGCACCGTGGGCGTCGCAGACCTCCCGCATCACCGCGAGCGCGCGCAGCTCGTGCCCGGCCTCCAGCGGCCCGAGGTCGCGGTCGCCGGCCGAGTTCTTGTCCCGCAGCTGCACGATGTCGACGCCACCGGCCACCGCGGCGGTGACGTCGCGGCGCAGGGCGGGGAAGTCGCCGGACCATCCCTGCTCGCGCGCCTCCTCGTCCAGGTGTCTGCGGGCGTCGATGCAGAGGTAGAGGCGGGCGTCGGCGAGGCGGGCACGGAGGCGGTCGGCGCGGGCGGTCATGGGTTCAACCGTAGTTGATGGCCCCACTAGGCTGGCCGCCATGACCGTTGATCCCGCCCCGCCCGCCGCCCGTACCGGTGCGGGCCGGGTTGCCGTGGTGGGTGGCTCGGTGATCGGTCTGGCGTGCGCCTGGGCGATCGCGCGCGCCGGGCTCGCCGACGAGATCGTCGTCCACGAGCCCGACGACTCGGGTCCCGACGGGGTCCCCGCCTCGGGCGCCGCGTGGGTCGCGGGTGGCATGCTCGCCCCGTTCAGCGAGGCCTGGCCGGGGGAGGAGGCGGTGTTCGCGCTGGGCGTGGACTCGCTGCGCCGGTGGCCGAACCTGCTGAGTGCCCTCGAGCCGTACGTCCCACCCGGCCCGCCGGTCCGCACCGCCACCCACACGCACATGCTGGCCGTGGACGAGGCCGATGCCCGCGACCTCGACATGGCCATGGAGTGGGCCGCCCGCCAGCCCGACCCCACCCGGCAAGCCTCCGGGTCTGGCCCGGGCTCCGGCCCCGCGCCCGGCATCACCGAGGCCGACCTGCGCCGCGTCACCCGTCGGCAGCTGCGCGAGGCCGAACCGTCCCTGGCCCGCGTCGCCCGTGCCGCCTACCGCATGGACTCCGAGGGCGCCGTCGACAATCGCGTCCTGCTGGCGGCCCTTACCCGCGCCTGCCGGGCCGAGGGCGTGACGTGGGTGCGCAGTGCAGTGACCTCGCTCGACGACGTCGACGCGGATCGCATCGTCCTGGCCGCGGGCTCCGGGTCCGCCGAATTGGCCGGGTTGCCGGTGCGTCCGGTCAAGGGCGAGGTTCTCCGTCTGCGTGCTCGGCCCGGCTGCGAGGACCCACCGCGCGGGGTGGTGCGGGCGTTCGTGCGGGGGCGGCCGCTGTACCTGGTCCCACGCGACGGCGGCTTGGTCGTGGGGGCCACGCAATACGAACACGGCGACGATCGGCAGGTCACGGTCGCAGGGGTGCGCGACTTGCTCGCCGACGCCGAGATGATTTTCCCCGGGGTCGGCGAGTACGAGTTGGCAGAGGCAGTCGCCGGGCTCCGGCCGATGTCGCCGGACAACCTCCCGTTCCTCGGCCCCGATTCCACGGACCCGCGCCTCATCCACGCCACCGGGCACGGCCGCAACGGCATCGCGCTGACGCCGGTGACAGTGGCGGCGGTCTGGGCGGAGTTGCACGCGGAGCGTGGTCCGGCGGCGGCGCGGGCGGCCGCACCCGATCGCTTCACCCGCGGGTGAAGCCCAGTGTCGGCGATTAGTGGTCTCCGGCACCGACGGCCACAGGCCCGCGGCACTGGCGCCTGCTTGCTTCCTCCGCCGATTACGGTGAAGTCGTACACTCGCGACCCTGATGCATGAACGCCCTTGATGGTCACCGTGAACGGCGAGGGCCGCACCTTGGCCGACGGCGCGACCGTCCGCGCACTCGTCACCGACCTGAATCTGCCCGACGAGGGCGTCGCGATCGCCGTCGACGGCGTGGTGGTGCCCGGCTCGGCGTGGGACGAGGCGCCGTTGGGCGCGGGCGCGGAGGTCGATGTCCTCACGGCGGTCCAGGGTGGCTGACCGCGCCCGGGGTCGCAGTGAGGCGAGCATCCCCGAGGGCGGTGCTGCGTTGTCCGCGTACCCGCCCGACGTCACCGCGGTGATGGACTCGCCCATGGTGATCGCCGGTGAGGAGATCGGCTTCCGGCTCATCACCGGGACCGGCGGAGCCGGACTTCCGGTGCCGTCCGAGATTTCGTAACGCTCCAGGCGCAGGCCAATCCAATCAACGAACCGCCCATGACGACCACTCGCCACTTGGGCGCCTCGGAGCCGCGAGTCGACATGGCATCCAACTGTGGGTCCGCACTTGTGCGTGACCCCATACCTGCTCCGGGTAGCGTTCGGGGATCCTGACCTCGTCAGTTCGCAACTGCCCTCTCCACATAGGGGTTGCGTCTTACTAACTATGTAGTCATACTAGTAAGTAAGTACGCAGGGACTATTTTCCCGTGAAGACCCCAAGGTCAGGAGATGGCAGTGAGGACCACCGACGAGAACGACGTGATTCGCGTCCACGGCAACGTGGGCAAGTACGCTCTCGAGTACCCCCAGGAGTTCAAGTTCGCCGAGGAGTACGAGCTCACCGTCGACGACACCCGTATCCCCACGGATCGGTACACCTCACCGGAGGTCCTGCGCGAGGAGATCGAGACGACCTGGATGCGCACGTGGCAGCTCGCGTGCCGCGAGGAGCAGGTCGCCGAGATCGGCGCCTACTACGAGTACCGAATCGCGGGGAGGTCATACCTGGTAGTTCGCGGCGAGGACTGTCGGCTCCGCGCCTTCGTTAACTCCTGTCGTCACCGCGGCAAGCTTATCCGCACCGGCAGCGGAACCACTGACGAACTGCGTTGCGGTTATCATTATTGGTGTTGGGGCCTCGACGGGTCACTGGCCGACATCCCGGACCGCCACGTCTTCGTCGGCATCGACGACGACGAGTACGCCCTCGGCCAAATCGCCTGCGACACCTGGGCCGGGTTCGTGTTCGTCAATCCCGACACTAGTTGCCCTCCGTTGAGCGAGTATCTGGGCGACGTCACGACGCAGTTGGCACCATACAACATGGACAAGTTTCGGGCCAACCTGCACGCCTCGCTAGAAATCGACTGCAACTGGAAGGTTGCGATCGAGGCGTTTATCGAGACGTACCACGTGCAGGGCATTCATCCGCAGATCATGCCGTACGTCGACGACTTCAACACGAAGTTCGACATCATGGGTGACCACACCCGCTACATCGTCCCGTTCGGTGTCCCAAGCATGCGTATCGAGCATATCGACGAGGCCGAAGTGTACGAGAGCCACCAGCGCGCGTTGAGGAAGCCCGGCCTGCGCGACAGGTCCACGCCACCGCCGCCGGAGACCAGGGTGGAACTACCCGCCGACCTCTTCAACGAACAGGGAGAGTGGATTGGCGAGGGCACACTCCGAGACCACCTCATCGACCTGACGCGCGAACGCGGGGAGAGCCTGGGTCACGACTACTCGGGACTGGGCCATGCGCAACTCGTCGACGACTACCACTACCACATCTTCCCGTCGATGTACTTCAACCTGCACGCCGGTGCGCTGCTATTGTTCCGGTCCAGGCCTCACGCGACGGATCCGAACAAGTCACATTTCGACGTTTGGCGCCTTTTTATGCCGGATCTCACCAAGCCCATGCCGGAGCCCGCACAGGAGTTTCGGGCAGATTTCGAGCAGACCAGCTTCGGAACGGTTCTAGACCAGGACTTCGAGAACCTTCCGGAAGTTCAAGCAGGTCTGAAGAACCCCGAGGTCGAGTTTGTCACGCTCGGTGGTGCCGAGATTCGGATCATTAATTTCCACAAGGTGTTGCGCCAATACGCTCAGCGCTTCGGGGCGAAGTGAGGTCTCGGGCAGAGCCGCCGGTCTGAACGGACCGGCCCGCCACCTGGTTCCGGTCAGTATTGGGGGTCGAACAGCATTCCTAGCTGTACTGGCCACGGACATTGTGTCGTTGGTCGGCATGGCGGGCTGACATGTCCTACGCTAACGCCCCACTGATACCGCTAGGAAGACTGCGTCAGGCTGCGTTCACCTACTCGGGCACCGGCGCCCCGATGCGTGCCCGCGAGCGGCAGGTGCGCCGCTACGGATACCAAGCGCCCGGTGGCCTGGTGCACATGGGCATCACCGCAAGGTCGCCGGGGAGCGGTCCACAAGCCTCGGCACAGCCCACGTCGACTGACTTTAGCCGAGGCGGGGTCGGTCCTGGGATCTGCTGGACGTCGGTAACGGCAGTTTGTGTGTTTCTATAGACACGGAGCTCTTAGTCGATAGACTGGGTCGGGACGAGAGGAAAACGGCGTGGCGAGCTACGGGGTACGCGCAGCCGACAATGCAGCGGCCGGCATCCCTACAGGCGAGCCTGCGCATCGGTAGAGAGCGGCATCGCTTGAAATGTGGCTAAGCGGCGTCGACTCCGTCCTCACGCGACCGGGTTTGCCGCTCCGCGACCGGCAGCGCAACTCGAGCACAAGTCTTTACCAACTAGGTCACGGTTATCGACGAGGCGCCAGGAAATGCCTGCCGGTCCGGCAGCGGCCGACCATTGTTCGAGAATCTCCCCGTTCCACGAAAGGGCGACCACTATGTCTGAAATCGCACCTCAGCCGACCAGCAGTACAGCTCCGTCACTGGTCGGCCGGATTGCCCTGGTTACCGGGGGTGCGGCGGGGGTCGGCGCGGCGATCGCGAAGGCCCTAGCCGAGGCTGGTGCACGTGTGTGGGTCGCCGACCTCGACAGTGACTCGGAGCGGGGCACCGAACCGGCGCTCGGAGTCGACGGCAGCATCACCCAGCTGCGATGCGACGTCTCTAGAGCAGATGACGTGCGCGCTACCGTCGACGCCGTGGTTAAGGCGGAGGGAGGCGTCGACATTCTCGTCAACAACGCCGGTGTGATGGGTCGAACTGGACCGTTGGATGACTGGGAGTCCTCGCTGGAAGACTTCGAGCGGATTGTCGCGGTCAACCTACGCGGCCCCTTCCTCTTCGGCCGTGCCGTCGCACCGCTCATGGTCCAGCGTGGCGGGGGAGACATTGTTATGATGTCGACCGACCATGTGCACACTTGCGGCTGGCCGCGAGTCGTTTCCCACGATGACTCGCCGGAATGCCCCTGGAGCGCGTCTCCACGCCCGCCCGGAGCGCTTGGCATGGACATTTACGACGCAACCAAGTGGGGTCTGCACGGCTTCACCCACGACTGGGCTAAGGAGCTGCAGCAGCACCGCGTCCGCGTTAACAACATCTGCCTAGGCGCGACCGACAGTAGGATGATCCGCGCGTTTTCCGGATACGCAGACTACGACCCGCCCCCGGAGGTGATCGCGGCCTGGCAACGGCCGGAAGCAGTCGCTGGCGTCATCGTCGATCTTCTACTCGAGGGACCTTCAGGCCGCTCGGGAGACAATATCGGTCTCTGGCGCGGTCATCCGACGGTCCTGCCGCCCGCAGACCCGCTTCTCAACGTCAATCGGGACGATGACTAGCTGCGGTGTACGGAGAAGTTGGTCAGTCGGGTCACCATCGGCCGGCTCCTGAGGGGGAGAGTGAGGGAGTGCTGCACGGATAGGTGACTTCTGATCTGCGTCGCCGTGTGTCGACGCTGAAAGGATGTGCACCGTCGGGCGCCCCCCGCCCGCAGGAAAGGGCGCCGTCGACCGGGGTTACCGCTCGGCGCGGTCCCACACGTTCGATTCGCAGTCGGTGAACTCGCCCTCGGACATGCCGCCCTGATCCACGGCGAGGCTGATCATGGCCTCGATCGACTCGCAGTTAATCTCGGTGCTGAGGAACTCCATGTTGCCTTCGACGAACTCCAGAGCGAGTTCGGGATCGCCGAGGTCAAAGTCGCGCTGCATGATCGAGCTCACTGCGTCGAGATTCTCTGTCGACCGAGTGAACTCGATCGACATGTCCATTCCCTCGCAGAAGGCGGCAGCTGTATCGGGGTTCTCCTCGAGCCACGACGTCGTTGAGAACCATACCGCGGACAGCGAGTCCTTCATCTCCGCGGGGAGGTCTGACGGCACGTGGAAGAGTCGGCGGGCCCCTTCGCGTTGGGCGATCAGGTCGTTGAACGGGTAGGCGTAGAGCGCGTCGATCTCTCCTTGGTTGAGTGCCGCGACAGCTCGGTTCCCGGCACCCACGGCGACATACTCGACGTCCTCCCCGGACATCCCGGCGGCGGAAAGGAGATTGTCCACGGCGATCTGGTCGGTGCCGCCAAGCGCATTGACGCCGATCGTCTTGCCACGCAAGGCCTGTATGACGTCGGTCCAGTCGCCGACCTGTCCCGCATCGGGGATCTCGGAGTCCGCCTGGGCCCACATCGAGGTCCAGTCCCCGTTCTGACTTCCGCAGATGATCCTGACATCTTGCCCGGTCTGATTCGCACGGGCCGCAACCGACGCTGCAAGGGGCATTACATGGATCGAGCCGTTCTGGAGTGCCGAGATCCCAGCGGGGCCGCTCGTGAGCCCGACGATCTCGACGTCGAGACCGGCCGATTCGAACACGCCTTGGTCCGTTCCCACCATGAACGGGAGTTGGGAGGCGGTGACAAAGTTGCCGACGCTGATCGGAGTGGTGTTCTGGTCTCCGTTACTACTCGTTTCGCCGCTGCAGGCAGAGAGTACCAGGCCGGTGCTGAGCGTAAGTGCCAAGGTGGCGACGCGGATGGATCTCATGGTGAACCTCCGGGTTCAGGAGAAATATTAACTGAGCATGCCCACAATGTGGCGCATGCTCTCCGGGTTTTCGGTCAGCCGTTGGTTCTCGGCCGTGGGACGGTTGGGCTTTGCGTTGTCCTTGGTGCTGGTGCCGGGGCGTGTCCGGGCGTCGATGTTGGGTGCGCGGCCCACTTCCGGATTGTCTTCTTGTCCGCGGGATCGATTTTGTTCGGCGTGTAACTCTCCTCCTGGGCTTGTGGAGGAGGTGGCGGGGAATCTGGGGCGGGTCGATTCTCGCCTTGTTTGGGCTGGTACCTGGGGGTTGGGTGTGGTTGTGGTGACGGTACGCCTGGGGGTGGTGTCCGGGCGCACCGTCGGGTGGGGGTTATTGCCAGCGGAGGAGCCAGCGTTCGAAGCGTTCGGTGAGGAAGCCCAGGACGACGGCGACGAAGGCGAGCATGACCAGGACGGCGAAGACGCCGTTGGTGTTGAGGGCGTTGGAGTTGGAGACGATTTCCAGGCCGAGTCCGTTTCTGGCGGCGATCATTTCGCTGGCGACGACGCCGAGCAGGCCGTAGGTGACGCAGAGTCGGAAGCCGGCCATGACGGAGGGTACGGCGAAGGGTAGGGCGACTTTGCGCATGACGGCCCAGCCTTTGAGTCCCAGGAGTTTGGACACCGATTGCAGGTCGGGGTCGACGTTGCGGACGCCGGCGCGGGTGTTGAGCAGCATGATGAATACGACGATGGACACTGCCAGGACGACTTTGGCCCAGATGGTCAGTCCGAACCAGAGCAGGAACAGTGGTGCGAAGGCGATTCGGGGCAGGCTGTTGAGGGGGACGATGAAGGGTGAGCTGATTTTGTCGAGGAAGGGCGAGAGGGCCAGGATCAGTCCGATCAGGACGCCGGCGGGTACGCCGATGGCCAGGGCGAGCATGGTGGCTTGCAGTGTTGCTGCGGTCTGTTCAAGGAGGTTGCCGTTGACGAGCATCTCGACGAACTGCTGGTAGGTGCCGATGGGGCTACCGAAGAAGCGTTCCTCGATGACGCCTATGTTGACCAGCAGTTGCCAGCCACCCAGCACCAGGACGATGAAGCCGATCTGTCCGATGAGTACCAGTCCGCGGCGTTCGGCCAAGGGGACTTTCTTGGTGGGCGTGGCCGCCGGTGCCGCGGAGGGCTGCTCGCCCTCGGAAGGCCGCTCGACCTCGGGGGGAAATGTCCTGGTCACTTGGTCTCGCCTTCCTGGAGCTTGTGGAACAACTCTTCGTGGAGTTCACGGAATGTGGGTTCGAACATCAGGTCGGCGAGATGCTCAGAGCGCGGTCTGCGCAGGTCGACGAACTGGTCGGTTGCTATCCGGCCCGGGCGGGGGAGCATGACCACGACCCGATCGGCCAGCAGGAGTGCTTCTTGGAGGTCGTGGGTGACGAACAGCACGGTCTTGGGGGTTTCGGAGGTCTCGAGGATGCGGGAGAACTCGGCCTGGATGCGCAGTTTGGTCTGGGCGTCCAGGGCGGCGAAGGGCTCGTCCATCAGCAGGATCGACGGGTCGGGGGCCAGTGTGCGGGCGATCGCGGCTCGCTGGCGCATGCCGTGGGAGAGCTGTCGGGGGAAGGCTTTGCCGAATCCGTTGAGTCCGACCATGTCGAGGAGTTGGTCGGCGCGTTCCTGGGCGCGTGTACGTGACCAGTTCTTGTCCGTCTCGAGTCCGAGGGTGACGTTGCGTTCGATGCGCCTCCAGGGCAGCAGGCCGTCGCGGGCGAACATGTAGCCCACGCTGGGTGGGGGGCACTTGGGGACCTCGCCGTTGACTGTCAGTGATCCGGAGGTCTGCTTGACCAGCCCGGCGAACATGTTGAGCAGGCTGGTCTTGCCACAGCCGCTGGCGCCGACGAGGGCGACGAACTGGCCCTGGGGCACCTCGAGGGTGACGTTGCGTAGCGCCTCGACGCCCTCGGAACGCCCGGTGCTGCCGCTTGAGGGGTAGGTCAGGGTCACGTCGATGGCGGACAGGGTGGCGGCGCCGGGTTCCGGTGCCCGATGGTGGCCCGTGGTCGGGCCGGGGACGCCGACAGCCTCGTCCGGCGTGGTGTAGTTCATTGTCATTTCACTTACTCCCGATTCGGCGGACCCGGCCAGGGCGTCGCCATGATGCTTGGTGATGGTTCTGACGAGACAGTTCGCGGCGGGGTGTGAAAAAATGCGCCACCGCACTCCGCGGGGTCCTCGCGAGTCAACGGGCCAACAACCCGCCTGCCCTCCGCCACCGCTCACCAGAGATTGGGTGGCAGACGCTCGGCTGCTCGCCGAGTTGACCCCTTCAAATGTTACCTCCCTCACATCTTCTTGGTCATGGATGGGTCCTTTTGGGCGTACCTGAGTAGTGTTCGGTAGAAGTTGATGATCCGGATCTCGGATGCTCCTACGGTCACCTCGGTCACGGCTCGGCCATGTAGGCCCTGTTGGACTTCGCCGATATTGTCGAAGTCCTGATCCAGGACGAGTCCGAAGCTGGTGGTGTCGATGCTCAGATGCTCCGTGGGTGCGGGCTCGGGCATCGGCTCGTTCAGATCGGGCACCCGCAGGGTGTAAATGTCGAACCAGCATCGGTCGGGGTCGGTCGCGTGGGGGCGGGCCCGGAACAACAGCATCGCGCCGGCGTGGAGATTGAACGCCATCGACGGGAAGATGTGGTAGTGGTAGTCGTCCACGAGCTGGGCTTCGACCAAGCCCGAGTAGTCGTGGCCGAGTATCTTGCCTCGCTTGCGGGTCTCCTCGATCAAGTGGTCCCGGACCGTGCCGGGGCCGATCCACTCCCCGTTGTCGTCGAAGTGCTCGGGGGGGAAAGTGAGCTTCTGCGGTGGTGGGGGCGGTGTCTTCTTATCGCGCGTGGCCACCTTGCCGGCGACGGTGTGGTACTGCTCGTACACCTCGGCCTGGTCAATGTGCTCGAGCCGCATGCTCGGCACGCCGAACGGCACGATCATCCGGGTGTGGTCGCCCATGACCTGAAATTTGGTGTTGAAGTCGTCGATGTACGGCATGATCTGCGGGTGGATGCCCTGGACGTGGTAGGTCTCGATGAAGGCTTCGAGCACGACTTTCCAGTTGCAGGGCAGCTCGACGACGGTGTGCATCGTGGCCCGGAGGTTCTCGAGGTGGTACGGGGTCAGCTGCTCGACGATCGGTCCGAGGTAGTCGACGAGTGTGGGACCGTGGGGATCGGGGTTGAGGAAGACGAAGCCCCCGAAGACGTCGCAGAGGATCTCGCCGAGGTCCAGGTCGTCCTCGTCCGCGCCGGGGAACCACTGCTTGTTCGGGATGTCCTTGAGTGAGCCGTCGAGTCCCCAGCACCAATAGTGGTACCCGCACCGGAGTTCGTCGCTGTTGCCCGAGCCCGTCCGGATGAGCTTGCCGCGGTGACGGCAGGTGTTCTGGAAGGCCCGCAGGACCCCATCCTCGCCCCGCACGATGAGGTAGGACTGCCGGCCGATGACGTACTCGTGGTAGTCACCGACGTTGGCCACCTCCTCCTCACGGCAGGCGAGCTGCCACGTTGCCATCCAGACCTTCTCGAACTCCTCCGAGAGCACGTCTGGGCTGGTGTACCGCTCGGTCGGGATTTTGGTGTCCTGTGCGGTGATGCCCAGTTCCTCCGGGAACTGGAGTTCCTGCGGGAACTCGATGCGGTTGGCGTGGACGTTGCTGTGTATCTCGTTGAGCTGTTCTTGGTCGATGCTCATTGTTGATTCCTCGGCTCTTGTGGTCTTACGCCGCGGCGTCGCACGGTGACGTCTGCTCGGAGTGTGGTCTGGCAGGCCAGCCGCTCGGATTCGGGTCGGAATGCGCCTCGTATCTTGCGTAGAGTGCTGCGCTCCTCGTCGGAGGCTTCAGACATTGCTTCGGCGCCGTCTTCGATCTCCATGACGCATCGGGCGCATCGTGCGTGGCCTCCGCAGATGGTGGGCCAGTAGTAGCCGGCTCGGTGCGCGGCGGCCATGACGGTCTCGTTCTCTGCCACCGACAGGACGATTCCGGAGGGAAGGACCCGGGCCGTTGTGTGTGGGACAGGTTCGGTCAAAACTTGACCATTTTCGTGAAACCCCCGTCCGCCACCACGTTGACGCCGGTGATGATGCTCGCCGCCGGGCTGGACAGGAAGGTGACCACCGAGGCGATCTCCTGCGGGGAGGCCATCGATCCGCGGGGAATCATCCCGAGGATGCGCTCGAACATCTCGGGGTTGTTGGTGCGGACGGTGTCCCAGGCGCCGCCCTCGAACAGCACCGGTCCGGGAGAGACGGCGTTGCAGCGGATGCCCTCGCCGGCCCACTTCTGGGCGTAGCCCGAGATCTGGTGGATCAGCGCGGCCTTGAGGGAGCCGTAGGCCACGGTCGGGTCGCCGAAGGTTTCGGTGGCGGCGGTGGTGCCGAGCGCGATGACCGAGGCGCGGGAGGACTTCTGCAGGTGGGGATGTGCGGCGACCATGAGGTGGTGGAAGCCCAGCACGTCGATGCGGAAGTTGCGCTCCCATGCCTCAAGTCCGGGGCCGCCCATGCCGCTGACGTTGGACACGACGATGTCCAGGCCTGCCAGGTCGTCGGCGGCCGAGGTGACCCAGCGGTTGATCTGGTCGGCGTCGGAGACGTCCACCGGTGTGGCGTGGACGCGTCCGGGTCCTTGGGTGGTGAGTTTCTCGGCGGCCTCGGCGAGTTGGTTCTCGTCGCGTCCGCAGATGGCGACGTTGGCCCCTTCTGCCACCAACTGCGTGGCGATCGCGAATCCGATGCCGCGGCTCGCGCCGGTGATGAGTGCGTTCGCGCCGGTGAGTCCAAGGTCCATTGTCAGCCTCCGATGGTTCGGGTGTCAGGCCAGAAGGTCTGGCGCAGTTGTCGCTTGTTGAGTTTGCCCATGTCGTTTCTGGGCAGTCGGTCGACGAACTGGTAGCTGCGCGGGCATTTATAGCCCGCCAGTTGCTGTCGACAGAACGTGTCGAGGTCGGCCTCGGTGACCGGGCCGCTGACGCTGACCAGGGCGCGCAGTTCCTCGCCCATGTCGGTGTTAGGTACGCCGATCACGGCGACGTCGGTGACCGCCGGACACTGCGAGAGCACCCGCTCGACCTCGGCGGGGTAGATGTTCACCCCGCCGGAGACCACCATGTCCACGTCCCGGTCGGTGATGTGGACGTAGCCGTCGGCGTCGAGGTATCCCACGTCGCCGAGGGTGAAGGTGCCCGGTTCGAGGTGGGCCTGGGCGGTCTTGTCCGGGGCGTTGTGGTACTGGATTCCGCGCAGTGAGGCGTCCCGGAAGTACAGCCTCCCGGTCGTCCCGGGGTCCTGGGGGGTGCCGTCCCGGTCGACCACCACCGCCTGGAAGCCGGGGACTGTGCGGCCGACCGATCCGGGGTGGTCGAGCCATTCGGTCGCGCTGATCCGGCACAGGGTGCCGGACTCGGTGCCGCCGTAGACCTCCTCGACCACCGGCCCCCACCACCGGATGACGGCTCTTTTGACATCGGCCGGGCACGCCGCCCCGGTGAGGATGACCTTCTGCAGGCTCGAGGTGTCGAAGCTCTCCCGCTCGGCCGACTCCAGGGCCAGCAGGCGCGACAGGTGGGTCGGGACCATGACCGAGGACGCCGACCCGTTCTCCTGCACCAGACGCAGGAATCCACGCGCGTCGAAGCGCGACGGGAGCACGATCGTGCGTCCGGCCAGCAGTGCCCGCACCGCGATCAGCGGACCGTTGTGATAGAGCGGACCGGCGACCTGGTGAGGTCCCTCGGGCAGCATCCGGCCCGCGGAGGCGAGCTGCTCGATGTGCTCGGCGACGGTCTGGCCGGGATCGGCGACCCACCGCACGCGGGTCCCCTTGGGGCGACCGCTCGTTCCCGAGGTGTAGAGCAGGGGTGCGACCGGGGCGGCCGCCGGACGCGTCCCGTTGGGCTGTGCGGCCTCGATGGCCGCCTGCCAGGACGACTCCGCCGCGTCGCCACCCCAGTAGAGGCCGGTGAATCCGTGGCGGGTGTCCAGACTGTCCACCGTCTGCGCCACGCCGGCCCCCCCGAGGAGCAGCTCGATGCCGGCGTCGTCGATCAGATAGGCGAACTCGTCGCGCGCCAGCTTGGGGTTGATCCCGACCGGGGCCCGCCCGGACACCAGGCAGGCCAGGTACGACACGAGCGTCTCGGGAGTGTTCGCCCCCGCGACTGCGACGTGCCCACCCGGGCGGACGCGCTCATCGATCACGGCGGCCAGGCGTTCGACGCGATCACGCAACGACGCCCATGACACGCTGCCCTCGTCCGTGACCACAGCCACTCCGGGGCGCATCGACCATGATCCAATGAGCAGGTCATCCACGCTTCGGCCTTCCATCCCGTCCAGACTTACTTTGGCTTGACCCCAGTAACCTATGCTCTTACTCTAGGCGGAGTCAAGTATCGAAATGTGACCGAGATAACCAGGAGTGGCGTTGAGGGACTCAATCCGAGACATGGGATTCGACGAGTATCTGGATGTGATCCGGCGCTTCTCGCAGGAGGAACTGCGGCCACGCGAAGGGGAGGTCGAGCGGGAGGACCGGATTCCCGAGGACCTGGTGGAGCGGATGCGCGAGCTCGGCCTGTTCGCCATCAGCATTCCCCGCCAGTACGGGGGCCTGGGCTGGTCGATGACCGAGCAGGTCCGGCTCACCATGGAGTTCACCCAGGCCGCCGCGGCGTATCGGTCGCGATTCTCCTCCACCATCGGGTTGTGCTCGCAGGCGCTGCTCGATCACGGCACCGACGAGCAGCGCAGCCGGTGGCTGCCGGCGATGGCGTCGGGTCAGTGCACGGCCGCCTTCGCGCTGACCGAGCCGGAGGCCGGATCCGACGCGGGGTCGGCCCGCACCACCGCCACCCGTGACGGCGACGAGTATGTGATCAACGGACACAAGCGTTACATCACCAATGCGCCCATCGCGGACCTGTTCCTGGTATACGCCCGTACCGGTGGCGACGGCAGCGCGGGCATGTCCGGTTTCCTGGTCCCGGCCGGCACGCCCGGCCTGCGGGTGGACCCGCAGAAGCCGATGATGGGCCAGCGGGGGTCTCTGAGCACCGAAGTCCACTTCGAGGACTGCCGGGTTCCGGCGGGCGCCCTCATCGGCGGCGTCGAGGGCAACGGTCTGCGCTCGGCGCTGCGCGGTATCAACTCCGCCCGCACCCATGTGGCGGCCACCTGCGTGGGTCAGGCCATGCGGCTGGTCGAGGAGGCGACGACCTACGCCCTGGGCCGTCACCAGTTCGGGCAGCCGATCGCCGATTTCCAGTCGGTCGAGAACCTGTTGGCCGACAGCCAGGCCGAGACCCTGGCCGGGCGGGCCCTGGTGCTGCACTGCGCGCAGCAGTTCGATGTGGGGCCGATCCCCGTCCCGGAGATCTCCGCCGCGAAGTACTTCTGCAGTGAGATGGCCTGCCGGGTGGCCGACCGTGCCGTCCAGGTCCTCGGTGGCGCCGGATATTTCTCCGAACACGCCATCAGCCGCTTCTACCGGGACGTGCGTCTGTTCCGGTTGTTCGAGGGCACTTCGCAGATCCAGCAGCAGCAGATCGCCAGACATCTCAAGTCCGCGCACTCCGGCTGAGACCGCCATCGCCGGCGCCCACCCGCATGCCCAGTGCCGGGCGCCGGCCGCGGCATGCGCAGGTCGCATCGTGCCCCGACGGCAGTGGGCGAGCGTGAGTGACAAGCCACTACGAGTGCAGTAGTTTCTTTACAGGCGATACGGAAACAGATGGCCGGACACCGGAGATGACGATGACAGAGCCGACGTCGGGGCCGTCAGGTCCCGCCCACGAGCGAGCACGCGATGGCTCGTGCGGCTCGTTCGGTCGTCGCGAAGCCACGGCCCGCCGGAAGTCTGTCCTGCAAGGTGGTCACCACGACCTCGTGCATCAGGGCCAGGAGTGCGACCGCCTGTGTCCACAGTTCGAGTTCGCCGGCCTCCGGGCGCAGCCTGCCCAGCACCTCGACCAGTCGTCGGGTGAACGCCTGCTGCGAGGCGTCGTAGGCGTCACGAACCTCGGGAGCGGCGACCGACGGCGCGGTGATGAAGTAGAAGCGGGCCATGAGAGGGTCCCGGCGGACCCACCGGGTGAAGGCCTCGATCATCGATCCGGCCCACGCGGTGGCCTCCTGTGTGGGGGCGACCTCGTCCAACAGCGCGTCGATGTCCGGCTCGGCGCACTCGAGCAGCGAGACCAGCAGGTCGGACTTGGAGGCGAAGTGGTAGTACATCGCCGCAGCCGTGACGCCGGCACGATCGGCGATCACCGACATCGCGGCCAGGTCCCCACCCTGCACACCCGTGACCCCGAACTCCTCCAGTGCGGCCCGCAGGATCTGCGGCCGACGCGAGGGCCGGTGCGCCGGCTTCTTGCTGGTGCCTGCCACTCGACCTCCCTCGACAACCGGGTGAGGGCGGCGCGCCTCACATCGTGCCTCGAGGTTATCCCATCGCCCACAGCGAGGTGGCGGCCGATCGATCGTCTCGCACACCCACTCGCCCCCCAGGAGTAAGGAACATGATGTCTGACTCGTATCCCGATCTCGCCGACTGGCGCCTGCAGGCCCGCCAGTGGCTCTCGGAGCGGCTGCCCCTGCGGTCGTCGGAGATCGCGCAGGACTCCTCGAGATCGGACGCGGTTCCGATCTTCCACAATCTGTCCTTCGAGCAGGAGGCGGAGCTCATCGAGGCGGCGTGCGCCTGGCAGCGGGAGAAGTACGAGGCCGGCTACGGCGCGATCGGCATGCCCACCGAGTTCGGGGGACTCGGTTTGCCCTCGCCGTACCTGCATGCGTTCGCCGAGGAGGAGTCCCGCTTCCTCACGCCACCGTCGACGGAACTGCACGGTGTCACCGTCGGACTCATCGCCCCGACCATCGCCGCACTGGGCAACGCCCAGCAGCGGGAGCGCTTCGTGGCCCCGATGCTGCGGGCCCAGCTGCTGGCATGCCAGTTGTTCTCCGAGCCTGCCGCGGGATCGGACCTGGCCGGGTTGACCACGCGGGCCGAGCGCGACGGCGACGACTGGATCGTCAACGGCCAGAAGGTCTGGACGTCCGGCGCCGGGTTCGCCCACTACGGCGAGCTCATCGCCCGCACGGATCCGAGCGTGCCCAAACACCGGGGCCTGACGGCCTTCATGCTCGCCATGGACACCCCCGGGGTCGAGGTCCGCCCGATCCGCCAGATGTCGGGGGGATCGTCGTTCTACGAGGTCTTCCTCACCGATGTCCGCATCCCCGACACCGACCGACTCGGGGAGATTGGCGGCGGCTGGAAGACCGCCCTGACGACCTTGGGTTTCGAGCGCGGCAACGCCGGTCACCGCCAGGTCGGCGGGACCTTCGCCCAGCTCCTGGACCTGGTCGGTCGGTGCGGGCGCGGACAGGACCCCGACACCAGGCGTCGACTCACCGACGCCTGGATCGAGACCCGGGTACTGGAACTGGTCGGTCAGCGCATCAGCAACGCCTCCGTGCGCGGGGAGGCCCCCGGGGCGGTCGGCTCGGTGCGCAAACTGCTCTGGGCCCGCAACCTCAGCCGGTACTCCGAGGTCGCCACCGCCGCGCTGGGCTCCAGGCTCACCGCCGACACCGGACAGTGGGGCACCTACTCGTGGGGCGAGCACGTCCTGGGCGCCCCCGGCTTCCACATCGCCGGCGGCACCGACGAGGTCCAGCGCAACATCATTGGCGAACGGGTCCTGGGCCTGCCCCCCGAGCCCCGCATCGACAAGGACGTGCCGTTCAACCGCGTCCCGCGAGACCACTGACGGCCCCACCGCACCGAGCGATCCCGCCCGCCGCAGGGGCCGGTCATCAGTCGCGGCCGCCTCCTGTGCCAGTGGCTCGAGTCCACCCCTTCCAGGTCGGCGATGGGCGCCGCCGATGCCCGCACCACAACGAGGAACCGGGCCGGGAGAGTGGTCTCCCGGCCCGGTTCCTCGTGCATCCGAGTGCTCACCGGATCGCCGGTGGGCACCGGGTCACACCCGGGCGTATGCCCCGCGGACGGTCTCCATGATCCGGTCGACGGACGGTATCGCGGCGTCCTCGAGCACCCCGGCGTGGGGCAGTGGGATGTGCGGGGTGGTGATACGCACGGGGGCGGCGGTCAAGGAGGAGAAGATTTCCTCGACGACGATGGAGCAGATCTCCGCTCCCCAGCCACACAGACGGGGGTTCTCCTCGACGGTGATCAGGCGCCCCGTGGACCGCACTGCCTCCAGGATCGTGGTGGTGTCCAGGGGCACCAGGGAGCGCACGTCGATGACCTGGCAGTCGACGCCGTCGGCGGCCAGGAACTCCGCCGCTTTCAGGGCGCGACCGACCATCATGCCCACGGCGACGATCGTGGCGTCTCGGCCCTCGCGGACGACCTTGGCCTTGCCGAGCTCGTCGACGATGTCACCGTCGGGGACCTCTCCCTTGGACGACAACAGGCCCTTGTGTTCGACGAACATCACCGGATCGGGATCGCGTACGGCGGCGGCCATCAGGCCGATGACATCGGCCGGGGTGGACGGGGCCACGACCTTCAGGCCGGGGATCGCCATCAGCCAGTTCTCCACGCTCTGCGAGTGCTGGGCGCCGAAACGCAACCCCCCACCGGCGTTGAACCGGATCACCAGGGGCAGCGGGAGCTGGCCGTTGGTCATGTACGAGGACTTGGCGATCTGGTTGGACACCAGGTCCTGCGCCACCAGGACGAAGTCGGCGAACATCATCTCGGCGATCGGACGCAGCCCCGAGGACGCCGCGCCCATCGCGGCACCGATGATGGCCTGCTCCGAGATCGGGGTGTCCATCACCCTGCGGGGGCCGAACTCGTCGAGCAGCCCGCCGGTGGTCTTGAAGACACCGCCCGGTTTGGCGACGTCCTCCCCGATGAGGAAGACGCGGTCGTCATGTCGCATCTCCTGCTGGATGGCGCGGGTCACGGCCGCGCGGTAGGTCATCGTCGCCACGAGGAATCTCCATTCGCCCACACGTTGGTCATCAACGTATCCACTGCCGGCAACGGGGAGGCGAGCGCGAAGTCCGCGGCCTGCTCCACCCGCTGAATGATCTGCTGTTCCATCTCGTCAAGATCCTCGGCTGGCACCCCGGCCTCCACCAGACGCGCCTTGTACATGGGGACCGGGTCGCGGCCGATCCACTCGTCGATCTCCTCCTGAGGCCGGTACTTGCCCGGGTCGGCGCTGGCATGTCCCAGATGGCGGTAGGTGACCGCCTCGATCAGGCTCGGACCCTGACCCGCGCGGGCACGCTCGATGGCGGCGCTCGCCGCGGCGTGGAGCAGGTCCGGGTCGTTGCCGTCGACCTCGATGGCCGGCAGCCCGTACGAGGCGGCACGATCGGCGGCGGGCCGGTCCACGGCGGTGACGTCCCGGATCGGCGTGTACTCCATGTACTGGTTGTTCTCGCAGACGAAGATCACCGGAAGCGACCAGATGGCGGCTAGGTTAATCGCCTCGTGGAAGGCACCGATATTGGTGGTGCCGTCCCCGAAGAAGCACACGGTGACCGTGTCCTCACCCTTGTACTTCGAGGCCAGGGCGGCGCCGGTGGCCACCGGCAGGTGCGCACCGATGATCGCGTACGAACCCATCATCCCGTGATCGACGCTCGTCAGGTGCATCGAGCCACCCTTGCCGCCGTTGAGGCCGGTGGCCCGACCGAGCAGTTCGGCCATCGTCTCGTTCATCGGCACGCCACGGGCCAGGGTGTGGGCGTGACCACGGTAGGTGGCGTAGGTCTTGTCCCCCTCACCCAGCAGAGTGCCGAATGCGGCCGCGATCGCCTCCATGCCGATGGACGAGTGGCCCGGCCCGGTCTTGCCGGAGTTGAAGATCCTCATCCACCGCTTCTCGAAGTGACGGATCTCCACCATCAGGCGGTACATGTCCCGCCGCACCTCGGACGACGGGACGTCCTGCGTTCCCGCGTCCGACTCGATTGTCGTTGCTGTCACCTTGTTCTCCTCATCTTCAGCCGTGTCCTGGCCTGTCAGGGCATCTGGACGGACTGCGGCTCCAGGTACTCGTTGATTCCGTAGCGTCCGAGTTCTCGTCCGTATCCGGACTGCTTGAACCCGCCGAAGGGCGCGGCGGGGTTGAAGGCACCACCGTTGACTGCGACCTGACCCGTGCGCATCCGACGCGCCAGACGGGCCCCGTGCTCGGGATCGGAGGTCCACACCGACCCCGACAGCCCGTACTGCGAGTTGTTCGCCACGGCGACCGCCTCGTCCTCGCCCTCGACCGCGTGGATCACCAGGACCGGACCGAAGATCTCCTCCTGAGCGATCCTGGCGTCCGGATCGACCTCGGAGAAGATCGTCGGCATCACGAAGTGGCCACCCGTCAACTCCGCGGGACGATCGGTCCCGCCCAGCAGAAGGCGTGAGCTGTTCATCCCGTCCCGGATGTAGTCCAGCACCGATCGGCACTGCGCCGCCGAGACCATCGGCCCGACGGACGTGTCGGATTGTCTCGGATCGCCGACCACCCGCTCGGCCGTGGCGGCGACCAACCGGTCCTCGATCTCACCGAGGAGACGACGGGGCACCACGAGCCGGGTCATCGCGGCGCAGGTCTGACCGTTGTTGACCAGGTACCCGTTGACCGCGGCGGGGATCACCAGGTCCAGATCGGCATCCTCGGTCACGATCGTCGCGGATTTGCCGCCGAGCTCCAGGGCCACCTTCGTCACGTTCCGGGCGGCGTTCTGGGCGATCGTGGCGCCGGCGCCGGTGGAACCGGTGAAACTCACGAAGTCGACGTCCGGATGCGACGACAACGCCTCGCCGACCACCGAGCCACGCCCCTGGACCACGTTGACCACACCGGCGGGAACGCCCGCCCGCTCGAGCTCCTCGACGAGGATGTACGCCGTCAACGGGGCCTGCTGCGGCGGCTTGATCACCGCAGTACAGCCAGCGGCCAGGGCCGGGGCCAGCTTGGCCACGACCTGGTACAGCGGATAGTTCCACGGGGTGATCGCCGCTACGACACCGATCGGAAGCCCGCGAACGCGCGAGTTCCCGATCCGCTCCTCGCCGACCGAACGCATCGCCTCGATGGTGGTGCGCAGGACCGCGACCGGGAGCCCGGCCTGGACGCGCTCACCGAACGCGAGGATCGAGCCGACCTCGCGCGCACTCGAGACCGCGATGTCACCGGCCCGTTCGGACAGACCGTCGGCCAGAGCCGACAGCATCGCCAGACGCTCCTCGACACTCGTGGCCGACCACCCGGCGAACGCCGCCCGGGCGGCACGCACGGCGTCATCGACGTCATCCGCCCCGGACATCCCCACCGACGCGATCACAGATCCGTCGACCGAGTCGTGGACATCGACACTGTCGACCCCCGAACGCCAACGACCCGCTATATACGCGGACGGACGAGTCTCCATGCTCCCTACCTCTTCCAGTCAGACAGGGTCCTGTTGTCTCGGTCACAGTAGCGACTTACAAGTTGCTCTGTCAAAAAAGACACATGCTATAGAAACTAGTCAGCGTAGAGAACGGACGGGGTCCGAACCGTCCCACCCCGCAGCGGCGTCACGCACCATCGCGTACATGTCGAGAATCGGCCGGTCGCGCTGATAACACTCGAGCACCCCGCCGCCGGGCTGGGCGAAGAAAGCAAAACGCACCTGGCGGGTCGCGCCCTCGACGATCGGTGTGGCCCCGGCCGCCGCGAGCCGCTCGATCTCGGCATCCAGATCGGACACGATCCAGGCCACATGGTGCGGACCCATACCCGGCGCGGTGAACGCCGCCCGCACCGTTTCCGGCTCGAGTCGGTGGTACTCGATCAGCTCGACCTGGACCGGGCCCCACTGCCCCATAGCGACCGACTGATCCACCACGGCCTCCACGGCCCCGTCGGCGCCCCGGTACGGGTGGAACATCCACTCCGTCGCCACATGGTCGACCACGAAGAACGGCCCCGCCCCGGTGAGCCGACTGAACTCCAGCGCGGCCTGCCGCAGATCCTCGACCAGGTACGCGACCTGGACCACCACGCCGTCCGGGTAGGCGCCACCGACCCCCCGCCCGGCCGGATCACCGTGATCAGGCTCGCTCACAGAACACCTCGCTACTCTCCGGCCGCCGCCGCGGCCCTGTGCGCACGCTGCGCATCCGGGCGAAACGCGAGAAGAAATGGCCCTACTCTTCCTCGGTTTCTTGACACTTGCTACGGTAACTCAGTAAGTCCCACCGCGATGGAGGATCGCCATGCTCGCCGAGCTCACCGAAGACCAGAAGGAGATCCGAGATCTCGTCCGCACCGTCCTGGCCACGAGGCCTATCGGGGGCACCGGCGAGCTGTCCCTGCCCGAGCAGGCACGCGCGGACTGGGCCACCCTCGCCGAGGAGCTCGGCGTGGGCGCGTTACTGGTGCCCGAGGACCACGACGGCCTCGGACTGGGCTTCGCGGAGTTCTGCGCCATCCTGACCGAGTGCGGCCGCGCACTGTCGCCGGCACCGGTGCTGTCCTCTGGCCTGGCCACACTCGCGGTCCAACTGAGCTCCTGCCAGACCGCCCGCAACCGGTGGCTCCCCGCCTTCGCCACCGGCACGATCGGCGCACTGGCCCTGGCAGAAGACGACGACCAGTGGTTCGCCACCACCCCGGCCACCCGCGCAGAACTCCTCAACGACGACACCTGGCGCCTAACCGGCCACAGACTCTTCGTCCAGGACGCCGAACTCGCCGACGTCATCGTGGTCACCGCCGCCACCACCCACGGACGCGGCCTGTTCCTCGCCCGCACCGACGACCCCACCGTCACCATCACCCCGATGCCCACCATGGACCCGTCCCGCGGCCAGGCCACCGTCCACTTCGACGCCACCACCGCCGACCGTCTCGACACCCACACCCCCGACCTCGTCGACACACTGCACGACCACGCCCTGGTAGCACTCGCCGCCGAACAATGCGGAATCGCCGAACACGCCCTCGACCTCTCAGTCACCTACGCCCGCGAACGCCACCAATTCGGCCGCCCCATCGGCTCCTTCCAAGCCGTCAAACACCACTGCGCCGACATCCTCGTCGACGTCGAACGCATGCGCTCCATCACCCAACACGGCATCTGGGCCATCCAAACCACACACCCCGAACGCACCACCATCGCCGCCGCCGCCCAAGCCATCTGCTCCGAAAGCGCCGTCACCACCACCCTCACCGCCATCCAAATCCACGGCGGCATCGGCTTCACCTGGGAACACGAACTACACCGCTACACACGCCGCGCCAAAACCAACGAAACCTACCTCGGACAACCCGCCACCCACCGCAACCGCATAGCCGACCACATCACCACCTAAACACCAGACCCACCCGCAACCCAGGCCCCGTCCGGGGCCAGAGGTAGGAGCACTTCGACCGTTGTCGCACTACTAACAGGTGTGATGGCTTACTGTAGTAGAAGTCTAGAATGAGAGGACCACGATGCCGATCCGCACTTTCCACGTCGATCTGACGGATCCGTACGGCCAGGAGAGCGGCCGGAACCGGGAGTTCCGCCCGACCACAGGAGCTCGCGACGTCTCCCGCCAGTCGCGTCTCGTCCCGCGTAGCTCAAACGAGCTCACTCTGGTTCCCGCGACGAGCGCGACTGCCCACGATGCCGTTGAAGGACGGGAGTCGCACCCGACTCGTCAGTCGGCGGTGCACCGGTGAAGACGTGGGAGGTGGTGGCACCGGGTGCTCTTCCGGACTCGGTGAGGCTCGTCGATGCGCCGGAACCGGCGATCGGCCCCGAAGACGTTCTTGTCGAGGTCCAAGCGGGAGCTCTCGGCTATCCGGACTACCTCCTCGCAGTGGGCCGTTACCACGACAAGCCGGAGGCGCCCTTCGTGCTAGGTGGAGAATCCGCTGGGGTCGTGCGCGCGATCGGGGATGCGGTCGACGGGATTACCGTCGGGGACAGGGTCCTCGCAGCTCCGGGCGAGACCGTCTTCGGCCGACTGGCCGAGCTGGTGTCGATTCCCGCGGAACTGGCTCTGCCGATTCCTGACGACATGCCCATGGACGAGGCCGCCGCGCTCTTCGTCGCTTATCAGACGGCGCACATCGGCCTCTTCCGGCGTGCCAATCTGCGCCCCGGCGAGACCCTGATGGTCCACGGCGCCTCCGGTGGCGTAGGCAGTGCAGCGGTCGAGCTAGGCCGGGCTTCGGGAGCCCGGGTCATCGCGGTCGCCGGCGGTTCGGAAAAGGCGGCGGTCTGCCGCGAGCTCGGGGCGCACGAAGTCATCGACCACACCACGGAGAACGTGGTGGAACGGGTCAAGACTCTCACCGACGGCCGTGGCGCCGATGTCATCCTCGACACCGTCGGCGGCGACGTATTCACCCAGTCGCGGAAGTCCGTCGCGGTCGAAGGCCGCATCCTCGTCGGCGGTTTCGCGAGCGGGGAGATCCCCAGAATGCCCGTGAACCACGCACTGTTGAAAAACTACGCGGTCGTCGGATTTCGCACCCGCCCGTTCCGCGATGACCCGGTTTACCGACGCGAGGTTCACGACGACCTCGTCGCGCACTACATCGGCGGGCGCATTAGACCCCGGGTGCAGCGCGTCGGCTTCGACGACGTAGTGGACGCGCTGGAACAGATCGGAAATCGCCGGGCTGTCGGACGGCTGGTGGTCGTCCGTGACTGACACCGTATGGGTCGAAGACTCCGAGGGAGTCAGGATCATCCACATCCGCCGACCCGAGGCTCGAAACTCGATCGACCTGGATACCGCCAAGAGCTTGTCCGCCTCCTTTGAGGACCTCGACTCGCACGATGAGGCTCGAGTCGGAGTTCTCGTCGGTGACGGTGGATGGTTCTCCGCGGGAATGGATCTTAAGGCGTTCCGACGATCGGGTGAGCGGCCTGTCATCCCGGGGAAGGGGTTCGGGGGCCTGACCGAGCGCCCGCCGTCTACGCCGCTCATCGCTGCCGTCGAAGGTTTCGCTTTCGGCGGCGGGTTCGAGATGGCCCTCGCGTGTGACCTCATCGTGGTTGCCGAGGACGCAGTGCTGGGACTTCCCGAGGTTCGACGGGGGGTGCTCGCCGCGGGTGGCGGCCTCGTACGGCTACCCCGTCTGATCCCCCGGAACGTTGCCTCTGAAGTGGCACTGACAGGTGAACCGCTGACCGCGCAGCGAGCCCACGAGCTCGGACTGGTCGCGCGACTCACTGCACCGGGGAAAGCGCTCGCCGGCGCGATCGAGCTTGCCCGCCAGATCGCGAAGAACGCTCCGTTGGCCGTCCACCAGAGCAAGCGGATAATGCGGGAGTCGGCTGACCGGCCAGTCGAGAGTGCTTTCGACTTCCAGCGACCACTCGCTGACGAGGTCCTCCAATCCCAGGACGCCCGCGAGGGAGCGGCAGCCTTTGCGGACAAGCGGCCACCGAGATGGTCGGGGCGGTAATAGCCTGGCGGCGGTACGCTCGTCGACTTGTCCACTTAGGTTGGACGGGCGCGCCAACGTGTGTAAATCGGGAACGCGGCGCTTACCATCGGCGGCGCTGGTACTCGAGTAGGCGGCATCTGGTTTGACCGGCCCTTCTAGGCCGGACTAGAAGTCTATTTCGGTGCTACCTGCAGGAGTCCCGCGACGACGTGGTGGGCGTTGCCCAGAACCGTGAAGACGGTGTGACGCTCGAGCAGATCGCCGGTGTCTTCGGGATCCACCCGGACCCTGAACAGGTGGTTCGAAAGGCCGACATAGAAGCCGGCATAAAGCCGGGCACGACGGCCGCGGAGGCGTAAGGAACTGCGCGAAGCCAAGCGACGGGTCCGACTGCTGGAACAGAAGAACGAGGTCCTGCGCCGCGCTGATGCGAACCTGTGCCAGGAGAAAATGTCGAGAGAAGGTGGTACCTGGACGCGTGCGAGCTTGCCGCTGACGGGGCCCGTCGCGGTGGAGTGTCGGGTACTCGGAACAGCACGTCAGCCCTTCTATCACCGCTGGCTCGCCTACCCAGCCACCGAAGCCGAGCTCGCCGAGGAGTAGCCTGGGACCGCATCACATGTCACCAATCCGGCTCTTCCGGATTCGGAGTGCGTAGGTGGGGTTCTCCGGTGACGCGGTGAGGCACTAGATGTGGGGGTCCTGGGGCGTGTGAAGATGCAGGTTCCTACGCCTCGCATCGAACACCCCAGGACCCGCATTGAACGCTACCGCCAGCCTGCTTGCGGACCCATCTGCCGCCACCGTCGAGCTCGGGGTGACCATCACCGATGCTGCCGTGGCCGGCGAGTTCACGCACCTGTTCTGCGCCTCGGTCTCGCTGGATCCGGTCTGCGGGGACTGCGGTGTCGCGGGCAGGCTGCGGGACCACGTCGAGCGGAGAGTCACGGACCTGCCGATCGTCGGCCACCCCACCCGACTGCATGTACGGGTGCCGCGCTTCATCTGCGAGAACGCCGAGTGCGGCACCAGGTGTCAAGCCCCGGGTTTTGTAGTGGGTGGTTATCTGGCGTCGACGAGGTCGTCGACGGGTTCGGGTGACGGTTCGACCGCCGCGTGCTGTGCTTCGTATTCGGCGGGTGGGACGTAGCCGATCTCGCCGTGAATCCGTCGATGGTTGAACCAGTCGATGTATTCGGCGACGGCGATCTCGAGGTCGTCGATGTCTCGCCATGGCCCCTTGTGGCGGTTGCGGATGAGCTCGGCCTTGAACAGGGAGTTGAATGCCTCGGCGAGGGCGTTGTCGTAGGAGTCACCCCGTGAGCCCACCGAGGCCACGAGGTCCTGTTCTTCGAGCCGCTCGGTGTATCGCAGCGCCCGGTACTGCACGCCGCGGTCACTGTGATGAATCAACCCGCCCAGGTCGTCGCCGGCGTGGGTGCGCTGCCAGATCGCCATGTTCAACGCGTCCAGGGCCAGGTCGGTGTACAGATTCTTGGACAGCTGCCAGCCGACGACCATCCGCGAATAGACGTCGATGATGAACGCCGCGTACACCCACCCGGCGTACGTGCGGACGTAGGTGATGTCTCCCGACCCACAGTTGGTTAGGTCGCTCGGCGACGAACTTGCGTTCCACCAGGTCAGCGGGACGCTCAGTCTCAGCCTTCGGGCGGGTGGTGCGCGGAGACTTGGCCCGCTGGACCCCCTTGAGACCTTCGGCTCTCATGAGGCGTTCGACGGTGCAGCGGGCGACCTGGTGGCCGGCGCGGCCCATCTCCCTCCACATCTTCCGGGCGCCGTACACGTGGTAGTTCTCCTCGTACATAGTGGTGATCGCGGCAGTCAGTTCGGCGTCGCGAACCGACCGCGCCGATGGCGGGCGGGTCTTGGCGGCGTAGTAGGACGAAGGCGCGATCGCGGCGCTGGTCTCGGACAGTGCGTCGCAGATCGGCTGGACACCGTGTTCGTCCTTGTGGCGGTCGATGAACTCGACCTTCAGCGCTGTGGACGGTCCAGCTCCGCAGCGAAGAAAGCCGACGCCTGCTTCAAGATCGTGTTTGCCCGCCGTAGCTCGCAGTTCTCCTTCTCCAGCTGGGCCAGGCGGGCGTCGCGATCGGCGGACACCGACGAGGCGTCTTGGCCCTCGGCCTGGGCTTTGCGCACCCAGGTCCGTAGCGCTTCGCGGTGCACGCCGAGCTGCTCGGCGACCCGCACGATCGCACCGTGTGAGCGATCGGGGTCGGCCAATGCTTCCAACGCCATTCGTGTGGCTCGTTCACGAAGCTCGTCTGGGTACTTGCGAGGTGCTCCCATGGTTCTGATGATCCCTTCCCGGGTATTCGATGTCTCCATCAAACCCGGGGCGATTCACATACTCTTCGGCCCTCATCTGGTCGACGAGTTCGCAGATCACCGGCAACGCCGGTCGAGCTCCCCCGCGAAGAAAATTGAGGCCCGGCGCATGTTCTCCGGGTTTTCGGTCAGCCGTCGGTTCTCGGCCTTGCTGGGGCGGTTCACCAACAACATGCGCGCCACGCCGCCGCGATCCAGTAGATAACGAACCCGGCCGGGACCGATGGTTCCCACGAGCGCGATCACCGGCCCCAACGGCAATACTGCTGGCCTACAACCGCAATATCTGGTGCCTTCAAGCCGCCAAGTTCTCAGCTCACCGATATCACCGAACACCGCACCGGTGTGGGCAAGCTCTACGTCTGCACGATCGAAGATGCCTTCTCCAACCGGATCGGCGGCTACTCGATCGACTCGAGGATGAAATCCCGCCTGGCCGTGGCAGCGCTTCGCGACGTAGTGGCCAGGCGCGGCGCCGAGGGAGAAGATGTCGCCAGCCGCATCGTCCACAGCGACCGCGGCAGTCAATTCCGCAGCCGGAACTGGGCTACCCGCGAGGAGTTCCAGATCGCAATCGCGACGTGGGTCGAGAGGGCCTATCACCGCCGTCGCCGGCAGGCCGCTCTCAGGCGGTTGACCTCCATCGAGCTCGAGACCATCATGCTGTGCCAGCCACTCGGGCTGCCGGACCAACCTGTCACCTATTCGTGCAGCAGTCCCGAGCGGGTCATGGACCGAGGGGTCGGTGAAGAGCAGCCCACCGGGCCCCCAGTCGCTCTCCAGGTCAATGCGCGAGCGCGTGGTTAACGAACGCGTATCGGCATGCTCACCTGGTCTCCAAGTCAATTCTGGCGGCGGATAGCAGAGCGGAACCGGTGCCAAAGAAACTGGCTCCGCTCTGCTTCCGCGGCTCAGGGGCTGAACGGCATCTTCGTCAGAAGCGTCAGTTCCTCCGCCACGACGCACTCGGCCAGCTGAGGTGCCAGCTTCACGAAATCCGGGTGCTCCGATGCGCGCTCGCGCGCCTCGGTCACCGCATTGGCGTCCTCTACCTCCCAGAAATCCAGGACCTCGGTGAGGGGTCCGATGACGTTCCGGTATGAGGCAATCAGACGCCAACCCTGCTCTTCGAAAATCGGGACGACGAAGTTTTCCATGATCTCCGCAAACCGAGGTACGCTCCCGTACTTGACCTGCACTCGGGCGAGTAAAAACGTTCCGCTCACGGCATCTCCTTCATCGTCGCGCGCCGGGATCGGCATGATCTGAGGTGTTTCGAATCGGAGGACTCCGACTCTGCAGACCGGCCGGTAACTACTGCACACCCTCCCACAGCAGCGTCGAGCAGTCCGTGGACGTGTCCGAGGGCAAGAGGCCGGCGTCGACCGCACCCTCGAGGGCGTTTGCCACTGCGTCGCACGCTAGGTCGGAACTTTGTAGAGCGAGCGGTCCGTCCTCCGCGGCCGAGGCCTCGAGAACGTCACCCTGGAGGTTGAATCTTTCCCTCAAGACATCGCGCAGCACCTCCGGGTTGTCGAACATTTCATCGATAGTATCGCCCATTACGCTGCAGAACCGTTCAGCGAGCTCCGAGTTGTTATCGAGCCACTCCTTCTTGGCCATCCAGGCGCCCTGGGTGGAGTTGGTTATTTCCTCATCCGGAGCGTCCTCGGCCCAGCTGAACACCTCCTTCGTGCGGTCCTGCGCTTGCTGGCTGAAGAAGGGGACACTGAACAGCAGGTCTATCTGACCCGACAGCAGCGCGTTGGTGGCCTGCTCACCCATCCCCACTGCAATGAGCTCGACGTCCTCGACTTCGGCCTCCTTGAGGAGCGAGCGAACATACCCCTCGATAGCGCCGCCCTCGGCAATGATTCCCATGGTGCGTCCGCTCCAGGATTGGAGCGCTTCTCGCCAGTTTTCCGGGGTGGCCTCCGGGATATCGGAGTCGGGGCGAGCAAGGATCACCGCGTTCAGAGAGGAGGCCGTTCCGCAGAAGAGGCGCATGTCGTTACCCGCGTTGTTGGCGGATGCCGCGACAACGGGCGACTGGACGGCGACGTCCACTGAGTTGTTTGACATGGCAGCGAGGATCGGGCCGGCGCCGCGTTCGATACTCACCTGTTCGAGTCCGATCCCGGCATCCTCGAACATTCCCAGCTCTTCTGCGAGATGCATGATTGTATACGACTGCGCCGACGCGGTTGCGACGGTGATCGTCTCGGTCTCGCCACCGTTACCGCCCGTGTCGGACGAGTCGTTGCCGCAGCCGGCTAGGACCAGCGCGAGGGCGGCTCCGACCGCCCCGGTCTTCTTGATTGACATGATTTCTCCGTTAGATTGGTGGTTCTGTGGAGCAAACCGCCTGAGCGGCGGTAGCGTCGCGTGGTCCCGAGTTACAGCGCGAGTTCGCCGCCGTCGATCGGCATCGTGTGCCCGGTGATGAAACTCGATTCTTCGGAGAGCAGGAAACACACGGGCTCGGCAATTTCCCGCGGCTGTCCTAATCGCTTCAAAATCGAGAACCTTGAGAGCACCTCCCGCCCTCGCGCCGGGTCGCCGTCTCCGCGCTCCAGGATGATCGGCGCCATCATCGCGGTCTCGATTCGCCCGGGCGCCACACAATTGACTCTGATTCCGTCCTGTCCCAGATCGAGGGCGCTCTGCCGGGTGAAGCCGGTGATTGCCGCCTTGGCGGCCCCGTAGGGGGCGTTCAGCGGCTGAGCGACGAAGGCGGCGACCGATGCGACGTTGACGATTGACGCGTTGTCGCTGCGGCGCAGGTGCTGGGCGGCGTACTTGGTCACCAGGAAGGTACCGCCAACGTGGACGTTCATCATCATCTGCCAGTCGGCCCAGTCCCAGTCCTCGACACGGCCGAACTTGGCGTGGCCGCCAGCATTGACCACACCGTCCAGTCCTCCGAGGTGCTCGGCGGCCGAGGCGACTGCCTCACGCACGGCGTCGTCGTCGGAGACATCGGCACCGATGCCGATCGCACCATCCAGGGTCCCGGCGGCCTCGCCAGCGCGATCCGCGTCGAGATCGACGACGGCCACCCGTCCACCTTCCTCCGTGAAACGCTCCGAAACCGCCGCTCCGAGTCCTGAGGCACCCCCCGTCACCAACAGCGTCCGGCCGGCAAATCGCTTGCTCGTCGTCTGCATCAAGCTCTCCTAGTTGTCTTACTGGGTTGTCTGGCACGGCACGGGTCGATTCGCTGTGGGCCTGTGGGGATTAGGTTGAGACAGCGCTCGCGTGGGCAGCCAATTCGGGAGACTCATTCCGGTGACACGGCCTCCGGCGCCGGGCACGACGCTGGGCCGAGATTCCCACTGAGGGCCGGATGGCCCCGCCTTCAAGCGAGTCAATCATTCGGTGGAAATGCTGCACGCCCCTCGTTTCGCTTTCGGGATTCTCGCAATCTCCGGGTCGGCGGTCCCTCCCGGTCGTCATGGGGTGCCTCGATCGAGGTGTCCGTCATCCGACGCCTCGGCGATCGACCCCGGGCAGTGTGCGGCACATCGCCCTGTGTCGTGAATCACGCTGTAGGCTAACTGTATAAGTTACTTGAGTCAAGAAGTATGTACATATGCACTTGAGTAATGGGCAACGGGAGCCCGATGGCCGGTGCGCGGCACGGACTGCATACGATGCCGCCTTCGCGGCGACCCACGGCGAACTGACGCTCGACTCCGGGTACTCGTGCAGCGGCACGCGCCGCGTCTTCGAAGTCAGGCTGGCGACTCCGGTGACATCGCCTCATCCCCACCAGTGCCGGCAGGGGCGACGGCGGTGTGCTCGCGGCGCGACCGAGACGGCGAGCACTTAGTGGCTGGAGTGGGCAGTGCTGTGCCCTGGCCTGCCACCTGTGACAATCGAGGGCTGGCCGCCGAGGGGGGCCTACTGCTCGGCGACACCGTCCGTTGGGTGGGCTGGAGGCGGGCCGCTAACCCCATCGAGAATCCGGTTATCCTCCTCGGTTTGCCCTTACTGTCGCCAGACCAGCTCGTCGCACGCTGTGGGGGCAGCGGCCGGGACGACCCCACTCTCGATGTCCCGCCGAACTAGTCCCTCGATCACATCGCAGTCGATCTCGGTGTTGTGATTGGCCAGCGGGCCATCCGGGGCGACGGCCAAATCCAGCGCGTCACCGGTGACCCCGTACTCGGTCGACACGATGTCGGAGAGTTCCTCGGGGTGGTCGGACAGCTCGCCCTCCACCTCGGTGAGCACATCGCAGAATGTTCGGGCGGCCTCTGCGTTGGCGTCCAGCCACTCCTTCTTGGCTATGAAGTTGACGCTCGCTGTCCCCAGCGGGTCGGGAGGATCCTCCTGCCAGCTCAGAATCTCGACGAAGTCGCGAGCTTCCAGGTTCTGCGTGAGGAAGGGGTAGCTGAAGAGCAGGTCAACGATGCCGGTCTCCAAAGCGACGATGGCCTGCTCGCCGGCACCGACCGCGCTGTATTCGACACTGTTCAGCGGGAGCCCGGCCGCATGGAAGAGGGCTTCGAACTCCGCCTGAACGGTGCCGCCCAAGGCGGTGACGCCGATCGTCTTCCCCTTCCACGCTTGCACGGCTTCCTGCCAGTTGTCGGGCTCAGCGACGGGCAGGTCGCTTCCCGGCGCGGCAAAGACAGCTCCCTGCGTGAGGTCGAGGTCTCCACAAAAGGCGCGCAGGTCCGCACCTTCGCTGTTGGCAGTCGCCAGGACAGTGAGTGTGTTGGTGTGCACAGTTGCCGATCCGTTCTCGAGCGCGCTAATAGCCGGGCCAGCGCCGACAATCGGGAGGAACTCCACCTCAAGCCCCCGATTCCGGAACATGCCGAGCTCGCTGGCAAGTCGGACCGGGATATAACCTGGTGCCGGCTGGGCGGCGATTGTGATCGTCCCGAGTTCCCCGTTGCCCGACTCGCCCGTGTCGGACGAGTCGTTGCTGCAGCCGGCGAGGACCAGCGTGAGGGCGGCTCCAACCGCCGCGACCTTCTTGATTACCACGATTTCTCCGTTCGATTTGCTCGTGAGGGGGCGTGAATCGCCGGCGTTAGCGGAAGTTCGAGCTCACTCGAGCGCGAGTCCGTCGAAAATGCCCATTCAATCCGCTTACCGCGGGTGTTGGACACTTCGCGAGTGGAGTGCCACTAGACATCGTCGAGGGCAGCGGGGTGTCAAAACATGCCGTCCTCTGCGGACGGGCGCTAGCTCCGGTCATTCAGAACCGTCGCGCCGAGACCCGCCGCGCCGGACCCGTGGAGGCTACCGCCAGAAGTCTGACCGGCCGCCGAGTTGTACAGAGTGCTCCAAATCACATCGGGTGGCGAAGCACTGAGGACGTTAGCGACGAGGCTTACTTAAGTCAAGCTCTATCTATATTTGAGGCTAAGTAACCGAACCGTTTTTTCGAAACTAGGAACGATCCGCCTCCGGCGCCCTGTCGTCTGCATGGGAGCGCCCTTCGCAGCAGCATGCTTCTACGGAGTCGGCGGCGGACGGAGGCAGGGCATATCGAAGTGACTGTTCTCCGATCGTCCCGAGGATGACCTCTGGGGCACGGTGGAGCTCGGTTTCGGGCAAGCCGTCCGGTCGCCGCGCCTCGGCGAGCGGAGGACGCCGTCTCGGCTGACGAAAAACCGGCGCGCGCCTCGGTGGACTATCTCATAAAGTTCGGGACGAAACGAGACAATTTCGCCGCCGCTCCCGGTCAGCAATGCTAGAAGCTCATCCGGGAGGGAGCCGAGAGGTGGCAAGGTCGATCTCCGTAGTGCTCATCCCGAGTTCACGGAGGATGCCGTCGGTATCGGCGCAAAGTCCGGTAACAGCAGCCGAGACGGGCTCTCGGTGGTCGTCAATATCGAAAGGTGTGACAGGCAGGAAGTTCCCGCCTCCCCGCTCGCCCGGTACGCGCGCGAGCATTCCAGCCGCGTGCACGTACGGATCGGCGAGGATCTCGTCGAATGACCGGACGGCGCCACAGACGACGCCTGCGGCGACGAGCAACTCCACGGCCTCCGCTCGTCAGAGAGAGGCCAGGGCGTCACCCAGACGGTTGAGCAACTCCCCGTGATTAGCCACTCTCGTCGGGTTGTCGGCGAACCGGGGATCCACCGCGATGTCAGATAGGCCGAGCGCGGCGCACATTGCCTGCCATTTGGTGTCCGTGTAAGCGGACAACACGATGTGACCGTCCGACACCTCGACCAGATCAGCCGCAGGGGCGAGCAGGGCTTGGCCGTTTATGCATCGTCGCGGAGGCTGACCAGTGAGCATGAACTCTGACCAGGTCGCGGCTTGGAGTTGCAGCGCCGCTTCGGCTAACGATGTCCGCACCCACGCACCCTCGCCGGTTCACCCCCGGCGGACGAGCGAGGCGAAAATGCCCTCTGTGAGCGCGGAGGCTGCGGCGACGTCCACCGCCGCGAACCCCACCCGCTGCGGGGTGCCCCCTCCTCGCCCGTCGCGTGCATGATTCCGAACTCGGCCTGTGCGGCGATGTCCAGGGCCAGGCGCGAGTACGTGTTGTCGATACGGCCGAATCCGCCGACCTGGCCACAGACGACATGTGGGTGCCGGGACTGGATCCGGTCGCCGTCAATGCCGAGTCGCTTATCGCTGCCACTCTTCATGTTGTGGATGAGTACGTCGCAACTATGGAGGAGTCGATCGAGGGCCTCCCGCCCGACCGGATGACGAAGATCGAGGACCAGTCCGCGTTTCCCGCGGTTGTAGGCTCGGACCATAGCCTCGCCGAATCGACCCCCAGCCCGCGCCTGCTCACCCCCGGGCGGCTCGATCTTGATGACCTCCGCACCGAGGTCTGCCAACCGCTGCCCAGCTGCGGGCGCAGCGATGTACTGCCCGAGGTCGAGTACCCGCACTCCAGCGAGGATGTCTTGCATCGGAGGCTCAGCCCGCCCGGTCGGCACTGGCACGAGCTGCTACAGCCTGGCCGTCCGGGTCGCGATGCTGGAGAAGATCGACCACCAGGTAGCGGCCCGCGCGCCGTAGTTCGTGAAATCCCCGACGGGGGCGCGCCCGCCCTTCTAGGCCGAGTTCGATGGCACAGATGAACACCTCGCGAATGGCATGGGCGCGAACCCAGACGGAGAGTTCACCGCAATCGACTCCGCTACTGCCGATGAAATCGAATACCCGTGAGAGGAACTCCGACCGGAACTCGGCGCACTGGGCGACGAGAGCCTCGTCAGGCAGGACTGGGGCTACCAGGAAGTAGAAGCGGGCAGCGTCTGGATTGTCCACCACCCAGTCGGCGAGGGCGTCGACAAGGCGCTCGATCCAGAAGGGGGCGGACACGGCCGTGAAGTCGCCCACCTCGAACAGGTGCATGACCTCGGGGTGAATTTCAGCGAGAATGGTGGACATGAGCTCGGAGCGAGAGCTGAAGTGGTAGTAAACCGCTGCGGCGGTCACTCCGGCACGGTGGGCGATCGCTTCGATGGTCGCCGGCTCGCCAGTCCGCTTCTCGTCGCTCAGCTCGCCCAGGGCTGCGCTGATGATCTCCCGGCGGCGTGATGGCCGGTGGGCGGGGCGGCTGGTCGCCACATCGATGACCTTTCGTCGACGATTCAATTGCGGGACTGCGACAGCAAGGATAGTCTACAGCCCATAAAGAAACTAGCGGTGTCGTCGCACCAAGGAGACCGGAGGTCATTGTGATATCTGATCGCACTGAATCGTCGCAGGACTGGAGGTCCGACGGAACGGGCGTGGTTCTGCAGGGTTCGCAATGCGCTGCGTGCTATACCGTGGGCTTCCCCGCGGCCGAGAGTTGCACCGGATGCGGGGGCGAGACCACCACCGCGGTGGATCTTCCAACCGAGGGCGAGCTCTGGACCTGGACGACGCAGTCGGTGCGACCCCCGTCTCCCCCGTACGCCGGCGCGGAATCCGCGGAGGACTTCTCCCCGTATCTGGTCGGCTACGTCGCCTTCGAGTCGGGCGTGTGTGTCGAAGGCCGATTGGCCGAGGTGGAGCCGGGCGGCGTCCGCATCGGCGACAGGATGCACATCGTCCCCGTCGAATATTCCACGGATTCCCAGGGCGCACCGTTGTCGACGTTCGCCTTCGCGCCGACGTCCGCGGAGGTGACCCGATGACCGGCGTTTCGATCGCGGGAATCGGAATTACCGAGTTCGGCCGCAATCCCCGCTCCGTGCCGAAAATGGCCGTCCACGCTGTCCGTGGTGCCCTCGCCGATGCGGGCGCAGAGTGGTCGGACGTGCACTTCGCAGCCGGGGGGAGTCATTCCGGTGGTCATGCCGACAACCTTCTCGGGCCACTCGGGCTCACCGGGATCCCTTTTATGAACGTCTTCAACGGGTGTGCCACCGGCGCGAGTGCGCTACTCGCGGCGTCCAATGCCATCCGAGCGGGCGAGGCCCGACTCGCTCTCGCCGTCGGCTTCGACCGCCATGCTCGGGGATCATTCGCTCCCCGACCGAGGGACCGCGGTCTGCCGGAGTGGTACGGCGATGCCGGGCTGATGGTCACCACCCAGTTCTTCGGTATGAAGATCCAGCGTTACCTCGAGCAGCATGACGTGGACCGTTCGGTGTTGGCGCGGGTGTCGGCGAAGGCCTTCCGCAACGCGGAGCACAACCCAAACGCATGGCGGCGGACTCCGGTGAGGGAGAGCGAGATCGCCGGGTCGATGATGGTCGCGGATCCGCTCACCAAGTACATGTTCTGCTCCCCGGGGGACGGTGCGGTCGCGGTGCTGCTGTGCCGGGCCGACGACGCCCACCGTCACTCGTCGACGCCGGTGCACATACGGTCCCTCACCCACCGGACTCGGCGCCCGGGATCGTTCGAGGTGTTCTCGCCCGCGTTCTCGCCCGTTGAGGGCGTGAGCGTCTCGGCCGACGCCGCGTCGGCGGCATTCGAGGCCGCCGGCATCGGACCCGGCGATATCGATCTGGCGCAGCTCCAGGACACCGACAGCGGCGCGGAGGTCATCCACATGGCCGAGGTGGGACTCTGCGAGCACGGTGAGCAAGAACGGCTGATCTTCGACGGGGCGACGGAATTGACCGGCCAGATTCCCGTGAACACCGACGGCGGCTGTCTTGCCAACGGCGAGCCCATCGGCGCCAGCGCTCTCCGCCAGATCCACGAGTCGGTACTCCAGCTCCGCGGCACCGCCGGGGTGCGTCAGGTCCGTAACGGGCCTCAGACCGCCCTGAACCATGTCTATGGAGCACCCGGGCTGAGTGCCTGCACCATCCTGTCCAGGTAGCGCGGCCCAGCCGGGGCTCCACGAAGATCAGACACGTGTCGAAGCCGAGAGTATCTGGGTCTGTGCGTCCGTGAGCGCCTCGACGATCTCGCTAGTGCTCCACTTGCGGGTCTCCTCGTCGGTGAGGCGTGCCGTGCTCACCTTGAGCATCAGGGTGATGACGGTGCGGGTGGCGAGACGCTCCAGTACCGTTGGGCGGCTATTGGGTCGCGAGCCGCGGATGCGGGAACCCACCTGGGCAACGTGGCGTTCGAAGAACGCTCGACGCGCCAAGTCGGCCTCGGCTGCGGGTGGGACCATCCAGAGATAGAGGAGCCGGGCCTCCTCGTCGTGCGACTCCATCCATTCCCACACTTGTCGGGTTGCGGTGTGGACGTCGTGGAGTTCGCCGTCGGCATCCCGTGTCAGCGCGGTGATCTCCTGCCCGATGCGCTCGAGGACAGCGCCGAGCAGTTGATCCTTGGAGTCGAAGTGGTAGTACATGGCCGCCGGGGCCATACCGGCTTCCGCCGCGATCTCGGCGACGGACGCCTCGGGCCCGAGCCTCGAAAATACCCGCAACGCGGCCTCGATGACCTCCCCTCTTCGGGAGGGGCGGTGGGCCGGACGGCGCGAGGACGTGGCCGCAGTGGCGCCGGTCTCGGATGCGACTCCCGCCGACTCCTTCTCGCGTGCTCGTCGTCCCATCGGGCTCGCCCTTTCGTTGTGAATGATCGCTCGGTTCCGGCCACCGTCATGCCATCGTACGTCTATAACTAGACAAGCACTCAACAAACTGTGACAGACGGCACGTCTGTGCCGTCTCGACAGGAAGGTAATCCTGTGGACCTCACTCCATCCCCGCTGGCCACTCGGCTTCTGTTCATCTTACGAGAGTTCATGGCTGAACACGTTCTGCCTGCCGAATCAGTGTACGAACACTGGCGCGCCGAAGGCGGCGTCGGCGAGGCCCCGGTGCTTCCCGAACTCAAAAAGATCGCCCGCGATCTGGGGTTGTGGAACCTCGGGCTGGTCGACAAGGCGGAACTGTCAAATCTCGACTATTGCTACCTGGCCGAGATCACCGGACGAAGCCCTGACCTGGCGCCCGCCGCGATCAACGGGTCCGCCCCCGACTCGGTCAACATGGTGATGCTCGACGCCGTCGCTACCCCGGAGCAGAGGAGACGGTGGCTCGAACCGCTGAAGAACGACGAGATCAGATCAGCGTTCGCCATGACGGAACCGGCCGTGGCGAGCAGTGACGCAACCACTATCGAGACATCCATCCGGCGCGATGGTGACGAGTACGTGGTCAACGGCCGAAAGTGGTACATCACCGGCGCGATCAATCCCCGATTGGGGTGGATCTTCGTCGTCGGGTGTACGGACCCCGACGCCCCCTCTCACCGTCGACACAGTGTGGTGGCGGTGCCCGCGAAAGCCCCGGGCGTCGAGATCGTCCGCTCGCTGCCCGTGCTCGGTTTCGACGGAGATCAGGGCGAGGTCCTGTTCACCGACGTCCGGGTACCCGTCACCAACCTCCTGGGGGAGGAGGGAGGGGGTTCCGCGTAGGGCAGGTCCGACTGGCCGCCGCCCGCCTCCAGCACTGCATGCGCATGATCGGAATGAGTGAACGAGCACTCGAGATGACCACTGAGCGCGCCCGGAGCCGGGTCGCCTTCGGCAGGCCGTTGGCGGATCAGGGCATGTTCCGCTCCGACCTGGCGGAGTCCCGCATGCAACTCGACCAGGCCCGATTGCTCGTTTTACGGACCGCCCACTTGGTCGACACCATCGGCTCGCGGCAAGCGCGGTCGGAAATATCGCAAGTCAAGGTTATCGCCATGAGGACCGCTCTAGATGTCATCAGCCGGGCGATGAACGTCCACGGAGCCCTGGGGCTGTCTGACGACACACCACTCGCGCGTTGGTGGGGCGACGGCGCGGGGGCTGCACATCGCCGACGGGCTGGAAGAGGTCCACAAGGAGGTCGTCGCACGACACGAGCTTCGGCGCGGCGAGGAACTCGGGCCCGTCGGCGGCCGCGGATGACGCACGACCGGAAGCGCCGCCGCTCGATTGGGAGACCCACCGCGAGGTGGTGGACCTCATCCACTCCTACTGCGTGCACGTCGACCGCTACTAGGGTGCATCTCCCGATATGGGTCGCCAGGCCAGATGTCATCGGCCCTGCCCGGTCATCTACCTATAACGCCATCCGCATCAAGGTACGCCAGGACCACCGGGTCGTGCAGCTCGGCGTGCATCGCCGAGCTGCACGGAGTTGGCGTCGAGATCGCTGGCCAGTTCCTCGTCACCGCCGGCGACAACGCCGAACGGATCCGCAACGAGGCCGCGTTCGCGAAGCTCAGGGGGCGTCGCACCGGAGTCGGCCAGCAGCGGCCGGCACCGGCTCGGCCGCGGCGGTGGCCGCGCCACCAACAGCGCGCTCTACATCGTCGCCATCGTCCGCATGAGGCACCATCAACCCACCCGCGACTACGTCGCCCAGCGCACCGCCGAAGCGTTCAGCAGACGCGAGATCATTCGCTGCCTAAGCGCTACATCGGTCGAGATATCTACAAGGACCTGCCCACTCCTGCCGCCGACGTCCAAAACGAGAAGTAGTCCACCGCGGCCACACACCACTTAAGGGCGCCTCACCCGCCGGCCGCGTACCTAAACCTCACGTACTTAGCCGACCGAGGTCGCTTCGCCGTTCGTTCGGCAGTGAGTGGACTATGGACCGCGCCTCGGCAGTCCCCTTTGGACGGGTAGTAGGCGGAGGCTGACTGACGGACTCCCCTGGTTCGCCGCGGCGAGTCGCCGCGTAACGAACGTCTGGCAGGAACCAGGGCGACAGCCCCATGGACAGTCCCAGGCAGCTCTACGACTGGGCAGGAGCCCCGATCACTTTGCCGGACCGAACGCTCACTGCTGGGGTCAACAGACGCGGCTCATATGAGGTGATTAGGAGAACAGCGCGCCTCGGAACCGACTCTACGGATGTCACGGAACAGGACTTCGGGCCGTCGAATGGACGCCGTCCGGCCGACGAACGTACCGCCGCCAAATCACGTTCCGCTTGCGCAGTTATGATCCACCTCACTATAGTTGCTGTCCAGTAAGTCCCACCTCGGCGGACTTAGATCATGGTGTGGAGGTTGATCGTGAAGCGGTCAGTATTCGGGAGTCTGGTTGTCGCGCTGTCCGTCTTCGCCACAGCTGGCTGCGGCGGATCGGAAGGCGGTGCGGACGGTGGCCCCGGAGGCGGGGCGCAAATCGTCCTCGGCCTCCAGCCGACGGCCGATCACCTTCCCGCACATGTCGCCCTCGAGCGGGGAATGTTCGAGGAGGCGGGGCTGGACGTGACGACTGTGCCGATGACAGGCGCGGGCACGGTCGTGACCGCACTCTCGAACAACTCGATCGATGTCGTCGATCAGTCGCCCATCGTCGCTGCCAAGTACAACCAGGATGGTGGCGAAGCCAGGTTGTTCTGTGGCACCACGGACCGGCAATGGGGGTCGATCGTGCGCGCGGCCGGCGGTGCACCCGCAATCGCGGACGGCGAGGACTGGAAGGAGGCCGTGCGATCGTGGAAGGGTATGTCCTTCGGCGTACCGGTACTGCAGGGAGCCGTCCACTTCTGGACCCTCGACATCATCGAGGAGGCTGGCTTGAGCTCCGACGATCTAGACTTTATCGCCACCGGCGTCGGCGAGGCGGCTCTGAGTTCGCTTGAGACCGGACAAGTCGATCTACTGTGGACATGGCCGTTCCTCACGCAGATGCTCGGTGATCGCGGAGAGGTCGTGTTCGACGTGGCCGAACAGGCACCGGACCAGATCAGCGACCAGATGCAGGCTGGCTGGATCGCGAACGCCCGGTGGCTCGACGAGAATCCAGATGCCGCACAGGCGTTCTGCGAGACCATGGAATCGGCGATCGACTTCGTCCAGAATCCCGCAAACGCCTCGGAGGTCGAGCCCATTCTCCAGGACGCGTTCGGAGTTGACGGCCAGACCGCGGCGCTCGCGCTGGCGGAAGACGGACCGATGATCCGACTCACCACCACCCTGAGCTGCAATAGCTTGATGCTTGCGCTCGAGGGTGCGGTTCGCCACGGTCAGGTCGCCGAGACCCCCGAACAGAACTGCGACACCCTCCTCTCCCCGGTCGCGGCAGCTGAAGAGAACTGATATGACACCGGTCGGTCTGTCCGTCCCCCAACTGGGGCCACACGTCGATCGAGCCGTCCTCAAGGACTTCTGCCAGTCCGCCGAGGCGCTGGGGTACGGCGGACTGTGGGTACAGGAACACCTATTCTTCCCCTACGAGGTCGCGTCCGCCTATGCGGGCCACAAAGGACGTCCGGTCCCCGAACAATACCGCTCAGTCCTCGGGGCGACTCAGACGATGGCAGCTATGGCCGCATGGACCGAACGGCCCGTAATCGGGTCGAGCATCCTCGTTGCCGGTTATCACCGGCCTGTTGAACTCGCACAGAGCCTGGCCACGGTTGACCTACTGTCGGATGGCCGGTTGGTTGCCGGTTTCAGCGTCGGGTGGTCTGACGAGGAGCACGCCCAGATGGATGTCGACCCCCGGACACGTGGCCGGCGTTGTGACGAGTTGATAGACGCGCTCGAGGCCTGTTGGGGCCCCGACCCAGTCGAGTTTCATGGCCAATTCTTCTCGATCCCACGGTCGGACGTCGATCCCAAGCCCGTACGTTCACCGCGTCCACCACTGTTATCGGGGATGCTTTCTCCGCGGGGGATCGAACGTACGATCGCGAAATTCGACATCTGGAACCCGGTCGGCGATCCGGCGCAGAACCGTGAGCTGGTTGACGAGATGAACACCCGTCGACCCCGGGGGCGCGATCCACTGCAGGTGTACCAGCGCCTCTTCCTCGAGCGTCCCGGGGGAGAGGACGAGCCCAACGGAGTGGACGGCGTGCTTCGGATGGTGGACCGATCCCGCGAACATCGGATGGACGCCGTAATCATCGACGCGAGTTTCTGGCGGGGAATCGACTCCCCGGCTGCCTGGGCGCGCCTGCCCGAACTTCTCAAGGATTGTGTGGAGGCCGAATGAGCACCGAGTCGATCGAGACGGCCATGGTGGTTGGGGACGCCCGTGCGTGCGCGGCGTTCTACCGTGACGTACTCGGCTTCGAGGTCACCCGAGAGGTCGACCTGCCGACCGCCATGACCGACGGCCTTGGCCTCGGCGACGGAGGGCGCCTAATCTGGGTCACCGCACCGGACGGCAGCGTCGTCAAGTTCTTCGATGGCGGTGGCCGTCGTTACCGTCCCCCAACCCAGGATGAGAGCGGATACGCGCACCACTTCATCACTCTCTACGTTCGGAGTCTCCGCGCAACGCTTGAACGCGCGCAAACGGCAGGCGCTGCGACGCAGACGGAGCCGGTAGCGGTACCGAACGGCAACACGATCTGCTTCCTCCGCGACCCGGCCGGCCACACCCTCGAGTTGATCGAGCGTCCGGCGAATCCGAGGGCCGCGGCGGAGGGTCGGCGATGACGGGTTCCCGCCGCGTCCTCGTGCTGACCGGCGGACACAAGATCGACGATGCGTCGTTCACCCGGATTATCGACCGACTGGCAGCCGAGCGGGGCTGGGTTGTCAGGAGGGCGGCGCGGGATCTCGGTGCGGAGTTGGCGGATCGGACTACACAGGACTTCGACGCGGTCCTCATGTACGACCTTCCGGGCCTTGCGCTGTCCCTTGGCTCGGCGCCGACCCCGGCCGGACCCGGCCCGGAGACGGTCGACGCCATCGCGGACCTGTTGGAGGCCGGTACCGGTCTCGTCGTGTTGCATCACGCCCTTGCGGGATGGCCGGCCTGGCCGGGCTGGGCCGACGCGATTGGTGGTCGATTCCACTACCGTCCGGCCCGCCTCCGCGGCCGCGCCCACGAGGATTCCGGGTACTACCACGGCCGGTTTCGAGCGCGTGTCGTCGACGAGTCTCACCCCGTGACCGCGGGTGTCGAGTCCCTCGAACTCGAGGACGAGTTGTACGCGGCCGTCGTGTTCGAGGACGACGTCCACCCGCTCGTGCGACTGGAGAGTGTGCCACCGACTTCCGATTACCGGTCGGCGTTCGACGCGGTCTTGCGGCGGCCACAGCGTGACGGGTGGTGCTGCCCCGTGCCAAGTGATCTGCTTGGGTGGAGCACCACCGCGGGCAGTAGTCCGGTGGTGACACTGCTGCCCGGTGACGGCGGAGGCACGTTGCTGAACGACGACTACGCACGCCTGGTGGGTAACTCGGTCGACTGGGTGCTGTCGTCGGATGCCCGCCAGGCGGCGGCGGCCGCGCCGCGACCGATCGACAGGAACATCGACGACTCCCTCATCCGCGTGAACGGCCGCTGATGGCTGGGCCGGCAGGTCGCTTGGACGCGGTGTTCGTGTGCGGTGGTCGGTGGCACGACTTCGACTACGCCCGCCTCGGTGTGCTGACGATGCTCGGGGAGCACGAGCACGTGCGGACGCGAGTGTTCGAGGATTATGCGACGAACGGCGCACTGCCGGGCGCCGACGTACTTGTGACCTACACGTGCGACGTGCGTCCGGACCCGACGCAGCAGGCGGAACTAGCGGATTTCTTGGCTCGCGGGGGACGGTGGCTCGCTCTGCATGCGACCAACGCCGCGATCGATCCACCTTCGGAACCCGGGGGGCGCTTCTCCGCATCGCCGGAGCTTGGGATAGCTCACCTGCTCGGCAGTAAGTTCCGGGGCCACCCTCCAATCGTTCCGTATCGAGTCGAGGTGTCCGATCCTGGTCACCCGCTGATCGAAGGAATCGGTCCGTTCACGGTCTCGGACGAGTTATACGTCAGTGAGGTGGCGGGAGACCTGGACGTGATCCTGCACGCCGATTATGTCGGGGATTGCCCCGGTTTCGTAGACGCTCGTGCGGTTATTGCGCGGCAGCCTGTGCTCTATACGAGATCGTTCGGGGAGGGCACGGTGTGTTACTTCACCCTCGGGCATTGTCGTGGCCGCTTCGATATCCAGGATCTCGGGGTCGAAGATCTTGAACGGGTCGATCGAGGCAGTTGGTCCTCGATGGAGTTTCGTACTGTGTTGAGCCGGTGTGTGGCCTGGGTTGCGGGTGGGTCTGGTGTTTAGGTGGTGATGTGGTCGGCTATGCGGTTGCGGTGGGTGGCGGGTTGTCCGAGGTAGGTTTCGTTGGTTTTGGCGCGGCGTGTGTAGCGGTGTAGTTCGTGTTCCCAGGTGAAGCCGATGCCGCCGTGGATTTGGATGGCGGTGAGGGTGGTGGTGACGGCGCTTTCGGAGCAGATGGCTTGGGCGGCGGCGGCGATGGTGGTGCGTTCGGGGTGTGTGGTTTGGATGGCCCAGATGCCGTGTTGGGTGATGGAGCGCATGCGTTCGACGTCGACGAGGATGTCGGCGCAGTGGTGTTTGACGGCTTGGAAGGAGCCGATGGGGCGGCCGAATTGGTGGCGTTCGCGGGCGTAGGTGACTGAGAGGTCGAGGGCGTGTTCGGCGATTCCGCATTGTTCGGCGGCGAGTGCTACCAGGGCGTGGTCGTGCAGTGTGTCGACGAGGTCGGGGGTGTGGGTGTCGAGACGGTCGGCGGTGGTGGCGTCGAAGTGGACGGTGGCCTGGCCGCGGGACGGGTCCATGGTGGGCATCGGGGTGATGGTGACGGTGGGGTCGTCGGTGCGGGCGAGGAACAGGCCGCGTCCGTGGGTGGTGGCGGCGGTGACCACGATGACGTCGGCGAGTTCGGCGTCCTGGACGAAGAGTCTGTGGCCGGTTAGGCGCCAGGTGTCGTCGTTGAGGAGTTCTGCGCGGGTGGCCGGGGTGGTGGCGAACCACTGGTCGTCGTCTTCTGCCAGGGCCAGTGCGCCGATCGTGCCGGTGGCGAAGGCGGGGAGCCACCGGTTGCGGGCGGTCTGGCAGGAGCTCAGTTGGACCGCGAGTGTGGCCAGGCCAGAGGACAGCACCGGTGCCGGCGACAGTGCGCGGCCGCACTCGGTCAGGATGGCGCAGAACTCCGCGAAGCCCAGTCCGAGGCCGTCGTGGTCCTCGGGCACCAGTAACGCGCCCACGCCGAGCTCCTCGGCGAGGGTGGCCCAGTCCGCGCGTGCCTGCTCGGGCAGGGACAGCTCGCCGGTGCCCCCGATAGGCCTCGTGGCCAGGACGGTGCGGACGAGATCTCGGATCTCCTTCTGGTCTTCGGTGAGCTCGGCGAGCATGGCGATCCTCCATCGCGGTGGGACTTACTGAGTTACCGTAGCAAGTGTCAAGAAACCGAGGAAGAGTAGGGCCATTTCTTCTCGCGTTTCGCCCGGATGCGCAGCGTGCGCACAGGGCCGCGGCGGCGGCCGGAGAGTAGCGAGGTGTTCTGTGAGCGAGCCTGATCACGGTGATCCGGCCGGGCGGGGGGTCGGTGGCGCCTACCCGGACGGCGTGGTGGTCCAGGTCGCGTACCTGGTCGAGGATCTGCGGCAGGCCGCGCTGGAGTTCAGTCGGCTCACCGGGGCGGGGCCGTTCTTCGTGGTCGACCATGTGGCGACGGAGTGGATGTTCCACCCGTACCGGGGCGCCGACGGGGCCGTGGAGGCCGTGGTGGATCAGTCGGTCGCTATGGGGCAGTGGGGCCCGGTCCAGGTCGAGCTGATCGAGTACCACCGACTCGAGCCGGAAACGGTGCGGGCGGCGTTCACCGCGCCGGGTATGGGTCCGCACCATGTGGCCTGGATCGTGTCCGATCTGGATGCCGAGATCGAGCGGCTCGCGGCGGCCGGGGCCACACCGATCGTCGAGGGCGCGACCCGCCAGGTGCGTTTTGCTTTCTTCGCCCAGCCCGGCGGCGGGGTGCTCGAGTGTTATCAGCGCGACCGGCCGATTCTCGACATGTACGCGATGGTGCGTGACGCCGCTGCGGGGTGGGACGGTTCGGACCCCGTCCGTTCTCTACGCTGACTAGTTTCTATAGCATGTGTCTTTTTTGACAGAGCAACTTGTAAGTCGCTACTGTGACCGAGACAACAGGACCCTGTCTGACTGGAAGAGGTAGGGAGCATGGAGACTCGTCCGTCCGCGTATATAGCGGGTCGTTGGCGTTCGGGGGTCGACAGTGTCGATGTCCACGACTCGGTCGACGGATCTGTGATCGCGTCGGTGGGGATGTCCGGGGCGGATGACGTCGATGACGCCGTGCGTGCCGCCCGGGCGGCGTTCGCCGGGTGGTCGGCCACGAGTGTCGAGGAGCGTCTGGCGATGCTGTCGGCTCTGGCCGACGGTCTGTCCGAACGGGCCGGTGACATCGCGGTCTCGAGTGCGCGCGAGGTCGGCTCGATCCTCGCGTTCGGTGAGCGCGTCCAGGCCGGGCTCCCGGTCGCGGTCCTGCGCACCACCATCGAGGCGATGCGTTCGGTCGGCGAGGAGCGGATCGGGAACTCGCGCGTTCGCGGGCTTCCGATCGGTGTCGTAGCGGCGATCACCCCGTGGAACTATCCGCTGTACCAGGTCGTGGCCAAGCTGGCCCCGGCCCTGGCCGCTGGCTGTACTGCGGTGATCAAGCCGCCGCAGCAGGCCCCGTTGACGGCGTACATCCTCGTCGAGGAGCTCGAGCGGGCGGGCGTTCCCGCCGGTGTGGTCAACGTGGTCCAGGGGCGTGGCTCGGTGGTCGGCGAGGCGTTGTCGTCGCATCCGGACGTCGACTTCGTGAGTTTCACCGGTTCCACCGGCGCCGGCGCCACGATCGCCCAGAACGCCGCCCGGAACGTGACGAAGGTGGCCCTGGAGCTCGGCGGCAAATCCGCGACGATCGTGACCGAGGATGCCGATCTGGACCTGGTGATCCCCGCCGCGGTCAACGGGTACCTGGTCAACAACGGTCAGACCTGCGCCGCGATGACCCGGCTCGTGGTGCCCCGTCGTCTCCTCGGTGAGATCGAGGACCGGTTGGTCGCCGCCACGGCCGAGCGGGTGGTCGGCGATCCGAGACAATCCGACACGTCCGTCGGGCCGATGGTCTCGGCGGCGCAGTGCCGATCGGTGCTGGACTACATCCGGGACGGGATGAACAGCTCACGCCTTCTGCTGGGCGGGACCGATCGTCCCGCGGAGTTGACGGGTGGCCACTTCGTGATGCCGACGATCTTCTCCGAGGTCGATCCGGACGCCAGGATCGCTCAGGAGGAGATCTTCGGTCCGGTCCTGGTGATCCACGCGGTCGAGGGCGAGGACGAGGCGGTCGCCGTGGCGAACAACTCGCAGTACGGGCTGTCGGGGTCGGTGTGGACCTCCGATCCCGAGCACGGGGCCCGTCTGGCGCGTCGGATGCGCACGGGTCAGGTCGCAGTCAACGGTGGTGCCTTCAACCCCGCCGCGCCCTTCGGCGGGTTCAAGCAGTCCGGATACGGACGAGAACTCGGACGCTACGGAATCAACGAGTACCTGGAGCCGCAGTCCGTCCAGATGCCCTGACAGGCCAGGACACGGCTGAAGATGAGGAGAACAAGGTGACAGCAACGACAATCGAGTCGGACGCGGGAACGCAGGACGTCCCGTCGTCCGAGGTGCGGCGGGACATGTACCGCCTGATGGTGGAGATCCGTCACTTCGAGAAGCGGTGGATGAGGATCTTCAACTCCGGCAAGACCGGGCCGGGCCACTCGTCCATCGGCATGGAGGCGATCGCGGCCGCATTCGGCACTCTGCTGGGTGAGGGGGACAAGACCTACGCCACCTACCGTGGTCACGCCCACACCCTGGCCCGTGGCGTGCCGATGAACGAGACGATGGCCGAACTGCTCGGTCGGGCCACCGGCCTCAACGGCGGCAAGGGTGGCTCGATGCACCTGACGAGCGTCGATCACGGGATGATGGGTTCGTACGCGATCATCGGTGCGCACCTGCCGGTGGCCACCGGCGCCGCCCTGGCCTCGAAGTACAAGGGTGAGGACACGGTCACCGTGTGCTTCTTCGGGGACGGCACCACCAATATCGGTGCCTTCCACGAGGCGATTAACCTAGCCGCCATCTGGTCGCTTCCGGTGATCTTCGTCTGCGAGAACAACCAGTACATGGAGTACACGCCGATCCGGGACGTCACCGCCGTGGACCGGCCCGCCGCCGATCGTGCCGCCTCGTACGGGCTGCCGGCCATCGAGGTCGACGGCAACGACCCGGACCTGCTCCACGCCGCGGCGAGCGCCGCCATCGAGCGTGCCCGCGCGGGTCAGGGTCCGAGCCTGATCGAGGCGGTCACCTACCGCCATCTGGGACATGCCAGCGCCGACCCGGGCAAGTACCGGCCTCAGGAGGAGATCGACGAGTGGATCGGCCGCGACCCGGTCCCCATGTACAAGGCGCGTCTGGTGGAGGCCGGGGTGCCAGCCGAGGATCTTGACGAGATGGAACAGCAGATCATTCAGCGGGTGGAGCAGGCCGCGGACTTCGCGCTCGCCTCCCCGTTGCCGGCAGTGGATACGTTGATGACCAACGTGTGGGCGAATGGAGATTCCTCGTGGCGACGATGACCTACCGCGCGGCCGTGACCCGCGCCATCCAGCAGGAGATGCGACATGACGACCGCGTCTTCCTCATCGGGGAGGACGTCGCCAAACCGGGCGGTGTCTTCAAGACCACCGGCGGGCTGCTCGACGAGTTCGGCCCCCGCAGGGTGATGGACACCCCGATCTCGGAGCAGGCCATCATCGGTGCCGCGATGGGCGCGGCGTCCTCGGGGCTGCGTCCGATCGCCGAGATGATGTTCGCCGACTTCGTCCTGGTGGCGCAGGACCTGGTGTCCAACCAGATCGCCAAGTCCTCGTACATGACCAACGGCCAGCTCCCGCTGCCCCTGGTGATCCGGTTCAACGCCGGTGGGGGGTTGCGTTTCGGCGCCCAGCACTCGCAGAGCGTGGAGAACTGGCTGATGGCGATCCCCGGCCTGAAGGTCGTGGCCCCGTCCACCCCGGCCGATGTCATCGGCCTGATGGCCGCCGCCGTACGCGATCCCGATCCGGTGATGTTCGTCGAACACAAGGGCCTGTTGTCGTCCAAGGGAGAGGTCCCCGACGGTGACATCGTCGACGAGCTCGGCAAGGCCAAGGTCGTCCGCGAGGGCCGAGACGCCACGATCGTCGCCGTGGGCATGATGGTCGGTCGCGCCCTGAAAGCGGCGGAGTTCCTGGCCGCCGACGGCGTCGACTGCCAGGTCATCGACGTGCGCTCCCTGGTGCCCCTGGACACCACCACGATCCTGGAGGCAGTGCGGTCCACGGGGCGCCTGATCACCGTCGAGGAGAACCCCCGTCTGTGTGGCTGGGGAGCGGAGATCTGCTCCATCGTCGTCGAGGAAATCTTCTCCTCCTTGACCGCCGCCCCCGTGCGTATCACCACCCCGCACATCCCACTGCCCCACGCCGGGGTGCTCGAGGACGCCGCGATACCGTCCGTCGACCGGATCATGGAGACCGTCCGCGGGGCATACGCCCGGGTGTGACCCGGTGCCCACCGGCGATCCGGTGAGCACTCGGATGCACGAGGAACCGGGCCGGGAGACCACTCTCCCGGCCCGGTTCCTCGTTGTGGTGCGGGCATCGGCGGCGCCCATCGCCGACCTGGAAGGGGTGGACTCGAGCCACTGGCACAGGAGGCGGCCGCGACTGATGACCGGCCCCTGCGGCGGGCGGGATCGCTCGGTGCGGTGGGGCCGTCAGTGGTCTCGCGGGACGCGGTTGAACGGCACGTCCTTGTCGATGCGGGGCTCGGGGGGCAGGCCCAGGACCCGTTCGCCAATGATGTTGCGCTGGACCTCGTCGGTGCCGCCGGCGATGTGGAAGCCGGGGGCGCCCAGGACGTGCTCGCCCCACGAGTAGGTGCCCCACTGTCCGGTGTCGGCGGTGAGCCTGGAGCCCAGCGCGGCGGTGGCGACCTCGGAGTACCGGCTGAGGTTGCGGGCCCAGAGCAGTTTGCGCACCGAGCCGACCGCCCCGGGGGCCTCCCCGCGCACGGAGGCGTTGCTGATGCGCTGACCGACCAGTTCCAGTACCCGGGTCTCGATCCAGGCGTCGGTGAGTCGACGCCTGGTGTCGGGGTCCTGTCCGCGCCCGCACCGACCGACCAGGTCCAGGAGCTGGGCGAAGGTCCCGCCGACCTGGCGGTGACCGGCGTTGCCGCGCTCGAAACCCAAGGTCGTCAGGGCGGTCTTCCAGCCGCCGCCAATCTCCCCGAGTCGGTCGGTGTCGGGGATGCGGACATCGGTGAGGAAGACCTCGTAGAACGACGATCCCCCCGACATCTGGCGGATCGGGCGGACCTCGACCCCGGGGGTGTCCATGGCGAGCATGAAGGCCGTCAGGCCCCGGTGTTTGGGCACGCTCGGATCCGTGCGGGCGATGAGCTCGCCGTAGTGGGCGAACCCGGCGCCGGACGTCCAGACCTTCTGGCCGTTGACGATCCAGTCGTCGCCGTCGCGCTCGGCCCGCGTGGTCAACCCGGCCAGGTCCGATCCCGCGGCAGGCTCGGAGAACAACTGGCATGCCAGCAGCTGGGCCCGCAGCATCGGGGCCACGAAGCGCTCCCGCTGCTGGGCGTTGCCCAGTGCGGCGATGGTCGGGGCGATGAGTCCGACGGTGACACCGTGCAGTTCCGTCGACGGTGGCGTGAGGAAGCGGGACTCCTCCTCGGCGAACGCATGCAGGTACGGCGAGGGCAAACCGAGTCCCCCGAACTCGGTGGGCATGCCGATCGCGCCGTAGCCGGCCTCGTACTTCTCCCGCTGCCAGGCGCACGCCGCCTCGATGAGCTCCGCCTCCTGCTCGAAGGACAGATTGTGGAAGATCGGAACCGCGTCCGATCTCGAGGAGTCCTGCGCGATCTCCGACGACCGCAGGGGCAGCCGCTCCGAGAGCCACTGGCGGGCCTGCAGGCGCCAGTCGGCGAGATCGGGATACGAGTCAGACATCATGTTCCTTACTCCTGGGGGGCGAGTGGGTGTGCGAGACGATCGATCGGCCGCCACCTCGCTGTGGGCGATGGGATAACCTCGAGGCACGATGTGAGGCGCGCCGCCCTCACCCGGTTGTCGAGGGAGGTCGAGTGGCAGGCACCAGCAAGAAGCCGGCGCACCGGCCCTCGCGTCGGCCGCAGATCCTGCGGGCCGCACTGGAGGAGTTCGGGGTCACGGGTGTGCAGGGTGGGGACCTGGCCGCGATGTCGGTGATCGCCGATCGTGCCGGCGTCACGGCTGCGGCGATGTACTACCACTTCGCCTCCAAGTCCGACCTGCTGGTCTCGCTGCTCGAGTGCGCCGAGCCGGACATCGACGCGCTGTTGGACGAGGTCGCCCCCACACAGGAGGCCACCGCGTGGGCCGGATCGATGATCGAGGCCTTCACCCGGTGGGTCCGCCGGGACCCTCTCATGGCCCGCTTCTACTTCATCACCGCGCCGTCGGTCGCCGCTCCCGAGGTTCGTGACGCCTACGACGCCTCGCAGCAGGCGTTCACCCGACGACTGGTCGAGGTGCTGGGCAGGCTGCGCCCGGAGGCCGGCGAACTCGAACTGTGGACACAGGCGGTCGCACTCCTGGCCCTGATGCACGAGGTCGTGGTGACCACCTTGCAGGACAGACTTCCGGCGGGCCGTGGCTTCGCGACGACCGAACGAGCCGCACGAGCCATCGCGTGCTCGCTCGTGGGCGGGACCTGACGGCCCCGACGTCGGCTCTGTCATCGTCATCTCCGGTGTCCGGCCATCTGTTTCCGTATCGCCTGTAAAGAAACTACTGCACTCGTAGTGGCTTGTCACTCACGCTCGCCCACTGCCGTCGGGGCACGATGCGACCTGCGCATGCCGCGGCCGGCGCCCGGCACTGGGCATGCGGGTGGGCGCCGGCGATGGCGGTCTCAGCCGGAGTGCGCGGACTTGAGATGTCTGGCGATCTGCTGCTGCTGGATCTGCGAAGTGCCCTCGAACAACCGGAACAGACGCACGTCCCGGTAGAAGCGGCTGATGGCGTGTTCGGAGAAATATCCGGCGCCACCGAGGACCTGGACGGCACGGTCGGCCACCCGGCAGGCCATCTCACTGCAGAAGTACTTCGCGGCGGAGATCTCCGGGACGGGGATCGGCCCCACATCGAACTGCTGCGCGCAGTGCAGCACCAGGGCCCGCCCGGCCAGGGTCTCGGCCTGGCTGTCGGCCAACAGGTTCTCGACCGACTGGAAATCGGCGATCGGCTGCCCGAACTGGTGACGGCCCAGGGCGTAGGTCGTCGCCTCCTCGACCAGCCGCATGGCCTGACCCACGCAGGTGGCCGCCACATGGGTGCGGGCGGAGTTGATACCGCGCAGCGCCGAGCGCAGACCGTTGCCCTCGACGCCGCCGATGAGGGCGCCCGCCGGAACCCGGCAGTCCTCGAAGTGGACTTCGGTGCTCAGAGACCCCCGCTGGCCCATCATCGGCTTCTGCGGGTCCACCCGCAGGCCGGGCGTGCCGGCCGGGACCAGGAAACCGGACATGCCCGCGCTGCCGTCGCCACCGGTACGGGCGTATACCAGGAACAGGTCCGCGATGGGCGCATTGGTGATGTAACGCTTGTGTCCGTTGATCACATACTCGTCGCCGTCACGGGTGGCGGTGGTGCGGGCCGACCCCGCGTCGGATCCGGCCTCCGGCTCGGTCAGCGCGAAGGCGGCCGTGCACTGACCCGACGCCATCGCCGGCAGCCACCGGCTGCGCTGCTCGTCGGTGCCGTGATCGAGCAGCGCCTGCGAGCACAACCCGATGGTGGAGGAGAATCGCGACCGATACGCCGCGGCGGCCTGGGTGAACTCCATGGTGAGCCGGACCTGCTCGGTCATCGACCAGCCCAGGCCCCCGTACTGGCGGGGAATGCTGATGGCGAACAGGCCGAGCTCGCGCATCCGCTCCACCAGGTCCTCGGGAATCCGGTCCTCCCGCTCGACCTCCCCTTCGCGTGGCCGCAGTTCCTCCTGCGAGAAGCGCCGGATCACATCCAGATACTCGTCGAATCCCATGTCTCGGATTGAGTCCCTCAACGCCACTCCTGGTTATCTCGGTCACATTTCGATACTTGACTCCGCCTAGAGTAAGAGCATAGGTTACTGGGGTCAAGCCAAAGTAAGTCTGGACGGGATGGAAGGCCGAAGCGTGGATGACCTGCTCATTGGATCATGGTCGATGCGCCCCGGAGTGGCTGTGGTCACGGACGAGGGCAGCGTGTCATGGGCGTCGTTGCGTGATCGCGTCGAACGCCTGGCCGCCGTGATCGATGAGCGCGTCCGCCCGGGTGGGCACGTCGCAGTCGCGGGGGCGAACACTCCCGAGACGCTCGTGTCGTACCTGGCCTGCCTGGTGTCCGGGCGGGCCCCGGTCGGGATCAACCCCAAGCTGGCGCGCGACGAGTTCGCCTATCTGATCGACGACGCCGGCATCGAGCTGCTCCTCGGGGGGGCCGGCGTGGCGCAGACGGTGGACAGTCTGGACACCCGCCACGGATTCACCGGCCTCTACTGGGGTGGCGACGCGGCGGAGTCGTCCTGGCAGGCGGCCATCGAGGCCGCACAGCCCAACGGGACGCGTCCGGCGGCCGCCCCGGTCGCACCCCTGCTCTACACCTCGGGAACGAGCGGTCGCCCCAAGGGGACCCGCGTGCGGTGGGTCGCCGATCCCGGCCAGACCGTCGCCGAGCACATCGAGCAGCTCGCCTCCGCGGGCCGGATGCTGCCCGAGGGACCTCACCAGGTCGCCGGTCCGCTCTATCACAACGGTCCGCTGATCGCGGTGCGGGCACTGCTGGCCGGACGCACGATCGTGCTCCCGTCGCGCTTCGACGCGCGTGGATTCCTGCGTCTGGTGCAGGAGAACGGGTCGGCGTCCTCGGTCATGGTCCCGACCCACCTGTCGCGCCTGCTGGCCCTGGAGTCGGCCGAGCGGGAGAGCTTCGACACCTCGAGCCTGCAGAAGGTCATCCTCACCGGGGCGGCGTGCCCGGCCGATGTCAAAAGAGCCGTCATCCGGTGGTGGGGGCCGGTGGTCGAGGAGGTCTACGGCGGCACCGAGTCCGGCACCCTGTGCCGGATCAGCGCGACCGAATGGCTCGACCACCCCGGATCGGTCGGCCGCACAGTCCCCGGCTTCCAGGCGGTGGTGGTCGACCGGGACGGCACCCCCCAGGACCCCGGGACGACCGGGAGGCTGTACTTCCGGGACGCCTCACTGCGCGGAATCCAGTACCACAACGCCCCGGACAAGACCGCCCAGGCCCACCTCGAACCGGGCACCTTCACCCTCGGCGACGTGGGATACCTCGACGCCGACGGCTACGTCCACATCACCGACCGGGACGTGGACATGGTGGTCTCCGGCGGGGTGAACATCTACCCCGCCGAGGTCGAGCGGGTGCTCTCGCAGTGTCCGGCGGTCACCGACGTCGCCGTGATCGGCGTACCTAACACCGACATGGGCGAGGAACTGCGCGCCCTGGTCAGCGTCAGCGGCCCGGTCACCGAGGCCGACCTCGACACGTTCTGTCGACAGCAACTGGCGGGCTATAAATGCCCGCGCAGCTACCAGTTCGTCGACCGACTGCCCAGAAACGACATGGGCAAACTCAACAAGCGACAACTGCGCCAGACCTTCTGGCCTGACACCCGAACCATCGGAGGCTGACAATGGACCTTGGACTCACCGGCGCGAACGCACTCATCACCGGCGCGAGCCGCGGCATCGGATTCGCGATCGCCACGCAGTTGGTGGCAGAAGGGGCCAACGTCGCCATCTGCGGACGCGACGAGAACCAACTCGCCGAGGCCGCCGAGAAACTCACCACCCAAGGACCCGGACGCGTCCACGCCACACCGGTGGACGTCTCCGACGCCGACCAGATCAACCGCTGGGTCACCTCGGCCGCCGACGACCTGGCAGGCCTGGACATCGTCGTGTCCAACGTCAGCGGCATGGGCGGCCCCGGACTTGAGGCATGGGAGCGCAACTTCCGCATCGACGTGCTGGGCTTCCACCACCTCATGGTCGCCGCACATCCCCACCTGCAGAAGTCCTCCCGCGCCTCGGTCATCGCGCTCGGCACCACCGCCGCCACCGAAACCTTCGGCGACCCGACCGTGGCCTACGGCTCCCTCAAGGCCGCGCTGATCCACCAGATCTCGGGCTACGCCCAGAAGTGGGCCGGCGAGGGCATCCGCTGCAACGCCGTCTCTCCCGGACCGGTGCTGTTCGAGGGCGGCGCCTGGGACACCGTCCGCACCAACAACCCCGAGATGTTCGAGCGCATCCTCGGGATGATTCCCCGCGGATCGATGGCCTCCCCGCAGGAGATCGCCTCGGTGGTCACCTTCCTGTCCAGCCCGGCGGCGAGCATCATCACCGGCGTCAACGTGGTGGCGGACGGGGGTTTCACGAAAATGGTCAAGTTTTGACCGAACCTGTCCCACACACAACGGCCCGGGTCCTTCCCTCCGGAATCGTCCTGTCGGTGGCAGAGAACGAGACCGTCATGGCCGCCGCGCACCGAGCCGGCTACTACTGGCCCACCATCTGCGGAGGCCACGCACGATGCGCCCGATGCGTCATGGAGATCGAAGACGGCGCCGAAGCAATGTCTGAAGCCTCCGACGAGGAGCGCAGCACTCTACGCAAGATACGAGGCGCATTCCGACCCGAATCCGAGCGGCTGGCCTGCCAGACCACACTCCGAGCAGACGTCACCGTGCGACGCCGCGGCGTAAGACCACAAGAGCCGAGGAATCAACAATGAGCATCGACCAAGAACAGCTCAACGAGATACACAGCAACGTCCACGCCAACCGCATCGAGTTCCCGCAGGAACTCCAGTTCCCGGAGGAACTGGGCATCACCGCACAGGACACCAAAATCCCGACCGAGCGGTACACCAGCCCAGACGTGCTCTCGGAGGAGTTCGAGAAGGTCTGGATGGCAACGTGGCAGCTCGCCTGCCGTGAGGAGGAGGTGGCCAACGTCGGTGACTACCACGAGTACGTCATCGGCCGGCAGTCCTACCTCATCGTGCGGGGCGAGGATGGGGTCCTGCGGGCCTTCCAGAACACCTGCCGTCACCGCGGCAAGCTCATCCGGACGGGCTCGGGCAACAGCGACGAACTCCGGTGCGGGTACCACTATTGGTGCTGGGGACTCGACGGCTCACTCAAGGACATCCCGAACAAGCAGTGGTTCCCCGGCGCGGACGAGGACGACCTGGACCTCGGCGAGATCCTCTGCGACGTCTTCGGGGGCTTCGTCTTCCTCAACCCCGATCCCCACGGTCCCACACTCGTCGACTACCTCGGACCGATCGTCGAGCAGCTGACCCCGTACCACCTCGAGAACCTCCGGGCCACGATGCACACCGTCGTCGAGCTGCCCTGCAACTGGAAAGTCGTGCTCGAAGCCTTCATCGAGACCTACCACGTCCAGGGCATCCACCCGCAGATCATGCCGTACATCGACGACTTCAACACCAAATTTCAGGTCATGGGCGACCACACCCGGATGATCGTGCCGTTCGGCGTGCCGAGCATGCGGCTCGAGCACATTGACCAGGCCGAGGTGTACGAGCAGTACCACACCGTCGCCGGCAAGGTGGCCACGCGCGATAAGAAGACACCGCCCCCACCACCGCAGAAGCTCACTTTCCCCCCCGAGCACTTCGACGACAACGGGGAGTGGATCGGCCCCGGCACGGTCCGGGACCACTTGATCGAGGAGACCCGCAAGCGAGGCAAGATACTCGGCCACGACTACTCGGGCTTGGTCGAAGCCCAGCTCGTGGACGACTACCACTACCACATCTTCCCGTCGATGGCGTTCAATCTCCACGCCGGCGCGATGCTGTTGTTCCGGGCCCGCCCCCACGCGACCGACCCCGACCGATGCTGGTTCGACATTTACACCCTGCGGGTGCCCGATCTGAACGAGCCGATGCCCGAGCCCGCACCCACGGAGCATCTGAGCATCGACACCACCAGCTTCGGACTCGTCCTGGATCAGGACTTCGACAATATCGGCGAAGTCCAACAGGGCCTACATGGCCGAGCCGTGACCGAGGTGACCGTAGGAGCATCCGAGATCCGGATCATCAACTTCTACCGAACACTACTCAGGTACGCCCAAAAGGACCCATCCATGACCAAGAAGATGTGAGGGAGGTAACATTTGAAGGGGTCAACTCGGCGAGCAGCCGAGCGTCTGCCACCCAATCTCTGGTGAGCGGTGGCGGAGGGCAGGCGGGTTGTTGGCCCGTTGACTCGCGAGGACCCCGCGGAGTGCGGTGGCGCATTTTTTCACACCCCGCCGCGAACTGTCTCGTCAGAACCATCACCAAGCATCATGGCGACGCCCTGGCCGGGTCCGCCGAATCGGGAGTAAGTGAAATGACAATGAACTACACCACGCCGGACGAGGCTGTCGGCGTCCCCGGCCCGACCACGGGCCACCATCGGGCACCGGAACCCGGCGCCGCCACCCTGTCCGCCATCGACGTGACCCTGACCTACCCCTCAAGCGGCAGCACCGGGCGTTCCGAGGGCGTCGAGGCGCTACGCAACGTCACCCTCGAGGTGCCCCAGGGCCAGTTCGTCGCCCTCGTCGGCGCCAGCGGCTGTGGCAAGACCAGCCTGCTCAACATGTTCGCCGGGCTGGTCAAGCAGACCTCCGGATCACTGACAGTCAACGGCGAGGTCCCCAAGTGCCCCCCACCCAGCGTGGGCTACATGTTCGCCCGCGACGGCCTGCTGCCCTGGAGGCGCATCGAACGCAACGTCACCCTCGGACTCGAGACGGACAAGAACTGGTCACGTACACGCGCCCAGGAACGCGCCGACCAACTCCTCGACATGGTCGGACTCAACGGATTCGGCAAAGCCTTCCCCCGACAGCTCTCCCACGGCATGCGCCAGCGAGCCGCGATCGCCCGCACACTGGCCCCCGACCCGTCGATCCTGCTGATGGACGAGCCCTTCGCCGCCCTGGACGCCCAGACCAAACTGCGCATCCAGGCCGAGTTCTCCCGCATCCTCGAGACCTCCGAAACCCCCAAGACCGTGCTGTTCGTCACCCACGACCTCCAAGAAGCACTCCTGCTGGCCGATCGGGTCGTGGTCATGCTCCCCCGCCCGGGCCGGATAGCAACCGACCAGTTCGTCGACCTGCGCAGACCGCGCTCTGAGCATCTCGCCGACCTGATGTTCGAACCCACATTCCGTGAACTCCACGAAGAGTTGTTCCACAAGCTCCAGGAAGGCGAGACCAAGTGACCAGGACATTTCCCCCCGAGGTCGAGCGGCCTTCCGAGGGCGAGCAGCCCTCCGCGGCACCGGCGGCCACGCCCACCAAGAAAGTCCCCTTGGCCGAACGCCGCGGACTGGTACTCATCGGACAGATCGGCTTCATCGTCCTGGTGCTGGGTGGCTGGCAACTGCTGGTCAACATAGGCGTCATCGAGGAACGCTTCTTCGGTAGCCCCATCGGCACCTACCAGCAGTTCGTCGAGATGCTCGTCAACGGCAACCTCCTTGAACAGACCGCAGCAACACTGCAAGCCACCATGCTCGCCCTGGCCATCGGCGTACCCGCCGGCGTCCTGATCGGACTGATCCTGGCCCTCTCGCCCTTCCTCGACAAAATCAGCTCACCCTTCATCGTCCCCCTCAACAGCCTGCCCCGAATCGCCTTCGCACCACTGTTCCTGCTCTGGTTCGGACTGACCATCTGGGCCAAAGTCGTCCTGGCAGTGTCCATCGTCGTATTCATCATGCTGCTCAACACCCGCGCCGGCGTCCGCAACGTCGACCCCGACCTGCAATCGGTGTCCAAACTCCTGGGACTCAAAGGCTGGGCCGTCATGCGCAAAGTCGCCCTACCCTTCGCCGTACCCTCCGTCATGGCCGGCTTCCGACTCTGCGTCACCTACGGCCTGCTCGGCGTCGTCGCCAGCGAAATGATCGCCGCCAGAAACGGACTCGGCCTGGAAATCGTCTCCAACTCCAACGCCCTCAACACCAACGGCGTCTTCGCCGTCCTGGTCATGCTCGCCTTCGTCGCCGTCGTCCTGGGCTTCCTCACCGAACGCTTCGAACGCTGGCTCCTCCGCTGGCAATAACCCCCACCCGACGGTGCGCCCGGACACCACCCCCAGGCGTACCGTCACCACAACCACACCCAACCCCCAGGTACCAGCCCAAACAAGGCGAGAATCGAACCGCCCCAGATTCCCCGCCACCTCCTCCACAAGCCCAGGAGGAGAGTTACACGCCGAACAAAATCGATCCCGCGGACAAGCAGACAATCCGGAAGTGGGCCGCGCACCCAACATCGACGCCCGGACACGCCCCGGCACCAGCACCAAGGACAACGCAAAGCCCAACCGTCCCACGGCCGAGAACCAACGGCTGACCGAAAACCCGGAGAGCATGCGCCGGGCCTCAATCTTCTTCGCGGGGGAGCTCGACCGCGTTGCCGGTGATCTGCGAACTCGTCGACCATATGAGGGCCGAAGAGCATGCGGTCGAGTCGGTTTGCCGTGGCCTGCGCAAAGCAGGCCTTGAAGATCGCCGCACGCACTTATCGGATGTGGACCTCACCCCGCCGGGCGGTGGCAACCAGAGTCGTCAGCGACGCTAAAATGGAGGGCCTCGTCCGGCAGCTGGTGTGGAAGCCCGATGCATGGTGGCGCCAGAGGATGCAGCCAGCCGGGCTGTACGGGCGGCGTCGCGAACAGCTCGATACGTTGGGTGGCGGCCGGCGGGCGGCTGGTCCACGGAAGCTGCTCCTCGAGGTGCGCCGGGCTGACCTGTTTGGGACGCTTTTCGGAAAGCGCGGTTCTGATGATCGGGTAGCGGTCGGACGGGCATCGGATAGCGGCCCGTCCGACCGCTTGGCCGCTATGGCGTTGCCGTGGCGAGGTGTCGTCTCATGTTGGGTCCGTCGAGGGCGATGATCTCGGCGCCGGCGACGATGCGGTTGAGGATCGATTCGGCGATGACCGCGTCTTGGAGCGACTTGTACCAATCGGGCGGATCGAACTGCGAGGTCACCAGAGTCGATCCTCGCCCTTCCCGAGCGGCAAGGATGCCCGAGCAGCTCCGCCGCGGTGTGCGGGGCCACCGGGGTGGTCAGGAAGTCGTCCAGAACCAGCAGGTCGCAGTTGTGCAGGTCGGTGAGGAAGTCCAGCCTGCGCTGCGAGGTCGGCTCCAGCACGGCGAGCCGGTTGGCCAGGTCGTCGAGGCGGAAGAACCTCGCGGTGTAGTACTTTCGGCACGCGGCATTGAGAAGCGCCTGGGCGAGGTAGGTCTTGCCCACGCTGGACTGGCCGAGCACGACGAGATTACGAGTGGCGTCGATCCATTGACAGCTGGAAAGACGTGCGATTAGCTCGCGGTTGACGTTGCGGTCAGGCAGGTAGCGGATCTCTTCTACGCAGGCGTCAGGGTTTGGCGATCTTTCAGGCCTTGAGTAGTTTCTGGGTCCGGCGTTCCTGCCTGGCCGTGATCTCTTTGTCTAGGGCGTGGAAGATCTTCTCGGAGAACGTCCACTCGTCGCAGGCGGGATCGTTGGCCAGATCGATGACGGTCTGTCCGAACGCGGTCATCCTCAACTGAGTGAACAGCGGCATGTCGGCGTCGGTGAGATGACGTTCAGTCACTGCAGCTCCTCCTGCCCCGCGATGCCGGCGCTCGGGCGGCCGGTCAGGGCGGCGAGACTGAACTGCTCAGGCCCGGCCAGATGCGCTCCGGTGGTATCTCGCCGCCCCGCCGGCGGCTCCAACCGGGCCGTCGTTGCAGGCGGCGCCGCCGTGGTCGTGGGCCGGGAAGCGGCCTGGGCTCGCAGGGCCGCCAACTTGGCGGCGGTGTAGCTGATCGCCCGGCGTGCGGTTTTAGAGACGAGTTGGCCGCAGGCCCGCTCGAGGAGCTGCTTGTTGTCCCCGCGGGCGAGGGCGAGGATGTTCTGGCACGAGCGGTAGCCCTGCGCTTCGATGCGCTGACGATCCAGTACCTCGCTGATCGCGGCGACGGTGTGCGGCCCGATCTTGTGGGCCTGGCGCACGAAGTAGGCCCGCGACCACAGGTCGGATGACTGCAGATGCTGAGCGGGCACGTGGTCAGGGGCGGTGACGAACGAATGTCGCTTACCGGAGACGGTGTGGGAGGCGATGACCTCCCCGCCAGCCATGACCGTGAGTGTGGGGCCGGTGATCACCCGCATCGACGTGCTGGCCGGCGAAGGTGTAGGGCACCGAGTACTTCACCGTGGCGATCTCGACGTGATAGTCCCGGTTGACCTTGGACTTCTTCCAGATGACCGGCTGCCAGCGAGCCTCGGGCAGAGCGATCAGTTCGGACTTCTCGTGCTCGGTGAATAGCTCGCGGCGGCTGGTCTTCTGGCCGCGGAACGGTGTCCGGTCGTTGATCGCCTCCACCTCGGCGGCGATCGCCTCGTTCAGATCGTCCAGGCTCGCGAACCGTCGATCGGCCAGCCGTCCGATCACCCAGTTCGTCACCACCTTCACCGCGGCTTCGACGTTGCCCTTGTCTTTCGGGCGAACCGGCCGAGTGGGTACGGCGGCGGTGTGGTGGTATTCGAGGAAGTCTCGGTACTCCCGGTTGACCTCGCGGGCCCGGTCGCCGCGGGCGATCTGGTTCGATGCCGTCGAGGCATTGTCCGGGACGATCACCTGGGCGGCGCCGCCGAAGTACTCGAAGGCCAGAAGGTGGGCATCGAGCCAGCTCGGCATCTTCTCGTCCACGCAGCCGCAGGCGAAGACCATCCCCGAGTACGGCAGCGTGGCCACAAACACCGACACTGTGGTCTTAGCGCCGGTGACGGGGTCGAAGATCGCCATCTTCGTGCCCGCCCAGTCGACCTGCATCGTGTGCCCGGGCACGTGCATGATCCTCATCGTCAGCTGATTTACCTCGACGTACTCGCCGATGATCTGGCAGAACCGCTGATAGCTGTAGTGCCGTTGCCCCGGCGTGCCGCCGGTGTCGAGGTAGTTGGCCCAGAGCACTCGCAGCGGTAGCTTCTTCTTGCCCGAGCGCCTCTTGACCATCTCCTCCACGTCGAAGGCCACGAACTCCGCCGACGGCGTCTTACGCCCGTCGGCGAACAAGGCGTCGATCTCCTCGCCGCTGAGCGCCTCGACCTGGCCGGCGGCGGTCAGCCCATGCTCGCGACACACCTTCTTCGCCTTCGCGACCGTGCGGTGCGAGCAACCCGCGATCGCCTCGATGTCCCGGTAGGACCTGTCCTGCAGCAGTAGCGACATCACCAATCGGCAATCAGTCACCGTGCCTCCTGTTCGGAAACACGCGCAGCCCAGTTGCCACGCGTAGAACCGACACGAACACACGGTGACTGGCACCGCTATCGGATGCTCATACTCGCGCTACCCGATCGTCAGAACCCTGCTTTCCGAAAGGGGTCCCTCACATGACCACAGCGAGTCCCGGGGCGGTGGACCGCGCGATACGCATATTAGGTCTATTCGATGTGACCAGGGCCAAAAAGGTGTACACGACCGCTCCAGCTCCGGACGCTGTGCGAAAGCCGGACCTGCTGGACCGGGACTTCACCTCTGTTCGCCCCGACCGTGTGTGGGGCGCTGGCTTCACCTACGTCCGAACGTGGGCCGGCTTCACCTACATGGCGTTCACCGCCCGAGTTTCCGCCCAGCGCCTCGTCGCCTAGAACGCAGACACCACCATGGCCACGGATCCGGTGGTGACGCCGCTACGGGTTGCGCTATGACAACGCGACCGCGAGGGCCCCCGTCGAGTCGAAGTCAATGATCAGCCACTGCGATGCGGACAGCCAATACACCTCTGTAGCGTTCACCGCACGCCTCGCCCTCGAGGGGATGGAACCATCGAACGGCAGCGTCGGCGACCCCTACGACAACGCGCCCAGAGACGATCAACGGGCTGTACAAGGCGGCCCAGTGTATCCGCTCGTCGATCTTCCGCGACGGGCCGTACAAGTCGCTCGCCGACATCGAGTACGCGACCGCCGGCTGGGTCGAGTGGTACAACAAGGGCCAGCTCCGCTCGAGCCTGGGCTACGTCCAGCCGGGCGAGTTCGAGCAAAGCTACTGCGCCGCTTTCAACCGAGAGCTGCAACGCACATAGGGAGCGGCGGGAAACCTGGGGCGGTTCAATGAGCTCGTCGCTCACTTCAGGCCAGCGGAGCGCTGGACGAGTTGTTCGCCAAGATCGATTCGGCGAGGATGAGATCACCGGCTCGGACGGGCCGCTGCCTGCCTAGCTCGAGACCACGTTGACGCGGGTCTGCAGTCGGAGCTGACAGGCCAACTGGGCTACGAGAAGGGTGAGCCGGCACCGGCCAAGCGAACGCCCCGAAACGGCCCCTCTCGAAGACCATCGAGTCCGAGGTCGGCTCGTTCACTGTCGGGACTGCTGCACGGATAGGTGACATTTGCGTCGAAGGGTATCGACGATGGAAGAATGTGTACCGTCCCGAAGGCGTTTCCCAAGGAGTTCCGCAAGGACGTGATCTGGGTTTTCCGCGACTCCGACGCGATCGTGTCCCAAGGTAGCGAAGGACATTTTGACCCTTCGAATCAAGCGGCTGTTCACGATCCCAGGTGCGCCTCAAGCTGCTTAATACACGAGGCACTATCGAGAGGGCTTCACAGGTTGAGCGTGAGTCGCTCACTCTTCGCGCGAGAGACGCATGGGAACATAGTATCGTTTGCTTCCCGTTCGTCGTCGGTGAGTACGGAGTCCAGGTGTAGGGGGATGCCGCTCAGCACCCCTGTCTCGCAGGTCCCGCAGACGCCTTCGGTGCACGAGACGTCGATGTCGAAACCGGCCTCTCGGAGAGCGTCGAGGGCTGAGGTGTCTTCGTCGACGGTGACGATCTGGCCGGTGGAGCCGATCTCGATCTCGAACGACGTCTGTTCGCCGATCTCCTCCTGGCGCGGGCTGAAACGTTCCATCCGGAGCGTGCCGGCCGGCCAGTGGCGCACGCCGTCCTCGACCGCTGAGATGAGAGCCTCAGGGCCGCAGCAGTAGACCAGTCGATCGGGCACCACGTCGGAGAGGAGCTCGGCCAGGGGGAGCAGTCCGGCTTCGTCGTGGGGAAGCAGTCGCACGCGCTCACCATGTCGTTCGACGAGTTCGTCGGCGAACGCCATCGACGACCGACTGCGTCCACCGTAGACGAGATTCCAGTCGAGCCCGACTCGCGAGGCCTCCTCGACCATCGTGCGGATCGGGGTGATGCCGATCCCACCGGCGATGAACAGGATGCTCTGGCAGGACGTCTCGAGTACGAAGTGGTTTCGTGGCCCCTTGACGCGTACGCGGTCGCCGGCGCTCAACTCGTCGTGGATGAATCGAGAGCCGCCGCGGGACTCGGGCTCGCGCAGGATGGCGATCCGCCAGCTGGACAGATCATCGGGTTCGCCGCAGAGCGAGTACTGCCGCACGATGCCGTCGGCGAGCTCGATATCGATGTGTGCCCCCGGGGTCCAGGCGGGCATGCTCTCGCCATCGGCGCGCACGAGCAGAAGTGAGACCACCCCGTCTGTGAGCACCTCCTTCGAGCGCACGACTGTGTCGAGCTCGACCTCATCATGGGTGCGGATCATTCGTTCCTCCTCTTTGTGGCCAGAGATCAGTCGCGGCGTGTGTAGGTGAAGGGGCGGTCTTTGCCGATGCGCGGCTCGGCGGGCAACCCGAGGACTCGTTCGCCTCCGATGTCTCGTGGGTTCCCGTCCGTAGTACCGACGAGGTTATGGCCCGGGGGCTGAACAGCTGCTCGCACCGGGCCGAGCGCGCCCGGCGGCGTGCGAACCGAGCACGCCGCGGCGGGCCCTTCGCCGTAAGCGTTGACGGCCCGGATGGCCCGATGGTGTCGCGAGGGCGCACGACCGCGGCGGAGGCGGCCTGCCAAGCTCCGGGGCCTATCGTCACATGATCGCCCTGCGCCCATTTGAGCACCTCCTCGTACTTACTTTAGTCAAGGTACACTAAAGAGTCGATCGGTCAAGAGCTTCTCGCGCTCCTCCGGCCATCTAAGTATTGACATCCTCTAGTAACTGTTTAGTGTTGGCGGACACACCCAGGAATGGAGGCGGCGTGAGCGTTGCAGGCGGTAGTCGACGAGTCATGGATCATGAGCAGGTCCTCTTCGGCATCGTGGACGACCGCGTCGAGAGCACCCCGCTCATCACTCGGTGCGCGAGCGTGCCCGGCCTGGCCACGTGGGCCAACACCCGGTCTATGCGTGTTGCCCCCTGTAGCGTTCGCTTCCGGCTCGCCACTACGAGGGGAAGGGTGGCCAGTCATCGTGAGCCGCGTCTGGACCTCGACGTGATGTCGTGCCACGTTTCCGCCGGTTCTGGCTGGGACCGTGGCGACGGGGGTACGCGGCCCCGCACGACGACCGGGTGGCGACGAACTGGTGCCGCTGGAGCACTTCACTGAGACCGTATCGGAGCAGTGTACCGGCCCCGGCGCGGCCGAGATGTGGCGCTCTCCCCGGAGGGCCTCGCCCGCGGAGGGTGCGGCCCCTCCCACGAAATCGATGGAGCCCCGGGGCGCACCGGGCCATTGACCTAAACGACCCGTGTTCCCGGCGGCGTGTCGGGACGACGAAAGGACCTACTCATGGAGATGCGACTATTCCCGGCCACCGACCTCGAAGTCTCGGTACTGGCGCTGGGTTGCAATAATTTCGGCCCACGACTCGACCAGGATGGCGCAACTGAGGTGACTCGAGCCGCACTTGACTCCGGCATCACGCACTTCGACACGGCGAACAGCTACTGGGCAGGGGCCTCGGAGCGCCTCCTCGGGCGGGCCCTAGGGTCTCGTCGTGACGAGGCAGTCATAGCCACAAAATTCGGAATGAAGAACGCGCCCGACGGTGGGGGCACCTCGGCGCAGGTTGTGCGCGACTCGTGCGAGGCCAGCCTCGAGAGACTCGGCACAGATCGGATTGACCTTTTCTACGTCCACTTCCCGGACGAATCGACCGCGATCGAGGAGACACTGCGAGCGCTTGACGAGCTAGTGCAGCAGGGCAAGGTGCGTCATGTCGCGTGCTCGAACTTCTCCAGTGGCCAAGTGCGGGAGGCGATCGAGGTGGCCACCGACGCCGACTTGCCGCGGTTCGTGGCCAGCCAGGTCCAGTGGAATTTGCTCGAGCGCGGGGTAGAGCAAGAGGATGTCCCGACCGCCCAGGAGCTCGGCTTGGGCATCGTGCCCTTCTTCCCTCTGGCCTCGGGTGTACTGACGGGCAAGTACCGGGCGGACGCCCCGCCGCCGGCGGACTCGCGGGCGGCCAACTGGAGCTACTTCTCCGACATCGCCACTCCGGAGCGCCTGGCGCGAGTCGAGCGGCTGAGTGAAGTGGCCGCGCGCTACGACCGATCGATCGTCGACCTGGCGCTCGGCTGGATCGCAAGCCAGCCGGCGGTAATTTCGGTACTCGCAGGCGCGACGTCGGTGCGCCAAGTGGAGTCCAACGTCGCGGCCGCATCGTGGCGACTGACGGACGAGCAATTATCCGAGGTCGACGCCACGCTCTAAGCGACGCTGCACGTCCCGGGCGGACGTGCTGGCGATGACCAACCAGGCGCAGCAGTCCTGGGCGGGCGCGGCTCCCATATGGGACGTCACTTCTGTACTCGATGACAGGGAGGCCGGCTCGTCACCCTGGCGGTGCCGCGGTTCCGAACTTCGTGTCGGCGAGGGTCGCGTTATCGTCATCGGCTACCTGGAATCCGCGCCATCGGGTGTGCATCGCCTTGCCGTTCAACGGCCTCTCGGCCAGCCGGTCCGTCTGTGGCCGGCTGGCCGTGCGGTCTCGCCGACCATGGCATCACCGTCACACTCGGGATGTCTGCGCTCCAGGCGGCAGGTGACTCGCCGCGTCGAAGGGCATGAGGCGCGCTTCCTCCTCCTACGCGGGGGGCAGTGGGCGGCTACGACGTGCGGAAGTCGGCCTGTCAGGGGTGGCTACATAGTCTTGACGTACTAAAGTATGTGAGTTTCAATACAGTGGATCTATAAAGAGGTGGCCCACCGGTGTGTCACCCTCGCACTCGACTGGAGGCCATTGCATGGTAGACATCAACACCGCGGCATCCGCGCCCGCTGCCCCCCGCCCGGACAACGGAGGCTCCGGTGCGCGAGGAAGCTATGAGGGTTTCGAGGGCACTGTCGGAAGAACTTTCGCCGCTTCCACACCGTGGTGGCCGAGTCGGCCCGAAGCTCCGGCGGGGGCGCCGAACGTCGTGATCATGCTGGCCGACGATGTGGGCTACTCGGACATCGGTTGCTTCGGGTCGGAGATTCCGACGCCACACCTTGATCGGGTGAGCCGGGAGGGGGTCCAATACACTGACTTTCACGTCTCGCCCCTGTGCTCGCCGACCCGAGCGGCACTGTTGACCGGAAAGAACGCGCACGCTGCCGGCGTCGGGATGGTGAGCAACATCGACCCGGGTTTCCCCGGATACGCATCGGAACTGCCCGATCATCAGAGCACGCTGGCCGAAATGCTTCGCGAAAACGGGTACGCGACGATGATGGTCGGCAAGTGGCACCTCACTAAGGACACCGACCTGTCCGAAGCGGGAGACCGACGGTCCTGGCCGCTCCAGCGGGGCTTTGACCAGTACTACGGATTTCTCGAAGCCTTGACCAATTTCCACCACCCCCACCGTCTGGTGGAGGGAAACAGCGTGGTGGACGTGGACGAGTACCCCGAGGACTACTACCTGACCGACGACCTCACCGATCGCGCGATCCGTATGATCCGCGAGTCGAAGGCGGCCCGGCCGGACAAGCCCTTCTTCATGTATTACGCCCACGGGGCCGTCCACGCGCCGCTGCACGCGAAGCGGGAAGACCTGCTGCGGCACCGTGGAAAGTATGAGGCGGGCTGGGACCGAATCCGTGAAGAGCGGCTCGCACGTCAGGAAGAGCTGGGGGTGATGCCCCCCGGCACACAGTTACCGCCGCGCAACTACGAGGACGAGCAGGACGTTCGCGCGTGGGACGAGCTGAGCGAGCGCGAGCAGTTGCTCTTCGCCCGGTACATGGAGATCTACGCGGCCATGGTCGAATCCATCGATGAGAGCACGGGCCGTCTGCGTCAGACTCTCGAAGAAATGGGCGAGTGGGACAATACGATCTTCCTGTTCCTCAGTGACAACGGGGCGTCACGTGAAGGTCATGACGCGGGAACCACTGCGTACTTCCGCACGTCCCAGACTGATGGCGCCGGCCGTGACGAGGACTGGCTGGCCTACGAGCAGGATCTCATCGGCGGTCCCCGGACGTGGCCGCACTATCCTCGCGGCTGGGCGATGGCGTGCAACACGCCGTTCCGGCTATACAAGATCTCCACACACCGCGGGGGGCACCAGATCCCGATGGTGATGTCGTGGCCGAAGGGCCTCAAGCGGCCGGCGGGTAGTTCGGTGCGCAGTCAATACACGCACGTCACCGGCGTTGTGCCCACTATCCTAGAACTCGTCGGCGTGCAGGCTCCAACGCATCGTCACGGGCTTGTTTCCGCTCCGTTGGATGGCGTCAGTTTCGTTCCCACGATCAGGGACGCGGCCGCGGAGGGCACGCACGGTGACCAGTTCTACGAATGCAACGGGAACAGGGCCTACCGTCGCGGCAAGTGGGAAGCCGTCACCAATCGCGAACCAGTGGGCCCGTTTCGGAGCCGCCCGGAGCGTACGGGCTTGAAGCCGTTGAGCGAAGACAAGTGGGAGCTCTACGACACCGAGAACGACCCCACCCAATGCGTTGATGTCGCCGACCAGTTCCCGGACGTGGTCGAGGAGCTGAAGGCGGCGTGGGACGAGGCCGCGTGGCGTAACCAGGTTTTTCCGATGAACGAGGGCACGGGCCTGGCTCACCTCAGACGCCCGGCCGATGTGGAGTCTCTCTCTCTGCCCGTCACGATCGCGACCGGGACGCCCACGCTGGAACGCTACCGATCGAGTTACCTCATTGATCAACGTAGCTTCATCGTCGAGGTTTCATTCCAACTGGCGGAGAGCGATCAGGGGGTGCTGTTCGCTCATGGCGGCCAAGAGGGGGGATATCTCGTCTACGTTGAGGACGGGAAACTCCACTTTGTGCAGAACGCCTTCGGTCGCATGCTCCGTCTGCCCGCAGTCGACATCGCGGCGGGGGAACACCAGCTCGAGGTGGACGTACACAACTCCGGGAACGGGCGGTGGGACGTCACTCTACGGCTGGACGGAGAGGCCAAGGCTCAGAGCGACGAGTTTCCGGCTTTCGCCGGTTGGCTCCCCTTCCAGGGGGTCGACGTAGGCGTGAACCGTCGCTCGCCGGTGTCGTGGGAGCTGTTCGAGAAGCACGGGTCCTTCCCGTTCACCGGAACCATGCACAAGGCGAGGTGGGTCCCTGGCGAGGAGGTCCCCAATGCTCGAGAGAAGCGGATCGCCAAGGCGATCGAGATGGGCCTGGCCCTCGAGTGATCAGGCTGCTGGCTGACCACGGCTGACATTGCGTCTACTGTGGTGATTCGGGCAGCCGTTCTTGCGCGGACGGTATGGACGTGTCCGGAGGGCGGCAGGACTCGGCTGGCAGGTCACGTGGTGCCGGCGCATTACGAACCTGCCGCCTTCTCTCCGCGGCACCGGGATAGCGCGCCTGTTCGCGATGCCGCCCGGTCGGGGAACTGCGACGAGACGGTCGTCACTCGAACGTCATGCAGCGGCATCGTCTCCGGAATTGGCCGACGCGATTGACCGGGCAGCAGTAGCTGATGTCAGGCGACATAGTCCATCCCACTGTGTCGGGGGAGATAGAGACAACCACCCCTCTCGATGCCGCGAGCCCGCCCGCCTGTGGGCGTTGGTGTCACGGCCGCGGTGTGTAGATCGCTGATCGCGGCCTGTAGGGGAGTAGGGGCAAGTCCCTAGTAGTGGCGTAGCTCGTTTCTGACCCGTCGCTGGTGGTCAGGCGGGAAGTTGCGTCGGTTCGTCGCCGACTACCTCCGCCTGTGCGCTTGTGTCGGATTTGTTGGTCAGGGTGAGTTGGCATCGGCTGAGGACCGTGAGGCCGAGGTAGCGGCGGCCCTCGGCCCGTTCGTCGGTCTGCTCTGGCAGCACTGCGCCGATGAGGCGGACGATGGCGTCGCGATTGGGGAAATCTCCACGACGTCGGCACAGCGGCGAATCTCCCGGTAGAGCCGTTCCGTGAGATTGTTGGAACAGATCGGGCGTCACGTTGCCGAGGTGCTCGGCAACCTCAGGCAGTCGCCGGTCGGTGTACTCCAACAGCCGGTCGAACTACTCGTAGACCGGCGTGGCGGTGGGCTGGTCGTACACGCTATGCAGCGTTGCCTTCACAGCCGGCCACATGGACTTGGGGCACACGGACATCGGGTTCGCGGCGTAGTGGGTGTAGCAGCGTTGCCACCCCACCCCGGGCGGGTTCGCACCGATTGCCTCGACCAGCCTGGCGTGGGCGTCGGAGGTCACCAGCCGCACCCTGCCCAAGCCGTTGGCGACCAGGTCGGCGCAGAAGGTGTTCCACGGGGCCTTGGTCCCGCTGGTGGTTACCTGCGTGCCGAGGACTTCGCGGTGACCGTCGCTGTTGACCCCGTCGGCCAGCAGGACCGAGGCCTTGATGACCTGCTTGTTCTCTCGGACCCTGATAGACAACGCGTCGGCGGTGACGAAGGTGAACGGCCCGGCCTCGTCCAGGCGCCGGTGGCGGAACGCGGCGACCTGCTCGTCGAGATTTCGGGCTATGCGTGAGTCCTGGGACTTGGACAGCGAGTCGATGCCCAGGATCTTGACCAGCTTGGCCATCCGCTGGGTGGACACGCCGGCCAGGTAGCAATCGGCAATGACAGTGATCGGCGCGGACTCGGCTCGCTTGCGGCGCTCGAACAACCACTCCGGAAAATAGCTGCCCGAGCGAAGCTTCGGGACGGCGACGGTGCCGACGGGTGTGGCCATTGAGAGCAGGGCGTTGATCATGGTCTGCGTCAGCTCACGCATCGGTTCCGGGTATGCGTCGGCGAGGGCTTGGTCAAGCAGGCCTGCGGGAGTCGACAGTATGGTGTGCGTCGCGATGACTCCTCGAGAGTTCCTTAGACGGTTGACTCGAAGGATCACGCGGAGGCCGCTCTACACCCGTAAACGACGCGGGCGTTACTTGCGATCTCAGCCACGGAGTTTCACCCTCTATGGGGCATTGATGGGGATAGGCCGGGGCGTCCACGCCGATCGCCTCCCGTGCCATCGTGACCGCCACCGCGCGCAGCCGGGTCTGCCACAAAGGGTGTCCGACTCGTTGGCCGCCCGAGCAGCTGGCGACGGCTCGGCTGGCTTCTTGTCGTCCATGTTTAGCCAGCGCTTGAAGCACGACGGCGAGATGGGCGAAGTCCTTCGCAACCCGTGCCACAGACGCGTCGGAGTCGCGGAAACCCGCATCGCGCCCGCGCGAACTCCTTGGGAAACGCCTTCGGCACGGCTCGACCGGCGGGGTCATCGTCGGCGCTGGCGCAGTATCTGGCCTCGATCGAGCCGGTATCCGATATCCGCCGGCCGTTGGCGTCCTACGAGCTGGTGGCGGTGGGGCCTCGTGAGCGAGTTCGTCATCAGCCGCATCACCGCGGTCGCGCAGCGCCCCAAGCTGCCCAAGCTGCCGCACATGGCCGCCAGCGCCACTGACGTCGCCACCCGTGCCGAGCAGTCGCGACTGGGTTGGTTACCTGTACTTCTTGAACCGGCCACTCGAGGAAGAGGTTACCGACCGGGAATCTGGCCGGTTCCGCAACGCGCTTTAGCTCTCCGGGCTGCCGCACCACAAGACCCTGGATACAACCACCACCGGATCAGCGGCGAGATCGGCTACGTACCACCCGCCGAATAGGAAGCTCAGCTCGCAGCGTCGAATCACGACCACAGCCCGTCGACGACCTCGTCGACGCCAGGTCAACTACCCTCTACAAAACCCGGGGGTTTGACAGCGTAGTGGATCGAGTGACCAGCCCGGCAGGCGATCATCGACAGCGCCACGGCGATGTGGGGCTTTACTACCCCGGGCGGGCCGAGCACGGCGGTGTCGGCTTTGCGTTCGACGAACTCCATCGCGGCGAGGTCCTTTAGGCGCCTGGCGTCGTTGCCGGTGCCGGTTGGAACGCGAAGTCGATTTCCTTCGGAACCAACGGCCGTCAGCATCGACCCGTTGACACCGGGGGACCACAGCAGTCACCGGCGGGAGCCAACCTGCATCGATCCAACCGGATTAGCGTACTCCCCGGACGCGTTCGCGATTGAGTCCGTGAAACGATGATACCTCCCGCTAAGAGTGCGGAGAGGGCTCAGAGGAGCGGGGCGTCAGTCAGCTGTGGCGAACCGTGGTAGTGCCGGACGAGCCTACGGTGGGAGAAGCGCAGTGCTCCGTCCTCGTCCTCGACGTACTCGTCCTCGTAATGGGCCAGTAGCAGGGCTCCCGTCCCGGCATCGGCGCGCCAGGCGTACTCGGTGAAGTGCCAGAGGCCGGTCAGACGGCCCTCGATCTCCCGGACGGTTCCGTGAGCCAGGGCCTGGAAGACCATCCGATGATGTCCCATGGCGTCGTGCCAGGTGCGGGTGATCTCGTCGATGCCGCGCAGCATCCGTCCATCGGCCAGCTGCCAGGTGGCGGCGTCGTGCCAGCACGCCGCCCAGACCTGCGGCTCGCGGAGGTTGACCGCCTCGGCGTAGGTGCTTGCGAGCTCATGCGCACGGTGGTGAAGAGAGTTCATAGGTTTCCTGTCGTGGCGTGGAAGGTGGTGCCGCCGGTCGCCCGTCGCGCTCGTGCGTAGGTCGATGTGGTGGGCGGTGCCCGACACTGCGAAACTACTGCGCGGGCGTTAGCCCCCGTCAGCTCTGGGGTCGCGCGGCACCGACCTCGTCGGTCAGCGAAAGCGCTGCTGCAGAAGCTCCCGCCACCCGACCGAACACTAGGCAGTTGGCATATGCGTTACCGCTGCCTACGTACGTTCGGCCTAGGACTCCGCCGGTGACCTCCCCAGCCGCGTATAGACCGGGCACGACCCCGCCGGTTTGGTCGAGCACCCGGGCATCCCGATCGATACGCACGCCGTATCCGGTCCAACACACCGTGCGTGGACGGACTTCCACTGCGCAGAACGGCGGAGTGTCCAGTGCGTCGAGGAACTCGGCTGACTTCTCGTAGTCGATGTCCTCGCCGTTGCGAGCGAACTCGTTGTAGCGGCGGACGGTTCCCGCCAGCTCGGGGGCCGGCAGGCCCAGGCGCTGAGCCAGTTCCTCCACGGTGTCTGCTGTCATGACGCGACCCGCGCCGACCTGTTCCTGCAGCATGTCCGAACCCCAGTTGGTGCTCCTACGGTTCTTCCACCCAGGCAGCTGATGCTTGTACCGGGTCGGCCCCGCAGCAGGCTCCAGCTTGCTGCTGTCGAACAGCATCCAGGCCCGGTCGCCTCGGTCTTCCATCAGGCGGTCGAGTATTCCGTAAGGCGAGATTTCACTGGCGAAACGGCGCCCAGTCGAATCGACCATGAGGAGCCACCCGGGCAAGAACGCCTCCAGTTCGCGAACGAATCCAGGGTCAAGCAACCGTAACCCCCGATTGTCGCCGGCCATCTGGGCCGTGACGTCGGACGCCCATTCGATCGCGTCGCCCCGTGATCCGTCAGCGCCGATGTACCACGCACCCGGGACCTTGCCGGCGGAAGGGAAGTGCTGCGCGAGCAACGCCTCATTTGCTCCAAAGCCGCCAGTCGCCACGACAACTGCTCCGGCTCGAATCTCGTCATCAGCGATGGCTGCCCCGACCACGCGTCGGTTCTCGACGAGGAGCCGGTCGACGCGGAGGCCGAGCGCAATGTCTATCGAATCAGACCGACGGCACGTGCTTAGCAGGACATCGATGACGTGCTGGCCCCCTCCGTCCGGCACGTGAACGCGGGGTTGGCTCTCGCCGCCTCCGAAGACCAGGTCATCAAAGAAGCGCACCCCCAGATCGGCGACCCAGTCGACGGTGGCGCCCGAGCGTTCCGCCAGGCGACGCACCGGACCCGGGTCCACGTCCCAGTAGTTGAGGGCCATGTAATCGGCGAACATCAAGTCAGCGGAGTCATCAATTCCCGCCGCCTTCTGAAAGCGGGAACCAGCGCCCATGACGAGACCGCCAGAGAGACGGGATGATCCCCCGACGACAGCCTCTGACTCCGCGACGACGACGCTACGCGCCCCTGCCTCCACGGCCGAGATCGCCGCTGCCAGGCCAGCGGCGCCGGACCCGATGACGAGTACGTCGATCATGTCCTCAGTCATGTCAGTGTCCATGCTCCTGAGAGTCCTCGTTCCGCTTCGACCGATTGAGCTGTACCCGCAACGAGTGCATCCCGTAGTTGGTGGAATCCGATCCGAAGACGGCAGCGCCTTCGCCCTCGCTCAAGGTTGCCGCGGGGAAACGTCCGAAGAACTCAGTGAACACCGTGGCGAGCTCCTCGCGGGCGAGGTACTGGCCGAGGCACTGGTGAAGGCCGTGTCCGAAGCCGAGGTGTTCCGGCTGGCGCTCGTCTCGAGACCAGCTCCACGACTCAGGGTCGTCGAAGGCCGACGGGTCGTGGTTAGCCGTCCAGATGGAGGTAAGGACACCTTCGCCGGCCTTAATGGTCACGTCTCCGACCGTGATGTCCTCGACCGCGACCCGGCGAGGGCCGCCGCGTACGATCGCGTGGAACCGCATCAGTTCGTCGATCACGTCCAACCACTCGGCCCGCGTCAGCGAATCGAGGCTGCGACCCTCCGGCGGCTCGGTATTGAGCAGGGACCACATATCCAGGGTCATCTGATTTGTTGTGGTCTCGTGACCGGCGACCACCAGGTGCATGATGTACGCCGCCAGTTCGTCTTCCGAGGCGTGCTCGGATCCGGAGTAGTTTTTGGCCAACCGGCTTACGAGTCCGTCGGGCGTCGCACGGCCGGTCGTTATCAATGAGCGGATGTAGTCTGCCACCCGGGTCTCTGACTCGAGGTACTGCTCAGCGCTGTCGTGCACGTTGAAGAGTGCGGCTGCAGCCTCCTTGAAGAACGCACGCTCGTCCTCGGGGATGCCCATGATCTCGTCGGTGACCCTGGCGGGGACCTCCTCCGCGATCTGCTTCTTAAATTCGATGACGTCCTCGCCAGAGGCGCACACCTCTTTGAGAACATCTTCGACGGCTTTGTCGATGATGGGTTGGAACCCTGCTACCCGCGCGGGCGTGAACTCACGCGCGATCATTCGCCGCATCCGAGTGTGCTCGGGCGGATCGTGACGCTGCATGGTTCGATTGAGTACGCTGCCCGCGAGACCGAAGCCGCCGGCCGTCGGGTATCCGGGCTTGCTGGACACCGAGCTGAACCGGCGGTCGCCGAGAACGGCCCGCACCTCGTCATAGCCGGTCACCAGCCATACCGGTTGCCCGTCAGGCATCGCTGCGCGTGCGACTGGGGTCCGGGATTGCAGGGCCAGCATCTCGCGAGAACCACCTACCGGGCACTCGCCGACCTCGAGGGGCAAGGTGAGGGCTTGCGGCACGTGAGCGTCACCTAGGGCGTGCGGACAAGATTCTGGCTGCTGGGTCTGTGACATCAGCTCTCCCGGGTGTCTGGGGTCGGTCGGCGTGGTCTGGGCCACATCTAGTTGCACTAACTGTAGTCATGTTCGCGTAAGTGTCAAGGGTCACAGTTTCGCGCGGGTGCGTACTCGTCTGAGTGCCCCTCCGCCTGCAGCCAGTCCACCGCGCAACTTGGGAGCCGAGCATATTGTCCGGCCCTGGCTCCGTCGGGGGATGCTCGTTTCTCCGGACCCAGACCTGACTTGCACACGTTTAGTGCCTGGCGCCTAGCGTCTCGATGATGGCTTGGGTGTCGTCGTCGAGCGGGGTGCGGGCGGTGAGTTCGTGGCCGTCGACGTCGATGACGACGGTGTGGATCCGGCGGAGGGCCCGCACGATCTTCTTAATCGACATTCCGGTGCGATTCTGCAGGTAGCGAGCCACAGCGAGGGCGGCGAAGACGATGGTCAGGTGCGCTTCGATTGAGTCGCGCGTGCGGTGGAAGACGGGCCGTGCCTTGAGATCGGACCTGGCCATGCGGAAGGACTGCTCGACCTTCCACAGGTCGTGGTACGCCGCCACGACGGCGTGGCCATCCATGATCTTCGGGTCGATGTTGGTGACATACCCCTTGTAGCCGGCCGCTTGACGTGCCCGTTCGATGAGCGCCTCGTCCAGGGCGACGGTTTGGCCGGTGATTTTGACGAACCCCTGCTTCTTGAGCGGTTCGGACCGGTCGGCAACCCGCTGGGCACGGTCGATCTGTGCGTTCAGAGTGCGCCGATCTCGCTGGGCGCGTTCCCACTTGTAGTGCCACACCACGCGCCGCTCTCGCCGATCCCGACCCTGCCCCCATCGGGCGGGTCAACTCCACGACCTCGCCATCAGCGATGGCGTTGCCGCGGCGGCCGAAGTGGTCCTCGAGCTCCTTCGGTGCCTTTTCAAGTGCGAGAGCCGACGATGAACGACAGCCCGGCATCCTCCAGGGCATTGAGGTTCGCCGCCGAGAGCATGCCCGCGTCAGCGACGACGACCATGTCGCTGACCTGGTGGCGCTGCTGGAAGGCGGTGATCACCGGGATCAGCGTCTTGGTCTCGGCCTTGTTGCCCTCGAAAACACGGGGCGTGTTTAATTTTCTGTGTAAGCCGTGCTGAAAGGACACGCAGCAAGAGATGACCATGACCGATGAAAGAGGCGCTTCATCGACCACGGGTAACGAGCTCGTCGCGCAACTTCAGGCCAGCGGAGCGCTGGACGAGCTGTTCGCCAAGATCGACTCCGGCGAGGTCGAGATCACCGGCTCCGACGGGTTGTTGCCGGCGTTGCTCAAGACCACGCTGGAGCGGGGCCTGCAGGCGGAGCTGACCGGCCACCTGGGCTACGAGAAAGGTGAGCCGGCACCGGCCAAGCGCCCGAACGCCCGCAACGGCACCACCTCGAAGACGATCGAGTCCGAGGTCGGCTCGTTCACCATCGACGTTCCCCGGGATCGGGCGGGCACGTTCACCCCGCGGCTGATCCGCAAGGGCCAGCGCCGTCTGGACGGACTGGACGACATGATCATCAGCCTCTACGCGGGCGGCATGACCGTCCGCGAGATCGAACATCATCTGGCCACGACGATCGGCGTGGAGCTGCCGGCGGGCACGATCTCGGCGATCACCGACGCCGTGGCCGACGCCGTCCTGGAGTGGCAGAACCGGCCGCTGGAGGAGTTCTACCCGGTCATCTACCTCGATGCCATCCGGATCAAGGTCCGCCAAGACCACCGCGTGGTGGGCCGCTCGGCCTACATCGCCGTCGGCGTCGACCTCGAGGGCGTCAAACACGTGCTGGGGATCTGGGTCCAAGACACCGAGGGCGCCTCTTTCTGGGCCCACGTGTGCGCTGACCTGGCCAATCGCGGTGTGCGTGACGTGCTCATCGTGTGCTGCGACGGCCTGCAGGGGTTGCCGGAGGCGATCGAGGCGACCTGGCCCGACTCGATGGTCCAGACCTTCCGTGGTGCCCCTGATCCGGGCCTCGATGCGGTTCGTCTCCTACGGCGATCGCAAGAAGGTCGCCGCCGAGCTGGAGAAGATCTACACCGCCCCGAACGAGGAGACCGCGCTGGCGGCGCTGGCCGAGTTCGAGTCCTTCGACTGGGGCGCCAAGTACCCGCAGACCGTGGCGACCTGGACCGCGGCGTGGGAGCGATTCACCCCGTTCCTGCAGTTCCCGCCAATGCTGCGGCGGGTCATTTACACCACCAACTCGATCGAGTCGCTGAACTTCCAGCTGCGCAAGGTCACCAAGAACCGCGGCCATTTCCCGAGCACCGAATCGGCGGTCAAGCTGATGTGGCTGGCGATCTGCAACATCGAAGACCGAAGGGCCCGCGAACGCGCCGCCGAGAAGGGCAAGCCCGCCGGGCAACGACGGGCCTCAGGCCGCCTCGTCGAAGGCCAGGTGACCACCAACTGGAAGCAAGCCCTCGCCCAGCTGGCGGCAGCCTATCCAGACCGCATCAACCCCTACCTCTGACCACCCGCATACACAGAAATCATGACAGGCTCCGAACACGTGAATATCCAGCGGGAACCCGTCGCGGGCCACCAGCAGACCGACGGTGATTTGTGGGTCGACGCGGCGTTCCTTGCTCATGCCGACCTTGCGCAGGCTGTCTTCCTTCTCGGCCTCGAAGTACAACGTGGTCAGGTCGTACAGCACCAGGGCGGCGCCCGGGCCGCCGGCGGCGGTGACATGCTTCCAGCAGGCGGTCGCCAGCACGGTGCGGTAATCGCGCTCGACGCAGCGAGCCAGACTCGCGTTGATCGTGTTGCGATCTGGAGGGTCGATCCCGATGTCCTCCAGGACGCGGATCGTATCCAGCTTGCTCGTCGCCTCAACCAAGCGCGCACACACCAGCGCCTGGAACGTTTCATCGGCAACGGCATCGAAGCCGAGAGCGTCGAAAGTGCTGGTCAACGTGCGCCACAGCAGCTCGCTGGAGTGCCGGCGCACCACCGCATCCCCACCGGCTCTCACTTGTGCCTCCGACTCCAGCCCGAGGTCTAGGGGCTGTTGGCCAGCGGAGATCTTGCCCCTCGCCACCGCGATCAACGCCGCCAACTCGCCCTCGGTGTGCGCGGACCCGATGTGCTCGACGATGCGGCGCCGACCATGAACCGACTCGGCGATCTGGACCGCCGTCGCACCCGACGCCGTCCTGACCTTCCGCACCCACGGGCTCACACCGCGACGATAGACCACCGAATTAGTGCCTAGAATCCGCAGTCACCGACGCCACTACCAGCAACGATCACCTGCACGAAGAGAAAACTCCCGTCAACATGTGCAACTCAGGCCAGACCGCGTTGATTGGTTGGAGCCCGTCGGAGTGGATGAATGACCTGGAGCTGCGGCGGCCGAGATAGCGAAACCGAGGGCGTTCCCGTGCAGCTGGAACTGCCGCACAAGAAATGGCATCTAATAGATGCGGCTGCGAGGTGCTGCAGGAGATGGTGCGCACAGCGCCGAAGCCGTGCCAGAGGAGTTTCGTGACGACGTTGTTCGTGTTGCCAGGGCCGTGAGCCTGGCGTCCAACTGAAGCAGATCGCTGCCGAAATCAACGTCAGGGAATTCTGCCCGACTCGCCCCGGTGATTCGCGGGGATCTGCGGATTGCCGGGTGCTGATACACCGAAGTGGCTCCTGGGAGGGGGAACTGGGACTTGCCAGAGGTTCCATGTTCTCCATCACGATGCACTCAGAGGTCACCGCCGGCAAGCGCAGGTAGATCTAGGTGGCACGTGCCCGTACTCGGCGGCACGTGTGGTCCTATCTGCCCGGCGGCGTCAGGGAGTCGAATTGTGCTGGACGGGCTCCAGGCTCGTCGTTGTCCGGCGGGCCCGTCCTTTTCGGCTGCGCGTTCGTGGGCTCGGCGGTCTTCGATGTCGCGGATCGCCAGCCTCAGTAGCTTGACAGTCGATTCAGTGTGGGAAAGTGCCCGGGGTTCCTGGTGACCTTGCGCAGCTGGAAGGTCAGCGATTCGATCGAGTTGGTTGTGTAGGTGACCCGCCGCAGCGTGGGCGGGAACTGCAGGAACGGTGGGCATCGTTCCCATGCGGACGTACAGGTGGCCCGGTCGGCGGGTACATACTGCCCCAGGCCGAAGACTCGGACGCGGCCTGCGCCGCCAGCGCGGGCTCCTCGCTCGGGGCGGCTGGGCGAAACGGTCCTTAAGTACGTTGTATCCTGCCAGCTCAGGAAGGCATCCGCATTCTCACGCCTACGCACGAAACCCTCCTTCGGCGGCTCGAGGATTAGCTCGGAAAATCACCAACAGACCACATCGCAGCAGACCGGAACATGGATAGACCCGTCCCGTCAGATCACAGCCAAGGGGGGGCGCTTAGTTGATCCGCCAGTCTCGGCTCGCGCGCCACTGCGTGGCAGCTGGGCCGTCGACCACTTTCCGGGTCGGGCGCGCACTGCCGGCATGAGCTACCTCGGCCTCCCCGGGATGCTGCGCATTTAAGCGGAGTTGGCACAGCGGAAGCCGATGTTCGACGATGCCGAATCAGGGGTGTTCGAGGACCGGGCCGATGCTCGGTAGCGATAGCAATACGAATGGTGGCACAAGTAGGAGCCGCCCCGCATCACGCGCGCCTGCCCCGTCTCAGGGCCTCGTGGATTGTCGGTAGGCGAGTTCTGATAATACGACGGATCAAACCAGTCTGCGCACCACTCCCATACGTTCCCGACCATCTGGTATAAGCCGTATCCATTGGGGCGGAACGTCTTGACCGGCGCTGTGGTGAGGTGGCCATCCTCGACCGTATTGTGTTGCGGGAAGGTCCCTTGCCAGATGTTGCACCGCCACTTACCCCGAGGAGTGAGCTCGTCGCCCCACGGGAACCGGGCGTCTCGCAAACCGCCGCGGGCAGCGTATTCCCATTCCGCCTCAGTGGGTAATCGCTTTCCGGCCCACGCGCAATATGCCATCGCGTCCCGCCAGGTGACATGCACGACGGGGTGGTTTTGGCGGCCGGAAATATCTGATCCCGGCCCTTCCGGGCGACGCCAACACGCCCCTCGCACTGCCAACCACCACGGCACACCGGTTACCCGGTTTAGCACGTCGGCCGGCCTGCCATGGAAGGCAAGATGGAAGACCGCTGAAACACCTAACTTCTCCGCCTCTGTGACGTAACCGCTGTCCTTGACGAACGTTGCGAATTGCGAATTGGATACGGCGGTTGAATCCATCAGGAAATCCGCTATGCTGACTCGGTGGACGGGGGTCTCGCCGTCCGCGGCGTATCCCTCGTCAAAAGAATCGCCCATCCGGAACTCGCCTCCGGAAATACGCACTTGGCCACGGGTACTGCGTCGCGAAGCAGATGACGAGGCGGGGTGCTCATTCTTGGCACCAGGTGCCGGGTCCGCGCTCGGAGCGCAACAGGGCTGATCAACCATACCTCTATTGTACTGGCTCTCCATAGGACTGGGCGAGATTCTCTACCGCTATTCGCGGGGTTCGTCCCGTAGCCTGACCCCGAGCGTTCCAATGTCCTGCGCCGGTAGTTCGTGTAGAACGTCGTCGAGTGAGTCGCGGGTCTTCGCGGCGCTCTCGGTCCAAATTAATGGCGGGGTTACTTTCCGATTGTTGACTGAGGCGCGGGAGTCTTTCCCCGGCGCTTGGGCTGAGCGGTGGTCAGAGGGTGGGGCAAGTCGCAGGTTGAAGCACCGCTCGACCGAGCTCAGTGTGGACGAGAAGAGTCAGGCGCTATCCTCGGCCAGGTCCCAGCCTACGCTCCCGATGATGCCGGATGCGCCCAGGGTGGCCGGGGTGCGCGCCCGCGACTATGTGCGAAACGGCGCCGCCGAGCCCGCTGAACCTAGCTGACGGCAAGGTGATCGCCTCCGCCCATCGCCGAGCGGTGAAGGTCAAAAAAGTCCCCGACAAAGATCGAGGGCTAGATCCCCGACCATTTGAACGTGCACGTAATCTGTCACAGCTACGGTGGCCAAGAACATCAAAGTACCAATATTCAACTGGACAAACCCCGATTCGCGATGCACTTCCCGCCAATCTACTATTCGGAGATGAACTACTCCGGCACCGTGTGGCCGTGCGGGAACGCCCCAGATCGGATTGCTGCTGGTTTGCGCTACACCGGCAGGGCGGGTGTTTGCGGACCGGAAGCCAAACCGGCCGCGGGGCGTGGGATGATGCGGGCAGTCGGACCGAAGAGCTCACCGCCTCGCTGGTCGGCGCGCCTGGCGGATCTAGACGTCGCCTCGGTCGCTATCGCGATAATGCAGTAGCCGCCGTCAAGGTTGCGGGATGAGTAGGCATGAACTTCTCTGAAGCTCACACGCGAACGGAAGCGGCACATAACAGTACTGCGACAACGAGGCTATGTAGACAACGAGGCTATAGTTGATGCTTCCGGCGGCGCCGACACCGGGTCGGCCTGCAAACACGAGTTAGTTTGTCGGATGCTCACACCACGAACAACTATGAAGCGATCCGTGCGGCCCTTATGTGGGAAGCCGAACCATATGTGCTTCGCCCTACGCGTCGGGTCGGCGTCGGGTCGGCCCCGATACGAGGGGTTGGGATCGCTCAGCGAGCCTTTTGGGGCGATGGAGGGTTGCCAGATGGGGGACATCACCGTTAGCGGAGTCAGCGATTTGGTTCTTGAAGAAGGGGTCATTGAGGCCAGTCTCGGTTTGGCGACGATCGACTTAGTACCGGCGGGGGTTTGCCCGTCCGCGGTGACCGCCTTCGCGCCCGCGCAGGTCGGAGTACTCCACAGCTTGCCATTCGTCGCGCAGGATTTGCTCGGTGACGGTCAGGTCAAGATGCTTGTCAACCTCACCCAGGAGTCCGAGCTGTTCGGTGAAGCGTGCTCGGCGGGGTTCGCTGCCACCAAGGTCCGGATCGAGGAGGGCCTCGAGGTCGCGCGGGGGGTGTGTGGCGCCGACGCGGAGCTCGTCGAGCTGAAAGCCTCTCCTGAGGGGAGGGCAAGGTGAATGCCCCCTCACGAAAGACGTCGACCTCGAGGTTGAGGGGGTCAGGGGCGCCGCGCGGGCGGAGCTCGCCCGCGGTGTCAAGGTCCAATTGCCCAAGGAGACGGTCGCTCGCGGTCTCGACGTTGTCCCTGAGAACGGTGCGATCCCGGCGGAGCCGGAGAAGGATTGTAACCACCGTTCTTCGTTCGGGCGCCCTGTGAGCGGGGGCAGCTCCGGAGGTCATCGGAGGGTCGCGGTCGTGACCGGTGCAGGGCGAGGTATCGGCCGCGCTTCGGCGGTCGAATTGGCCCGCCGCGGCCACGACCTCGTCCTCGCAGCGCGATCTACGGACCAACTGGCCGAAGTGGCCGTCGCAGTCGAGGAGATCGGTGGCGAAGCCCTGGTGGTGGAGACAGATGTGACCTCCGACGATGAGTGTATGGCACTTATGGATGCCGCGGCAGATCGGTTCAGCCGACTCGACGTTCTCGTCTGCAATGCCGGCGGCGGCGTGGCGGACCTCTCGCTCATGGACACCACGCCGGAAGACTGGCGGTCCGTGATCGACCTCAACGTCCACAGTGTCTATTACAGCGTTCGACACGCAGTCCCATACATGCGGGAGGTCGGTGGCGGAAAGATCATGGTGGTGGGTTCCGGCACGGGGCACGTTCCGATTTCCGGCGTCGCCGCGTACGCGGTGGCCAAGGCCGGGGCAGCCCACATCGTTCGCGTCCTCGCTCAGGAGTTGGCCGCTGACGGCATCGACATCAACGAGGTCGTGCCGGGCCCGGTGCTCACAGACTTGACGCGGGCGAACTTCACTGTGGGCGAGCCGCCACCATTGTCGGCGGTCGAACGGGTAAAGGAGCCCAAGGAGGTGGCAGCACTTGTCGGGTGGCTCGCCGGAATGCCCTCTCGAGGGCCGACGGGACAGGTGTTCAGCCTGGCCCGCCGCCAGCTGTGACAATAAGAGTTTCAGGGGCCCGCGCGCGGCGTGGGCTCCTGAGCAGATCTCGAGATCGAGGCGTTGGCGTCCTAGCGATGTCGCGATCTGAGACGTTGCCGAAGACGACCGGCTGGCCCTAGTTTGCTGCCTGCGCCACCGCAGGTGCGCCGTTCTCCGTCTGCGTGCTCGGCCCGGCTGCGAGGACCCACCGCGCGGGGTGGTGCGGGCGTTCGTGCGGGGGTGGCCGCTGTACCTGGTCCCACGCGACGGCGGCTTGGTCGTGGGGGCCACGCAATACGAACACGGCGACGATCGGCAGGTCACGGTCGCAGGGGTGCGCGACTTGCTCGCCGACGCCGAGATGATTTTCCCCGGGGTCGGCGAGTACGAGTTGGCAGAGGCAGTCGCCGGGCTCCGGCCGATGTCGCCGGACAACCTCCCGTTCCTCGGCCCCGATTCCACGGACCCGCGCCTCATCCACGCCACCGGGCACGGCCGCAACGGCATCGCGCCTCACCCCGATGACCGCCGCGACGGTCGTAGCGCAGGCGGGGGCCGACAGGTTCCGCCGGCGGCCCGGGCGGCCTCGCCTGCCCCCGTCCGTCGCGGATGAAGCCACGGGCACCGACCACTATGCTGGAGGAATTCGAAACCACCCCGGTACGTCGAGACCGTGAAGCAGGAGAACCAATGATCGTCACCGTGAACGGCGAGGGCCGCACCTTGGCCGACGGCGCGACCGTCCGCGCACTCGTCACCGACCTGAATCTGCCCGACGAGGGCGTCGCGATCGCCGTCGACGGCGTGGTGGTGCCCGGCTCGGCGTGGGACGAGGCGCCGTTGGGCGCGGGCGCGGAGGTCGATGTCCTCACGGCGGTCCAGGGTGGCTGACCGCGCCCGGGGTCGCAGTGAGGCGAGCATCCCCGAGGGCGGTGCTGCGTTGTCCGCGTATCCGCCCGACGTCACCGCGGTGATGGACTCGCCCATGGTGATCGCCGGTGAGGAGATCGGCTCCCGACTCATCACCGGGACCGGCGGAGCCGGCAACCAGGAGGTCCTCCGTGAGGCGCTGATCGCCTCGGGAACGGCCCTGACCACCGTGTCCATCCGCAAGGTCGACCTTCGGCTCGGCTCGGACGGCCTCGGACTTCTCGGGCTGCTGCGCGAGCTCGGCATCCGCCCGCTGCCGAACACCGCCGGGTGCCGGAGTGCCTCAGAGGCGGTCAAGACGGCCCGCCTGGCCCGCGAGGCGCTCGGCACCAACTGGGTCAAGTTGGAGGTGATCGCCGACGAGCGCACGCTCCTGCCTGACGGACTGGAACTCGTCGAGGCGGCCGAGGACCTGGTCGACGACGGATTCGTCGTCCTCCCCTACACCACCGACGACCCGGTCCTGGCCCGCCGCCTGGAGGACGTGGGCTGCGCGGCGGTCATGCCCCTGGGCGCGCCGATCGGCACCGGGCTCGGGATCTGTAACCCGCACAACCTCGAGATGATCGTCGAGCGCGCCGGGGTGCCGGTGATCTGCGACGCCGGCATCGGCACCGCGTCCGATGCCGCCCTGGCCATGGAGCTCGGCTGCGACGGCGTCCTGCTCGCCACCGCCGTCACCCGAGCCGAGAGTCCGCCGCTCATGGCCGCCGCGATGCGCGAGGCGGTCCGGGCCGGGTACGCCGCCCGCCTCGCCGGGCGGATCCCCAAGCGCTTCTGGGCGCAGGCATCCAGCCCGCCGATCGACTGAGGCGTCCGGGTTTCCGCCCGCCGGATCACTGCTCGACGCGCGGCACCCGTCGAACGCCGACCCCGCCCATCAGCGCCAGACCCGTGATCCTCAGGACAGGAGCGCCGGGCGGGGCCTGGTGAACCGGCCGGGGATCGGGCTTCCAGCGCCCCGACTCCTCCCCGAAACCGCCCATGAAGCCGATCCCGTCGACTTCCACGTGGACGTCGTCGGGGACGTAGATCTCGATGCCGCCCATGATCGCGAACGCCCGGATCACGGTCTCGCGGGACTGCAGCGCCGCGCGCCTGAGGTCGATCTCGATTCCGCCCATCAGCGCGACCGCTGTGTGCTCGGCCGGCAGGGTCCACGAGCCGGTGCGCTCCACGCCGCCCATCACCGCAATGGAGGTGGCGGGCCCGCTGCCTCCCGTGACCCGCCGTTCGGGTGCGCGGTGCGGCCGCTCCGCCAGCGTCGACTCGAGCTGATGGTGCGCGGCCGGCAGGTCGTGGGTCAGCTCCAGCAGCTCGGACCGGAACCGGGCGCCGTACGCCGCGGCGGTGCGCTCGTCGAACTCGGCGAGGGTCAGCCGACCTTCCGAGTACGACTCCTGTAGCAGCTTCGCGGTCGCCTCCCGCTCGGCGTCCGAGGCGCGGACCGCCGGTAGTGGCCGGTCCGGTTCGGGCGTGACATCGTCCATGGTCACGAGCCTAGACCTGCTTCAGCTGTACGCGGGCTGAGTAGGTGGACACACGCTGTCGGGGCCGCGGCAGGCACACTGGTGGCCATGATCGAGGTACGGAATCTCACCAAACGCTACGGCGGCTCCCTCGCCGTCGACGACCTCAGCTTCACCGTGCGCCCCGGCGTCGTCACCGGCTTCCTCGGCCCGAACGGTGCCGGCAAGTCCACCACGATGCGCATGATCGTCGGTCTGGACAATCCGACGGCGGGGGAGGCGCTCGTCAACGGCAGGCCGTACCGCGATCTCGAGCAGCCCGCGCACACGGTCGGCTGTCTGCTGGACGCCTCCTGGACGCACGCCAACCGTTCCGCCGCCGCGCACCTGAAGATGATCGCCGCCGCGGCCGGCCTGCCCGCGACCCGCGTCGACGAGGTGCTCTCCCTGGTGGGTCTGAGCGACGTCGCCGGCCGCAAGGTGGGCGGGTACTCGCTCGGTATGCGTCAGCGCCTGGGACTCGCCACCGCCATGCTCGGTGATCCCGAGGTACTGCTGTTCGATGAGCCCGTCAACGGGCTGGACCCCGAGGGCATCCTGTGGATCCGGCGCTTCATGCACGCCCGCGCCGCCGAGGGGCGCACGGTGCTCGTGTCCTCCCACCTGCTGTCGGAGATGGCGCAGACCGCCCAGGACCTGGTGGTGATCGGCCGCGGCAAGCTGCGCGCGCAGACCTCGGTCGAGGAGTTCCTCTCGGCCGCCAAGTCCTCGGTCATCCTGCGCACGCCGCACGTCGACGAGTTCACCCGGGCCGCGCGTTCCGAGAACGTCCAGGCCACGTTCGACCCGCAGCAGGGCGTGTTCCTGATCGACGGCCTGCGGGCCCCCCAGGTCGGCGACCTCGCCGCCAGTCTGGGCATCACCGTCCACGAACTGCACGAGAAGCGGGCGTCGCTGGAGGAGGCCTTCTTGGCTCTCACCGACCAGGACGTCGAGTACCACGGTCAGGAGTCCACCCGATGAACCTGCTGAAGTCCGAGTGGATCAAGGTCACCACCACCAAGAGCGCCTACTGGCTGTACGCGATCGGTATCGCGTTGGCCGTGTTGCTGGCTGTGATCATCGGCCAGTTCGACCAGTCCGCCACCGACCCGGTCGCCGGCGAGGCCGGTGGCGGCAGCGACCCGCTGTTCGCCATCCTCGGGGTCAGCGCGTTCACGGTGCTGCTGGTGTGGATCGCCGCGATCGTCGGCGTCACCGGCGAGTACCGCTACCACACCGCCAAGGCGACCTACCTTACGTCGCCGTCGCGCTGGCCCGCGATCGTCGCCAAGACCGTGCTGTTCACGATCCTGTCTATCGTTGTCACCGCCATCTCGGTGATCGTCGCGCTGCTGGTGGCGGGAGCGCTGTCCGGCAACGAGTCGTGGACGCCGTTCTCCGGTGACGGACTCACCTATCTCTGGCGTTTTCCCGTCTACGCCGCGCTCGGCACGCTCGCGGTCATGGGACTGGCGTACATCATGCGCAACGCCGCCGGGACGATCTCGCTGTTCCTCGTGTGGATCCTGGCGCTCGAGGGGATGGTGTCGCTCATTCCCAGGGTGGGGCAGGACATCGCGGGATGGATGCCGTTCGCCAACGGCGACTTCTGGACGCAGGGCGAGTCGGCCCGCGGTTACATCACGTGGGGCGAGTGGCCGGCGTTCGCGCTGTACGCCGCCGTCTGCGTCATCCTGTGGGTCGCGGGAGTGGTGATGACCGTGCGCCGCGACGCCTGAGTCCCGACGCGGGCCGACACGGGCCGCGCGCCGGCGTCCGCGATTCCGCCGATCCGCTGCGGCCCGCCGGTATTCGCTCTCGCGTTGCGCTGAACGGGGCCGCCCTCCAGGGGTAGGGTCGGAATCGATACTCGGTCGGCCCTAAGGAGTCGTGATGACCGGCGGAACCTCGCTCAAGCTCGTCCACAACACCGATAGAGACCGTTTCGAACTGTGGGACGGCGAGACCTTCATGGGACTGGTCGGGTACGAGAAGGACGGCGACGTCTACATCCTCCTGCACACCGTGATCGAGGAGCGGTTCGGTCAGCAGGGCATCGCCCGACTGCTGGTGAGCCTGGTCCTCACCCGCCTGCGACTCGACGGGCTGAAGATCCGCCCGGTGTGCAGCTACGTGCGCCGCTTCCTCGTGCGCTTCCCCGAGTACCAGCTACTCGTCGCCGCCACCTGACACGCCGCGTCACGGCGCCCGCACCACGGCCGACCGGCCCCGCCACGGCGGGGAGGATGTCCGACGGAAACCGTAGTGTGGGCGGCGGAAGACCGGCCAGCGAACAGGACTGCTCATGACTTACCCGCCGCAGGGCGACAACGCCGACAACACCTCCTCGTCCGGATACACGGACTACTCCGCACAATCCGGATACGGCGCCCAGTCCGGGGCCGGGCAAGGATCCTACGGGACCGGTGGCTACGGCCACGAGGCCTACGGACAGCAGGGGTACGGCCAGGGCGCCTACGGACAGGGTGGCTACGGCTCGCAAACGCCCGCGTATTCAGGCTCGGGCGGCTTCGCCGCGGCCCCCGGTGCCCGCCCCGGGCCGCCGTCAAACGTGGGGTGGGCGGTCGCCTCGATCCTGTTCTTCTGGCCCCTGTCCTTCATGGCGATGACGCGGGCACTGGAAGTCTACCCGCTCTGGGCCGCCGGGCGGCACGCCGAGGCCGAGGCTGCCAGCGCGACCGCCAAGAGGCTCGGGATGATCTCGCTCGCGATCGTGGCGGTCCTCATCATCCTGTACCTGATCTTCATCTTCGCGATGGTCGGCCTGGCCTCGAGCGGCTACTAGCGCTCGGCGGACGCACGCGCGCCGCCCACCCGGTTCCGGGTCGGCGGTGCGCACGCACTCGTCAGGACAGGCCCAGGCGCGGCGCCTCGATCGCCGGGCACGCGTCCATCACCACGTCGAGGCCGGCCTCCTTGGCCCGCTTCGCGGCGGCCTCGTCGATCACGCCCAGCTGCAGCCAGACGGCCTTCGCGCCCTTGGCGATGGCGTCGTCGACCACGCCCCCGGCGAGATCGGAGTTGACGAACACGTCCACGACGTCGATCTCGCCTGGGACCGACGCCAGGTCCGCATACCCCTGCTGACCGTGGACAGTCTCAGACTTCGGATGGACGGGCACGATCTCGTGACCGAGGTCCCGGACGAACGCGGCGATCCCGTACGCGGTGCGCGAGGTGTTCGAGGACAGGCCGACAACGGCCCACCGCCCCTTATCGGACAGCAGACGCTTGATGACGGCCGGATCATTGGAATGGCTCATACTCCGTGCAAGGCCCGACGGCGCCCAGACATTCCCGCGCGAGCAGTCAGTCCCCGACGGGATCCGTGCGCGGGGACATCGCTTCGCTCGCCGGCGCTCGCTCCGCTAGTCCCCGACCGGCCCTGCCCGCGGGGCGCTTCCTTCGCAGGCTCAGTCAGTCCCCGACGGCGTCCTTGCCGCGCTGGACGATCCTCGGGTCCGGCTCGAACACCACCTGGTGGTCCTTCTCCGGGTAGTCGAACTGGTTGAGGAAGTAGCGCATCGCGTTGATGCGGGCCCGCTTCTTGTCGTTGGACTTGATCGTCGTCCACGGCGCCCACTCGGTGTCCGTGCGCCGGAACATCTCCTCCTTGGCCTCGGTGTACTCGTCCCACTTCCCCAGCGACTCAAGGTCCATGGGGGAGAGCTTCCAGCGGCGCACGGGGTCCAGCTGCCGGATCGCGAACCGGGTCTTCTGCTCCTCGCGGGTCACCGAGAACCACAGCTTGGTGAGCCCGATACCCGACTCGACCAGCATCTTCTCGAACATCGGCGCCTGCTGCATGAACGTGGAGTACTGCTCGTCGGTGCAGAATCCCATGACCCGCTCGACGCCGGCGCGGTTGTACCAGGAGCGGTCGAACAGGACCAGCTCGCCGCGGCTGGGCAGGTGGGTGACGTAGCGCTGGAAGTACCACTGGTGCAGCTCGGTCTCGGTGGGCTTGATGAGCGCCACGACGCGGGCCTGGCGGACGTTGATGTACTCGGTGAACCGTTTGATCGTCCCGCCCTTGCCGGCGGCGTCGCGGCCCTCGAACACGATCACCTGTCGGTGCCCGGACTCGGCCTGCCAGCGCTGGAACTTCAGCAGTTCGATCTGCAGGAGGTACTTCTCGACCTCGTACCGGTTGCGGTCCATCCGCTCGTCGTACGGGTAGTTCTCCCGCCACGTGTCGACCGCACGGCCGGTGATGTCGATGAGGTCGGGGTCCTCGCCGTGGTCGTCGCGGACCGTGAAGCCCTCGGCGCGCAGCCGGTCGATGTAGTGCCGCAGCTGGAACGTGGACATCTCAGTCGAGTTCCACCACGACGGGCGCGTGGTCGGAGGCGCCCTTGCCCTTGCGCTCCTCGCGGTCGATAAAGGCGCCGGTGACGCGGGCGGCCAGCGCGGGGGAGTGCAGCTGGAAGTCGATGCGCATGCCCTTGCGCTTGGGGAAGCTGAGTCCGGTGTAGTCCCAGTACGTGTAGACGCCCGGCCCGGGGGTGTACTCGCGGGTGACCTCGCGGAAACCGGCGCCGTCGAAGGCGGCGAACGCCAGTCGCTCGGGCCCGGAGACGTGGGTCTTGCCCTCGAAGACCTCCATGTCCCACACGTCCTCGTCGAGCGGCGCGACGTTCCAGTCGCCCACGAGCGCGACCTGGGCGTCGGGGTCGGCGACCAGCTCGGCGGAGGCGTGGTCACGCAGTCGGGCCAGCCACTCGAGCTTGTAGGTGTAGTGCGGGTCGGACAGCTCACGGCCGTTGGGCACGTACAGGCTGTAGACGCGGACGCCGTCGCACACCGCGGAGATGGCGCGCGCCTCCGGGTCCTGCGACTGCTCGGGGTCCTTGTGGAAGCCGGGCATGCCGTCGAAGCCCAGCCGCACGTCCTCGAGCCCGACGCGCGAGGCCACGGCGACGCCGTTCCACTGGCTCAGTCCGTGGTGGGTGACCTCGTAGCCCAGTTCGCGGAAGTCCACCTCGGGGAACTGGTCGTCCTTGCACTTGGTCTCCTGCATCGCCAGGACGTCGACGTCGGACCGGTCGAGCCAGGCGAGCACGCGGTCCTTGCGGGCTCGGATCGAGTTCACATTCCAGGTGGCCAGGCGCATGGGTGCGAGTCTATTGCGCGCCGCGCGGCGGCGTCACCGTGGGAGGTCTGGACTAGTCGACGACGACGAGGTGCCGCAGCGAATGGTGTGGTTCGAGTCCGAGCTTGGCCCACAGGCCGCGCCCGGCGGTGTTGTCCGCGAACACGTGCAGGTGACACTCCCGCGCGCCGAGGCCGAGTCCCCAGTCGACGAGCGCGCCGGTGACGACCTCGGCGAGGCCGCGGCGGCGGTGGGCGTCGGCGGTCTGCACGCAGGACACGGCGACGCGCGCCTGCCCGTCGGGGCCGACGGTGACGGCGCCGCGGGCGATGGCGGCCAGTTCGCCGCCGGACTCGAGGCGGGCGAACACGACGTGGCCGCCGGGGCCGGGGTCGCCGCTGTCCGGCCCGTCGGTGAGGATGCCGGCCGTGGCGAGCATCGCGGGCCGCACGCGCTCGGGGTCCAGGTCGGCGGTGGCGTGGTAGAGGGCCAGCCAGTCGTCGTCGGGGCGGTCGGCCAGGGTGACGGCGGGCCGCGTGTCGGCGGGGAAGGCGGCGTCGACCACGGCGAGGAGCGCCTCGCTGTCGGCCGTGCAGAGGAACAGGTCGCGGTCGGCGTGGATGCGCGCCGGGTCCACGGGGGCGCCGTCGAGCGCCATCCGCTCGGCCGTGACGAGTCGCTCGACGTCGACCAGCCGCAGCGGCAGTCCGCGGGCGGCGTACCAGTCGCGCACGCCGTCCAGGTCCTCGCAGCTGGCCCACGGCAGGACGGGCACGGCCGAGTTCCCGCGATACGACCAGTCGTCGCCAGCCCGACAGAACCAGCCGTCGACCAGCTCGAACTCGGGGCACGGCCACGCCAGCGCCCCCGCGTACTCGTGCGCCCGGACGTCGCGGGCCCGCACCGGCCGCGGCGGCAGGACCTTGAGCACGGCGACGTCCGCGTCGGGGATCCGCAGCTCCTCGCCGGACTCCCGGCGGACGACCAGTTCCGGCTCGAGCGCCACCACGTGACCGATGACGTCCGTGTACAGGTGCGAGGCCTCACCGGGAGCCAGATGGCGACGCACGACCACGCGTTCGCCCACCGCCACGTGGCGGCCGGCGTTCCACCGGGACCGACCCGACAGGCCCCGGTCCTGCTCAGCCATGGTCGGTGACGACCTCGTCGTCGTCGCCGTCCCAGTCCTCCTCGTCGGCGAACGGGTCCGGGTCGGTGACCGGATCCCAGCTCAGGCCCGGCACGCCCCAGCCCGCGTCGCGGATGTGGCGCTTGGCAGCCTTCTTGTTCCGCCCGATGAGATGGTCGGTGTAGACGAAGCCGTCCAGGTGGCCGACCTCGTGCTGCAGGCAGCGGGCGAACAGGCCGTACCCCTCCACCGACACCGGCTCGCCGTGCTCGTCGGTACCCGTCACGCGCGCCCACCACGCGCGGCCACGCGGGAAGTTGACGCCCGGGACGGAGAGGCAGCCCTCGAGGTCGTCCTCGGGGTCCGGCATGGTCTCGGGGATCTCGGACGTCTCGAGCACCGGGTTGATGACGCAGCCGCGCCGGTTGAGCCAGCCGCCGCGCGCCTCGACCTCCTCGCGGGAGAGGCCCTCGCCGTTCTCGCTGTCCAGGTCGGGGCAGTCGTAGACGAACACGCGCTTGCGGACGCCGATCTGGTTGGCGGCCAGTCCCACCCCGTTGGCGGCGTCCATGGTGTCGTAGAGGTCTTGAACGAGGTCCGCGATCTCCTCGGGGGACTCGGTGACGGGTTCGGTGGGCGCGTGGAGCGCGGGATCGCCGAGGATGACGATGGGACGGACGGCCATGGTGGCCGATTCTAGTGCGCCGGCGATGGCGGGGTGTCGGAGGCGTGTGGTTCACTACGGGGGAATCACAACGGTGTGATCCGGCAGGAGTGTCGGCTACGTCGTGCTGCTGGCCGGAGCGCTGACTGGGGCGTCGGGTACGGCGCCCGTTGTTACAGGAGGAGGTGCGCACATGGGTCGATCGGCTGCCTCGACGCGTGAGGCAACCACCGGAGGCGACCGGGAGGACGAGCTGCACGCCGCCGACCCCGTCCTGTCGGAGCGGGATCAGAAGATGCTCGAGTTCGAGCGGCAGTGGTGGAAGTTCGCCGGCTCCAAGGAGGAGGCGATCCGGCAGCAGTTCGACATGTCGGGCACCCGCTACTTCCAGATCCTCAACGACCTCATCGACCGCCCCGAGGCGCTGGCCGCTGACCCCCTCCTCGTCAAGCGCCTGCGCCGCATGCGTTCCAGCCGCCAGAAGGCACGCGCGGCGCGCAACCTGGGAATGCGCCTCGACTGACCTAGACTCGGGCGCGTGAGCTCCCAGTCCGAGAACCCGCAGTACGCCCCGCAGCCCGGCGATTCCGACCACGGCGATCCCCGGTACGACGACGCACAGTACGGCGACCCCCGGGACGGCGGCCCGTACGACGCCGACGGTCCGTACGGCCCGGGCGCGGGCGGCCCCGACGAGCCGAGCGGCCCGCCGTACCGCGCCATCGCGATGGTGCTGTTGTCGGCGGTCGTGCTGGCCGTGGGCATCGGACTGGTGCAGCTGTTCGGGGGCGACGACGACGAGGCGGCCACCACCGCCGACGAGGGCACCTCCCAGGTCGAGCAGGACGGACAGGCCGGTCAGGACGCCGACGGCCAGCCCGCGCAGGGTGAGGGCGGCGGCGCCGAGGGTGCCCCCGACCAGGGCGGCGCCCCCGCCCGTCAGGACGGTGCCGAGGGCGCTCCCGGCGAGGCCGGCGGAGACGCTCCGCCCGCCGATCCGGCGTCCCCCGCCCAGCCAGGCGGTCAGCCGCCGGCGGGTCAGCCCGGCGGGGCCGGGCCGGATGTGACGGCCGTGCCGGTGCAGATCTTCAACAACAGCACCGTCACCGGCCTCGCCGGCCGCACCGGCGAGGCGCTGCGCGAGAGCGGCTTCGCGGTGGGCGACGTGGCCAACATGCCGTCCAACCGCGGCGTGGTGGCGGAATCCACCGCCTTCTACGGCACCGGGCCCGGTGAGCAGCAGGCCGCGCAGGCGATCGCCGACCAGCTGGGGATCACCGCGCAGCCGCGGCCGGCGGACCTGGCGGGGGAGGCTCCCGGCGTGATCGTGATCGTCACCCAGGATCTCGACCGCTGACCCCTGAGGATATGATGAGCCCACGCGTCCCGCCCGCCCGCGGGACGCACGCCCAGTAGCGACTTGCAGCCTCCCGAGATCGAAGGAGCCCCCATGGCCCCGCGTCAGACCGCCCGCCGCATCCTGGTCGCGGCTCCCGCACTCGCCCTGGCGTTCGCCGTGGCCGCGTGCAGCCCCAACCAGGAGCCGGCCGATCCCGACGCGCCGTACACGCTGCCCACCTACACCGAGGACGCCGTGCCCCACTCCGTCATCCCGGAGACGCAGGAGACCGACGACCCCGACACCATCGAGGACTTCGAGGCCGGCACCACCGCGACCGGCCTGCCCGGTGAGGGCGGCGACGAGGGCGGCGGCCAGGCCACCACTGACGACGGCCTCCCGGTCCCGGGCCCCGAGCAGCAGGCCGGCAGCGCGGTCCCGACGCAGCCCGCTCCCTGATCTTCGGTCCGGTCACCGGACCCGCGAGCCCCGCACCCGAGCAGACGGGTCCGGGGCTCGCGTGATGTCGGGCCCGGGCGCTCGGCTTGGCGGCCCGGCGGCGCGAGGCCCGGCCCGCAGCGCCGCCGCAGCAGCGGTCGAGAAGACCGTTTCGCACACATCGTTCGAGTAGAAATGTGCGAAACGCTCTTCTCGGTGGAGGGCGGGGTCCGGCGAGCGCCGACGCGCGCGGGTCAGGAGTCGCGGCGGCCGTCGATACCGGGGCCGGTGTACTTCTCGAGTACGGGCGCCTCGTGGGTGATGGTGCCGTCCTGCACGCTCTCGCGGTAGGCGAGGTTGCCCACTCGGTTTGCGATCACGGGCGCGGCGCACACGGCCACGATCCCGGCGAGCACGAGCATCCCGAGGTCGATGTCCGGAAAGACCCGGATGCCCGCCCCGATGAGGATGAGCACGAGCCCGAGGACCTGCGGCTTGGCCGCCGGGTGCATGCGGCCGAGAGTGTCGCGGAACCGGACGAGGCCGATGGCGCTGCAGAGCGTCAGCAGTGCCCCGGCGAGGACGAACAGGGCGGAGATGATCTCGACGAAGTCGTCGCTCATGTGATGGCCTCCTCGGGGGTGCCGACGTTGTCGCGGACGCGGAACCGGGCCACGGACACCGAGCCCAGGAACGCGACCAGGGCCAGGGCGACCAGTGCCGCCGCCGGGGTCGTGTCCCTGGTCCACGCGATGTAGACGCCGATCCCGCCCTGAGCGACGGCGACCAGCGTGTCGAGCGAGATGAGCCGGTCGAGGGTGGTGGGACCGGCGAGCAGGCGGATCACGGTCGTGAACAGCGCGGCCGTCAGCGCGACGATGGCCAGGATCCAGAGGACGAGTGCAACGCTCACCAGGGTCCCTCCTCTTTCATGCCTGGGTCGTACGGCTTCTCTTCGGCGCCTTCGGTGCTTCCGGCGTCGCGGTCGGCGCCTCCCGAGCCGGCCGGCGCGGCGTCGTCGGGATTCGCCGGGTCCGCCACACCGGCCGGATCGACCGGCTCATCGGTCGCCAGGGAGCTCGCCGAGCTCGCGGCGCCTGCGGAACTCGGGGCGCTGTCGGCGGGGGCCGAGTAGTGCTCGGGGCTCGGCTTCCAGTCCTCGTCCCGCTCGAAGGCACGGAGATAGAGCTGCTCCACGTGGGCGGTCTGGCGGCGGAACTGCTCCACGGCCTCGTCGGTGCCGGCGTCCAGGACGTGGACGTACACGTAGCGGGCCGCGGGGTCGACGCGGACCACGATGCCGCCGGGCAACAGGTTGAGGGTGTTCACCGCCAGGGCGAGGGTGAAGTCGGACTTCAGCCGCATCGGCGCTCGGAGCACCGCGGACCGCGGCGGCGCCTTCGGCCTGATCGAGAGCCACGCGACGATGAACGACGAGCGGATCAGGTAGAAGGCCACGACCAGCACGAGCCAGATCATGGACAGTGGCCGCAGCAGGCCCTCGACCGGGACGCGGGGGAGGGGCAGGACGACCATCACCAGGGTCGCCACGAGCAGTCCGGACACGATGGTGCCGATCTCGATGGTGCCCCACAGCAGCACCCACGCGACGGCCAGCCACAGCGTCATGAACGTGCGGGCGCCGAGGACCCGCGGGTCGAGTGAAACCTTGCGCGCCATGTCAGCGCACCCCCGTCACTGAGTCGACGTAGCGCTCGGGTGATCCGTCGGTCGGGACGGTGTAGAGGTACTCGATGCGCTCGCGCAGGGTGGTGGCGGCGCCGTCGGTGACCTCGAGCAGTGGCCCCGCGAACAACGTCATGAGCAGCGAGACCACGATGAGTGCCCAGGTCGGGGCGAGCATGCTCCAGGGCATCTTGCCGACCTCTTCGCGCTCGTCGAACTCGACGTACTCGTCGGACGGGAGCAGGGACAGCGGCCGCGCGAGTGCGAGGGCGCCCTCGGGGGCGTCGGCCCGCGGCCGCCAGAACGCCTTGGACCACACACGCGCGACCACGTAGAGCGTCAACAGGCTGGTGACCATGGCGCCGGCGATGAGCACCCACATGAGGGCTCCGCCCTTCTCGGCGCCGGCCTGCACCACCGCGAGCTTGCCGATGAACCCGGAGAACGGCGGGATGCCGCCGAGGTTGAGCGCCGGGAGGAGGAACGTGACCGCGAGGACCGGGCTGGCCACGCCGAGGGATCCCAGTCGACGCAGGGACGACGACCCGGCCTGACGCTCGATGAGACCGACGACGAGGAAGAGGGTGGTCTGGACGATGATGTGGTGGCCGACGTAGTAGATCGCCGCGCTCAACCCGGACTCGCTGGACAGCGCGATGCCGAAGATCATGTAGCCGATGTGGCTGACCAGTGTGAACGACAGGATCCGCTTGATGTCGGACTGGGCGATCGCGCCGAGGATGCCCACGACCATCGTCAGTAGACCGGCGATGAGCAGCACCCCGTCCATCCCGCCCCCGGGGAACACGAGGGTGTGGAAGCGGATGATGGCGTACACGCCGACCTTGGTGAGCAGGCCGGCGAATACGGCGGTGACCGGGGCGGGCGCGGTCGGGTACGAGTCGGGCAGCCAGGTCGAGAGCGGGAAGACGGCGGCCTTGATGCCGAACGCCACGAGGAACACGGCGAAGATGGTGTTGCGCAGGCCGTCCGGCACCTCGACCATCCGAGTGGCCAGCTGGGCCAGGTTGAGCGTGCCGACAGCCGAGTACGTCAGCGCGATGCCCAGTAGGAAGACCATTGACGAGACCATCGACACGACGGTGTACGACACGCCGGCGCGGACGCGTTCCTGGCTCGCCCCGAGCGTGAGCAGTACGTAGGAGGCGGCCAGCAACATCTCGAAGCCGACGAACAGGTTGAACAGGTCGCCCGCGATGAATGCGGCGTTGAGTCCCGCGGCCAGCGCGAGGTAGGTGGGCAGGAAGATCGAGGTGGGCTGGTCGCCGTCGCCGTCCCGGACGCCCTGCCCGACGGCGTAGATGATGACCGTCAGCAGCACGATGGCGGACACGCACAGCATGAGGGCGCTGAGGCGGTCGGCGACGAGGGTGATGCCGACGGGGGCGTCCCATCCGCCCACCTGCACCGTGTGCATGCCGTGCGAGTCGGTGAGCACGAGCAGGACACCCGAGACGATCAGCAGACCGGTGAGGGTGGTGATCGTGATGATGTTCTGGATCCGGGGCCGGCGCGAGACCACCAGGCACAGTGCTGCCGCGAGCAGCGGCGCGAGGACGACGGAGGGGATGAGGTACCCGAAGAGGTCGGGGGAGATCACAGGTCCTCCTCCTTCCCGGCCTTCTTGTAGCGCCTCTCACGACGGTCGACCTCCCGCGCCTCTGCCTCGGCCTTCGCCCTGGCCTGCGCGCGGGCCTCTGCCCGGGCTTCCGCCTCTGCCTCGGCCTCCTCGAGGTCCTGGTCGTCGTAGTCGACGTGGTCACCGAGTTCGGTGGGTTGGCCCGTCGTCTGGTCGTCCGAGGCGTCGCGGTCCGGCGCGGACCACGCGTCGGTCGGGGAACGCCGGGCGATCTTGGTGTCCTCGGCGTCGTCGGCGACCTCGTCCGCGGTGGTGAACTGGTACGAGCGGTAGGCCAGGGCGAGGATGAAGGCGCCCACGCCGGCGGTGATGACGATCGCGGTGAGGATCATCGCCTGGGACAGCGGGTCCGAGTCGACGGTGTTGTCACCCCACGACCGGTTACGGATGGGCGGGTTCCCCGGGGGCCCGCCCGCGGCGAGGATGAGCAGGTTGACGCCGTTGGACAGGATCATGATGCCGAGCAGGATCTTGATGATCGTGCGTTCGAGCAGCAGATAGACGCCGGTGGCGCTGAGGACACCGGCCATGAGCAGTAGGGCGAAGTCGGCGGTCATGGCATCCCCCGGGGAGTGGTGCCCTGGTTCTCGGCGGCCTCCAGGCGGGCGGCGCGGCGGGCGGCCAGGTCGGACCGCGGAGCCTGACCGTCGACACCGGGGACGCGGCGCAGGGCGGCGGTGGAGGGCGAGTCGGTGGCGTCGACGTAGACGGCCCGGAGCTCCTCCAGATCCTCGGCGTCGAGGTCGAGTCGCGCGCCGAGGCTGCGGAGGATGTCGAGGACGAGGCCGACGACGATGAGGTACACGCCCGCGTCGAAGAACAGTGCCGTGACGAGCTTGACGTCACCGAACACGGGCAGCGTCCACTCGACGGTGGCGCTGGACAGCGGCGGGGCACCGAGGACCATCGAGGAGGCGGCGGTACCCGCGGCCAGCAGGAGGCCCGCGCCGAGGATCCGGCCCGCGTCGATCGGGACGGCCTCGCCGAGTTCGTATCGGCCACCCGCGAGGTACCGCAGCACGAGCGCGAGGCCCGCGACCAGTCCGCCGGCGAAACCGCCACCGGGGTTGTTGTGGCCGGCGAAGAAGAAGAACAGGCTCAGGATCATCATCGTGGGGAAAATGAGCCTGGTGGTGACCTCGAGGACGAGCGAGCGGGCGCGGGGGTCGCGGACCGTCGCGCCGACCAGCCACCGGCCGGGCGAGGCCCCCGGTGCCTCGATGACGATGCGGGCGGCCTCCATCCCGCGTCGGCCCGAGCGGGTCTTGTCAGCGTCGGCGATACGCGGCCCGGAGCCGTAGCGTCGGTTGCGGAAGACCAGGCTGGCGACACCGGTCGCGGCGACCAGCAGCACGGTGATCTCGCCGAGAGTGTCCCAGGCGCGGATGTCGACGAGGGTGACGTTGACGGCGTTGGCACCGTTGCCGATCCGGTAGGCGATGTCCGGGAAGACTGCGGACACGGCCGGGTCCTGGCGGGCATTGATGGCGTACGCGCCGACGATGACGACGAGGAGGCCCACGCCGATGCCGAGCCAGGCCCGCAGCCGGCGGAATCCGTCCGACAGGGGCACCTCGGCGGGCATCGTGCGCAGGACCAGGACGAAGGCGACCATCATCAGGGTCTCGACCAGGACCTGGGTGAGCGCGAGGTCGGGGGCGCCGTGGAAGGCGAAGATCACGGCGACGCCGTAGCCGGTCACGGACATGCAGATGACCGCGGCGAGGCGGTTGCGCAGAACGGTGGCGGCCACGGCGGCGACGGTCATGGGGATCATGACGAACAGCACGACCGGGTTGGCCGACAGCTCCATCCGCAGACCCTCGCGGGTGCCGACCATTAGCGACACGAACGGGAACACCACGAGCGTGAACAGGATGATGCCCAGGGTCAGCGGCAGGGAACCGCGCTGGATGCTGGCGGTCAGGCGCAGCGACAGGAGGTCGAAGAAGCGCAGGACGGCGTCGTAGATGCGGTCGGCGTTGCCCAGGGCGGGCGTTTCGAACTGCATCCGCTCGACCGTCCGCTGCGCGACGTAGAGCATGGTGCCGAGGACGTACACGACCACCGTGAGCGCGAGCGGGACGCCGACGCCGTGCCACAGTCCGAGGTGGTAGGGCTCGGCACCGGCCCAGGGGCTGCCGGGCGGGAACGCGACGTCGACGAACCGGGTGAGCAGCTCCTCGACGGGCGCCGACCACACACCGAGGACGAGGCCGGCGACGGAGAGGAGGGCGGGGACCGAGAGGAAGAACGGGTTGATCGGCTTCGACCCGGCCACCGCGGGGCTGGTCCCGTCGGGGAAGAAGGACTTGGAGCGGAACGCGCCCATGACCAGGCGGGCGGTGTAGGAGAAGGTGAGCACCGAGCCGACGACCAGGCCCGCGGTGATCACGAGCGCCGGCATACCGTGCAGCCGCTCCTCGGTCAGCGTGGTGGCGAACGCGGACTCCTTGCCGACGAATCCGAGGAAGGGCGGCAGGCCGGCCATCGAGGCGGCGGCGAGGGCGAAGAAGAGGGCGAGGGCGGGGCTTCTGCGGCCCAGGCCGGACAGTTCGCGGATCTCCCGGGTGCCGGTGGCCTTGTCGATGACGCCGACGGCCATGAACAGCGCGGACTTGAAGAGCGAGTGCGCCAGCAGCATGGTGAGCCCGGCGAGCATCGTGTCCCGCGAGCCGATTCCCACCAGCACCAACAGGAACCCCAGCTGCGAGACGGTGCCGAAGGCCAGGACCAGCTTGAGGTCGGTCTCGCGTAGCGCCCGCCACCCGGCCATGAGCAGCGAGACCAGACCGAGCACGATGAGCGGCAGCTGCCATGTGGACGATCCGGACAGGCCGGGGCCGAAGGCGGCGACGAGGAAGACGCCGGCCTTGACCATCGCCGCGGAGTGCAGATACGCGCTCACGGGAGTGGGCGCGGACATGGCCCCGGGCAGCCAGAAATGCAGGGGGGCGATGGCGGACTTACTGGTCGCGCCCACGATCACCAGGGCGAGCGCCCAGTGCACGAGCGTGCCGGACGGCGGGGTCGCGACGATCTCGCTGAGCAGGTAGGTCCCGGCCTCCTGGGCCAGGATGATCATGCCCACCAGCATCGCCAGGCCGCCGAGGGTGGTGACGAGCAGTGCCTGCGTGGCCGCGCGGCGGGATGTCGCCCGCTCGGCGTAGTGGCCGACGAGCAGGAAGCTCAGGACGGAGGTGATCTCCCAGAAGATGTACAGCAGGACCATGTTGTCGGCGACGACCAGGCCGAACATGACCCCCGCGAACGCGACCATCTCCGCCGCGAACAGGTGTAAGCGGGGCTCGGTGTCGTCGAAATACCAGGTGCAGTAGAACAGCACGAGTGCGCCCACGCCGAGCGCGATGAGGGACATCAGCGCGGAGAGCGCGTCCATCCGCAGGTCCAAGGTCAGGTGGATGCCGGGCGCCCACTGGAGGGACTCCGTGGGGACGAGGTCGAGGTTGGCCGCCACCCACACCGCGCCCGCGGCGGGGACGAGGGCCAGGAGAGGGAAGGCGCGGCGCCCGAGCCTCAACACCAGTGGGATCGCGATCAGGGCGGCCACGGCGTGGGCCGCGAGGATCACGATCACCGGCGGCTCCTCTCCTTGCGTCGATCGGACGACGACATGCGGACGGGCCCGCCCGGAGAGAGGCGGGTAGCCGGTGTCGACCGGGGCGTGGTTACTGCGCTCACTTTACAGAACAGCGTTTCGAGTCGCTTTTATCGCAGGTGAAGACGGGTCGCGGCGCTGAGCAGCGCGGAGATGGACGCCTCGGGGGCGGTCTGCCCGAAGCCGAGCGCCCAGGTCTCTCGTCGGCCGCTCGTCGCACGCAGGATGGTGCACCACGACGATTCCGCCCCGTCGAACCCGCGTCCCTCGTACTGGTGGAACCGCTCGATCTCCGCCGGGGCACCGACCCGGCTCAGCATGTCCGACATCGCCGTGAGGTCGCCGCAGGACGCGGTGGTGAGGCGGTGAGCGCGGAAATCCCCGGGTGCGTCGCCGGCGGTGCGGGTGGCCAGGATCGCCTCGTAGGCGGTGATCCCGCGACCGAGCGGGCGACGCGAGAAGTCGGCCAGGTGGAAGCGGTCGGACGAGGGGGCGTAGGTGTCGACGAGGGTGCGCCAGTCCATCCCGGCCGCCTCGCCGGCGAAACCGCGGGGCATGCGCCGCCCGAAGCGCTCAGCGAAGGGGCAGGGGATGGCGGTGCCGCGGGCGGCGGTGGTGGCGAAATGCTGCGCGGGGGCGTTCATGGTGTTCTCGTTTCTCGACGTCGGTGACGGTGACCGACGGAGAAAGCAGTGACCACGCAACGGGGGTGCCGGTCTGTCAGGCCCCGTTACGTCCGGTTACTACGAGAATCTTCCGCATGCTTCTCACCATAGGCTGCCGCCCGCGGGCCCGGCAAGCCCGTGTGGCCGACGCCTCGGGCCTTCCCCGGCCGCTTCGTCTCAGTCAGCGCGACGCTCGGCGTAGAGCCGCAGGTTCTCGACCTGGTCGGGGTCGAGCGACGCGCGCACGGCGCTGCGGGCGCGGGCCACGTCTTCGGCGGTGACCTCGGCCGCGTCGATGTCGCGGCGCATCGCGGTCAGCGCCGACTCGCGCAGCAGGGCCGCGCAGTCGGCGGCGGAGTAGCCGTCGAGGTCGGCCGCGAGCTCGTCCAGGTCCACGTCGTCGGCCAGCGGGACGTCACGGCTGGCCGCGCGCAGGATGTCGGCGCGCGCCTCCGCGTCCGGCGGCGGCACGAACACCAGTCGCTCGAGCCGCCCCGGGCGCAGCAACGCGGGATCGATGAGCTCGGGTCGGTTGGTGGCGCCGAGGATGACCACGTCGCCCAACGGTTCGGCGCCGTCGAGTTCGGTGAGCAGCGCGGCGACGACGCGGTCGCCCACGCCGGAGTCGCCGGTCTGACCGCGACGTGGGGCGAGGGCGTCGATCTCGTCGAGGAACACCAGCGACGGCGCCGAGTCCCGGGCCTTGCGGAACAGGTCGCGCACCGCCTTCTCCGACGACCCGACCCACTTGTCCATGAGCTCGGCGCCCTTGACCATGTGCACGGTCAGTCGCCCGCTCGCCGCGAGCGCACGGACCACGAACGTCTTACCGCAGCCGGGTGGGCCGTACAGCAGGACACCCCGGGGCGGCTGCACGCCCAGGCGTTCGAAGGACTCGCGGTGCTGCAGCGGCCACAGCACCGTCTCGGTGAGCGCCTGACGTACCTCCTCCATATCGCCGACGTCGTCGAGCGTGATCGAGCCCAGGCTCAGCTCCTCCGTCCCCGAGCGTGAGAGCGGCCGGATGACGCTGATCGCGCCGAGGAGGTCCTCCTGCTCGAGGCGGGCGTCGGAGAGCGCGTCGGCCCCGGCCCCCGTGGCGCCGGCGCCGCCAGCGCCGGCCGTGGCGCCTGTGCCGGCTGTGTTATCCGTGCCGCCGGCGGCCCGGGCGGCTGCGCGAAGGGCCGCCTCACGGGTCAGCGCCCGCATGTCACCAGCGACATAGCCGGGCGTTCGGTCGGCGACGGCGGACAGGTCGAGGTCCGCGGTGGGCACGTCCCGCAGCATGACGGCCAGCAGGGCGGCGCGGTCGGCGGCGTCGGGCAGCGGCAGGTCCAGGACGCGGTCGCACACGTCGGGCTCGCGCAGTCGGGCGTCGGCGTCCTCGGGCCGGACGCACGTCGCGACCAGCACCGCGCCGGGGGCCGCCACCACCGACCTCAACCGGTCCAGGACGAGGGTGGAGACCGGCTCGGGCTCGGCCGGCAGCAGCGCGTCGACGTCGGTCACCAGCAGGATCCCGCCGTGCTCACGCGTCCGCTCGGTGGCCGCCCGCACCGCCTCCAGGCGCGACGCCGGGTCGAGGGAGCCGACCGACGGCCCGTCGATCACCTCGAGACGCCGCGCGCCCGCGACCGACCGCACGAGCGTCGCCTTGCCGACCCCCGGCGGCCCGGCGACCAGCACCCCGAGGTGCGGCGAGGCGCCCAGCGTCCGCAGCAGCTCCGACCGGTCCAGTGCCAGCGAGAGCCACTGCTCCAGCACTTCGGCCTGGTCGCCCACGCCCACGAGATCCTCGCGCGCGACGGCCGTGATGGCTGAACCATCGGCCCCACCTGCGCTCACGGCACCCGCGGTGCGCCCGGTGGCCGCGGTCCCGGACGACACCGGCGCGTGGACGCCGCCGGTGGCGGGACCGGCGGGGGAGGGGGAGCTCGTCGTCGTCGCCCCCGCCGTGCCCGCCGTACCCAGGGTGCCCGCCGCACCCACGGTGCCCGTCGACGCCGCGGCGCCCGTCACCACCGCGGTGGTGGGCTGCACGGACACGATGCCGTCGGGAACGGTCGCGGTCACGGTGAGGAGCTCCGTGCTCCACTGCGCGCCCATCGTGTTGCGCAGGGTGCGGGTGGTGTCCCCGGTGGGGAAGTCGGGCCCGAGGTCGCGCGGCAGCAGCGTCACCGAATCGCCGATGCGCACCACCTTGCCCAGCAGCGCCGACCGCAGGACCCGCTCGGCGACCCCGCGCCCCGCCGGCGGGAGCCCCTGCACCTCGATCGACTGCGCGCCCGTGACCTGCGCGGCCCGCACGGTGACCCGCGCGTCCTCGCCGAGACCGCAGTTGGCGGCCACCACCTCGTCCACCACGAGGATCCCGCTCGGCGAATCGGGCTTCGCGGCGGCCACCACGGCGCCGGTGGTGCGGGCGCCGACGATCTCGACCGCGTCCCACTCCCGCATCCCCAGCGCGAGGATCACCTCGGGGTGCGCGCGCACGATGCCCCGGCGGGAGTCGGCCGCGGAGGCGGACAGTCGCAGGGTCAGGTCCAGGTCCGGGCGCGCGTTCACGGTGCCGAGCCTATCGGCGCGCCGTCACGGTCCGGCGGTCAGAGGCCGACGCTGTGCTTGATGGCGTTCCACGCGACGGGGATCTGCCGCGAGTAGTAGGACCAGTTGTGCATGCCCGTGGGGAGGTGGTCGATGCGCGCCGGGATCCCCAGCTGCCGCAGTCGGCGGTCGGCGTCCCACGTGCACCGGTCGGTGGCCTGCTCGAGCGCCATGCCGGCGACGAAGTTGGCCGCGTCGTTGTTGTACGCCTCCCAGTCGCCGGGGTTGGCCACGCCGGTGCTCGACGAGAGATAGATGGCCTTGCCGCGCAGGTTCCCGGCGTTGATGAGGGCGTCGTGGGCGGCCCACTGCTCGTTTCCGGGCTCGCCCCACATGTTGGTGAGCGTCGCGCCGCGGCTCTCGACGGTGTAGCGGGTGAGGATCTGACCGAGCGCGTCGGTGGAGTAGCAGCCGGAGACGCCGAACACGCCGTTGTACAGGTCGGGGTGCCGGGTCGCGATGGTCACGGCCGCGCCGGCGCCCATCGAGATGCCGCCGATCGCGCGGTTGGTGTTGGCGCTGAGGCGGGGCTCGGCGATCTTCGGAAGGTCGCGGGTGATGAACGTCTCCCACTTGCTGATGCCCAGCACCGGGTCGGGCGCGTTCCAGTCCGACCACATGGAGCCCTGACCGCCCGTGGGGATGATGAGGTTGACGTTCTGATCGGCGAACTGCGCGGCCGCGCCCCACTGCATGAAGCCGCTGGGCAGCTCGGAGCCCACGCCGTCGAGGAGGTAGAGGAACGGCGCGCCGGCGCCGCCGCCCGGTGCGCGGAAGACCTCGACGGTGATGCCGCGCTGCATGTCCGCGGAGTCGATGAGCCAGCGCTCGTAGCGGCCGTCTTTCTCCAGGACCTCGACGAACTTCGTCTCGCGGATGTTCGGGTTGGGCTGCGGCGACGGCGGCGGCGGACCCGCGAACATGTTGGGCGAGAAGCCGAGCCGGTGGGCGATGTTCATCATCGACGAACCCGAGGAGCCGGGGAGGTTGCCGAAGTAGAGGAGTTGGCTGAGGCTCTCGGGCGAGATGGTGCCGAGGGCGTCGTTGGCGATCTGCTCGGGGCTGATCGAGCCGGGCAGGCCCTGGGCCTGCGCCGATGCCGGGACGAGGCCGACGCTCAGGGCCGCGGCGGTGGCGGTGGCGAGCAGGGCCCGCCCCGCTCGGTGGGCGGCGGATACCCGCCGGGTGCTCGGCTCGGCGGCGACGGGGGCGGGGACGGTCATGGCGGCTCCTTGCTCCGGGCAGCCGGGACTGGACAGCCGCCACTGCACCCACTATCGCACTGTTCCGTCACACTGTTACCGGGATGGGTGTGATGATACCGGGATGGGCGTGAAGGGCCCAGCGCCCAGCCGGTTCAGTGCCCGTCTCCGGTCAGCGGTAGCGCTGCAGGAAAGCCGCTTCGGCGAGGGCGATGCGCTCGATCTCCCGGGGGTCGACGCTCTCGTCCGGGGAGTGGATGGCGGCCGCCGGGTCCTCGACGCCGAACAGGCTGATGCTCGCGTCCGGGTGCGCGCGCTGCAGCGCCGTGCACAGCGGGATCGACCCGCCCGAGCCGACCTCCGCGACCTCCTCGGCGCCGTAGGCCTGCGCGAGACACTGCGAGAGCAGGTCGTGCACCGGGTCGGAACCGCCGGCGGGCACGGAGCGGAACGGGTGGCCGACGGCCTCGGGCTCGACCGTGACCCGGGCGTTCCAGGGGCGCCGACGCTCGATGTGCGCGGTGAGCAGCCGCTGCGCCTCGACCGGGTCCATCCCCGGTGGGACGCGCAGGTTGATCAGGGCACGGGCGTGGGGCTGCACGGCCGCGATCGACCCTTCGACCGGCGGGCAGTCGATCCCCAGCACCGTCACCGCGGGGCGGGCCCACACGAGGTCGGCCGCCGGCGCGGTCGTGGAGACCTCCACGCCGTCGAGGACGCCGGCGTCGGCGCGGAACGTCTCCTCGGGGTAGGCCTGTCCGTCCCACCGCCCCGAGAAGTCCAGGCCGTCGACGGTGGTCGCCCCGGTCTGCGGGTCGCGCATGGAGGCGAGGATCGAGAGGAGCGCGGCCAGTGCGTCGGGCGCCGCGCCGCCGAACTGGCCGGAGTGGACCCCGGCCTCGAGGGTGTCGACGGCGACGACGACGTTCGCGATTCCCCGGAGGCTGGTCGTCAGCGTGGGGGTGCCCACCGAGACGTTCCCGGAATCGGCGATGAGTATCGCGTCCGCCGCCACCAGATCGGGCCGATCGGCTACGAGATCGTCCAACCCTCCGCCACCGGTCTCCTCGGAACCCTCCACGACGATCCGGATCCCCAGGCCGTCCAGCGGGTCCGCCCCGGGCGAGCCGCCCTCGTCGTCGTCCTCTCCGGATCCTCGCGCGGCGGCCAGGGCGCGCAGGGCGGTGAGGTGGACGACCAGGTTGCCCTTACAGTCGGCCGCGCCGCGGCCGTACCACCGGCCGTCACGCTCGGTCAGCTCCCACGGCGAGGAGGTCCACGCCCCCACGTCGCCCGCCGGCTGCACGTCGTAATGGCTGTACAGCAGCACCGTGGCCCGGCCCGGCGCGGCCGGGCGGTGGGCGAACACGGCCCGCGACCCGTCGGACGTCTCGACCACCTCGACCGCCTCCGGTCCCAGGCCCGGCACCGGCAGTTCGGTGAGCAGGTCGCGGACCATCCCGCACGCCCGCTCGCAGGCCTCCGGCTCGGCCCCGTGCACCGACGGCATCGCGACGAGCGCGGCCAGGTCCGAGCGGGCGCGGTCGAGTTGCGCACCCACCGCGGCGGCCAGCGGCGCGAGCTCGGCGTGGGGATCGGCGAACGCGGGGGAGTCGGTCATGGGCAACAGGATAGAGGCCGGATCCGACACAGCCGCGCAAGATGAACGGCAAGTGAACGCGGAATGAAGTATGTTAGGAGTCATGAGCAGCTTTGTGATCGTCGTCACTCCCGCGGAAGAGGAGTTCCGCGAGCTCGCGCACGTCGACGAGCTCCCCCCGCGCCTCCGCGCCGACCTCGAGGCCCTGCGCGACGAGGTCGCCGAGCGGTTCCCCGAGGCGGAGGCCATCGGCGAGACCGGCGCGCTGTGCGCACGGCCCGAGATCGAGGGTGTCGGCGTCGTCATCCGTCCCGAGGTCATCACCCGCCCCCTCGTGGTCAACGCGGTCATGCGGCTGGCCGCGCCTCGGCAGCTCCGCGTCACCGCCCCCGAGCTCGGGCTCGCCGCGGATCCGCGCGAGCGCATCGACATCGACGTGAACCGGCGCCCCACCATGGTCGGGGCGGGGATCGCCGACCACTCGGTCCGCGGCCGGCCGCGTGGCACCCTCCCGTGGGTCACCCGGGAGCTGCTCGGTCAGCTCGTGGATCATCTCGAGATCGACGGGGACCGGTTGGACCTGGAGGTCGACGACGAGCGGTGGTTCCGCTACGAACGCTCCGGCGGCGCGCTGGTCGTCGAGGCCGCCGGCGGCCCGGACGTCCCCCTCCGACGCGTCATGGTCCCCGTGGACGTGGCGACCTCCGCGGCCGACGCCGGCTGGGCGTGGGCGCGATGCGACGCGGACTGGGCCCGGTACCTCGAGGCGGGCACCGGTTCCGGGGCGGAGGCCGGTGACGCCGTCGGTCCCGCCGCTCAGCTCGGTACCGAGCCGAGCAACCCCGCGACGGCGGCCTGAGTCCTCGCCGGCCCCGCGCGGTTGTGCCGCGTTCGCGCGGTGACAGCGAGATCGCGCGGTTACACCGAGTTGTCGTAGCGCAGTGAGGCCACGACGGCGTCGATCGTCTCCGTCGGCTGCACCCCGGGCTCGCCCTCGTCGGACATGAGGACGAAGACGGTGGACGCCGGCGCGCCATCCGGGGTGCGGGTGGAGACCGCGATCGTGTCGAAGCGGATGACCGGCGGCGTGCAGGTGTTGCGCGGTGGGCGCACCTGGCCGCGCAGGGACACGTACCAGGCGGGCACCCCGGAGACCCCGATGCTGTGGGCCTCGGGAACCGGGACGTCCGCTCCCGCCTCGGTGAAGCGGCGATCTATGGAATCGGCCATCGCCCGCGACGCCGACTCGGCCTGCTCGCGCGCCTCGCCCGGCAGCGTCGTCGCGCTGATGCCGACCAGCGTCCGGAAGCTCAGCCCACCGATCGCGCAGTAGTCCCTGTCCGCGATGGCGTTGGCGGTGGTCACGTACCCCGACCCCCAGTCCGTCCCCGGGTCGCGGCCGTCCTCGCCGACGCCGAACGGGTCACCGACCTCCCAGTCCGGCGGCACGGAGTACACGAGTCCGGTGGCGCTGCGCACGTCCTGCCAGTCCGCCGGTGGGGGCGCGGAGGCCAGGGTGGGGCCGGGCTCCTCTCGGGGCTCGTCCGGCTCGTCCCGACCGCCGGGCCACAGCGTGCACCCGGCGAGTGTCGCGATGAGCGCGCCGGCGAGGAGCGCCGCGGACGGGCGAGACATGCCGCCTTCAGCCCCGCTCGACGAGAGCCTTGATGCGCTGCAGCGAGGTGGACACGCCGCGGTCCATCTCGGCGGTGAACGACTTCTGTCCGCCGAAGAGCTTGTCGGTGAGGAACCGGGAGATGAAGGTGAGCCCGTCCGGCACCTCGCGGCGCTCGGTCAGTCGCGTGCCACCGGACGGCGTGGGCTCGAGCTCGAACACCCACACGGTGGTGTTCTCATTGATGCGGTTGGCGAACCGGCGACCGGGCTCGAACTCCACCACCCGGCTCGTGGTGGGCCACACGATAGGGCCGCGCTTGTTGAGGTTGATCGCCCACGTTCCCTTTGTGGTGCGGCCGCCGGGCGAGAGGATCTTCCACGCCTGGCTGCTCCACTCCGTGGCGTTGCGGACCTCGGAGACGACCTCCCAGACCCTGGCCGGAGGGGCGTCGATCTCGATGGAGCTCTCGATGGCGCCTGCGGCGGCGGGTTCGGTGGGCATTCGGCGGGCCTTTCGACACGGGCGGGTGGGACGGCGTCTCGATGGTAGGGCAGGGCCCGGGTCGGTGAGGGATGTTCGTGTGAGGCGTTCGCCGGTCGCGAACCCGGATATCGATCCTTTGCACTCGTCGGGGACGAGTGCTAGAAAAGCGATTGGCACTCGGCTACCCTGAGTGCCAGCAAGATCTGAAACTGAGGTCGCAAGGTGAGGGGCGGATCCGACACGGTCCGCACCGTCCGTCGCGGGCACCGACGCTGACCACACGCGTGTCACCCCATACCCGGAGGATGATTCACCCCATGGCAAAGATGATCGCGTTCGACGAAGAGGCCCGGCGCGGCCTGGAGAGCGGTCTCAATCAGCTCGCCGACGCCGTCAAGGTCACCCTCGGCCCCAAGGGTCGCAACGTCGTGCTGGAGAAGAAGTGGGGCGCCCCCACCATCACCAACGACGGTGTCTCCATCGCCAAGGAGATCGAGCTCGAGGACCCGTACGAGAAGATCGGTGCCGAGCTGGTCAAGGAGGTCGCCAAGAAGACGGACGACGTCGCCGGCGACGGAACCACCACCGCCACCGTCCTCGCCCAGGCGCTCGTGCGCGAGGGCCTGCGCAACGTCGCCGCCGGTGCCAACCCCATGGGCATCAAGCGTGGCATCGAGAAGGCCGTCGAGGCCGTCACCAAGCACCTCATCGACTCCGCCAAGGAGATCGAGACCAAGGAGCAGATCGCCGCGACCGCCGGCATCTCCGCTGCCGACCCGGCCATCGGTGAGCTCATCGCCCAGGCCATGGACAAGGTCGGCAAGGAGGGCGTGATCACGGTCGAGGAGTCCCAGACCTTCGGGCTGGACCTTGAGCTGACCGAGGGTATGCGCTTCGACAAGGGCTACATCTCGCAGTACTTCATGACGGATCCGGAGCGCCAGGAGGCGGTCATGGAGGATCCGTACATCCTCCTGGTCTCGGGCAAGGTCTCCACCGTCAAGGACCTGCTCCCGCTGCTGGAGAAGGTCATCGGCGAGAACAAGTCGCTGCTGATCGTCGCCGAGGACGTCGAGGGCGAGGCCCTGTCGACCCTCGTCGTCAACAAGATCCGCGGCACCTTCAAGTCCGTCGCCGTCAAGGCCCCGGGCTTCGGTGACCGCCGCAAGGCCATGCTGCAGGACATCGCCATCCTCACCGGTGGCCAGGTCATCTCCGAGGAGGTCGGCCTGTCGCTCGAGACCGCCGACATCTCCATGCTCGGCAAGGCGCGCAAGGTCGTCGTGACCAAGGACGAGACCACCATCGTCGAGGGCGCCGGCGACCAGGGCCAGATCGAGGGCCGGGTCAATCAGATCCGTGCCGAGATCGAGAACTCCGACTCGGACTACGACCGCGAGAAGCTCCAGGAGCGCCTCGCCAAGCTCGCCGGCGGCGTCGCCGTCATCAAGGCGGGCGCGGCCACCGAGGTCGAGCTCAAGGAGCGCAAGCACCGCATCGAGGACGCCGTCCGCAACGCCAAGGCGGCCGTCGAGGAGGGCATCGTCGCCGGCGGCGGCGTCGCCCTGGTGAAGTCCGAGGTCGCCATCGAGGGCCTGTCCCTCGTGGGTGAGGAGGCCACCGGCGCGAACATCGTCAAGTTCGCGCTGAGCGCCCCGCTGAAGCAGATCTCCCTCAACGCCGGCCTCGAGCCGGGCGTCGTGGCCGAGAAGGTCCGCAACCTCCCGGGTGCCGAGGGTCTCAACGCGGCCACCGGCGAGTACGAGGACCTCCTCGAGGCCGGCATCAACGACCCGGTCAAGGTGACCCGCTCGGCGCTGCAGAACGCCGCGTCGATCGCCGCGCTGTTCCTCACCACCGAGGCCGTCGTGGCCGACAAGCCCGAGCCCGCCGCGCCCGCCATGCCGGGTGGCGACGAGATGGGCGGCATGGGCTTCTGATCTGAAGCCCGCACGACTGACGCGCCCGAGGGCGCGCAGAGCAGGGCCCGTGGCCCGCACCGGTACGCCGGTGCGGGCCACGGGCTATTTCGGGCGTCGGTCCACTCCGGCGCGCCGTAACACCACGGACACGTTGAGGGTGCTGCGTAAAAGGTCCGTGACCTGCGGTAAAGGAGCTGTTTCAGCTATAGCGGCGGGTTCAACCGTTTCTTAGTGTCCTCTTCAGACGCCCCGTAAGGCGTCGCGAGTCACTGAGAAGGAGAACCCATGCCCAACTTCGGCCAGCTGTCCGACCTCTTCGGGGGAATCACCGACGTCCTCGGCGCCCTTGTCTTCTTCACCGGCTCCGTCGGCGGCGAGAACGGGGTGAACGACTTCATCGGCGCGATCACCAGCATCAGCGCCGAGTAGCCGGACTCCGACCCGCCACCGCACAGTCACAGATTCAAGGAGCAGACAATGACCTTTCCCGAGTTCGGATCCCTCGCCGGCGTCAGCGGCGCCCTGGGCTTTTTCAACGACTTCCTGGGGGCCTTCGGAGACCTGTTCTCCGGCCTCGACTACTTCACCGGAGGCGACTTCCAGGAGGCCCTGACGGGCGGATTCCTCCAGTGACCCCATGAGCTCCGTCGAGGGTGGCGACTCTCCCCGACGGCCAGATGCGGCCCGCGCGATTCTCCCTCGCGCGGGCCGCATCGCTGTGTGTTGGGTGCGGGTGCTCGCTCAGTGGGACGTCGGAGGTGAACGGAGGATGGCCGCGGTGAACCTTTGACCAGCGGTGATGGCCCGAAATAATGCGAGCCAAGAAATTTTTCTCGAAGCGCCAGGATTAATGAGACTTCTTAAGGCTTCGTGGTTTACAGTGACACAGGGCACACGCCCGGCGGGGGTCAAGGGCCAGCGCCGAAGGGGTGGGCTGAGACGCACGTCACGATTGACTTCAGTGCGTCTTAGGTTAGCCTTACCCGGGGCCCCGTGAGCGGGGCGACATCACAGTAAAAGGGAGATACACATGCCTGACTTCAGCGCCATCAGCGCCGCCATCACCGCTATCGACAATGCCCTGAAGGGCATCATCGGCTTGACGGGCTCGCTCGCGGGCGACGGGCTGGACGTGGTCCTCGGAAGCCTCGGCGCCGGCGACGCTGTCGTGCCGCCTGTCTTGGAGCAGTAGTTCCGCGGCTACCGGATCCGTCCGGGTGACGCCCTGGCCGGGGGCCTAATGCCGGTCACTTCCACTCCCGAGTGGCGGAACGCCGCCATCGGCACGAATGCAAGGAGATAATCATGGGCAGCACAGAATTCGGCCCCGAAGGCAGCCTCGGTGCAATCCTCGGTGGGGACGGCACCCTTGGAGTCGTTTCGACCATGCTGGGCTGGGTCAACAACCTGGTCAAGGCTGTCGGCTACTTTGTCGGTGGCGACTTCCAGGAGGCTTTCGACGCGGGCTTCATGGCCTGAGTCGGACGACCGACTCGAAAAGGGCTCCGGGCTACGGCTCGGAGCCCCTTTTCGTGCTCGCGCCCGCCGGGCGCCGGGCGCGCGACCTGCGATGGATATGGATTCGTTCATATCGGTAACACGGATCGGCGTCGAGTCGATAATGTTGACGTGAGCCGCACGGACGGCTCCGCGGTTTCCACCGGCCGGTGCCGGTGTGTCATCCTCGGGGCCGAACCCTGCGGGTGAACTACCCAGTCTTGGCAGCGCACTGGTGGCACCAGTGTGTTTAATGGGACTTGTGTGACTACTGGGAATCGGGTTAGCGTTCTCCGCGAGAAGGTGCCCGGGTCCGTCTGTGAACAACGAGAATGTAAGGCGTCGAAATATGCGTTCAGTGAAGCGGTTCGGCACGAAGGTCGCAGCAGCGGCCCTCGCCGCGGCCATGGTCCCCGTCGTCGCCACGGGCACGACTCAGGCCCAGGGCGGGACCATCCAGTACACCAAGGCCACGGCCGATAACAAGGTCGTCGAGACGAAGCTGCCGGACGGTCGGCTGATCGTGTCGGTGTGGTCCGACAAGATGGCCATCGAGGTGCCGAACATCGTCCAGCCGCCGCGCGACGGTAACGCCGGCGCCCCGGTGCTCTACCTGATCAACGGCGCCGGTGGTGGCGAGGACTCCGCCACCTGGCAGGCGCAGTCCGACGTCAAGCAGTTCATGTCCGACAAGGACGCCTGGACGGTCACCCCGATCGGCGGCGCCTTCTCGTACTACACGGACTGGCAGAAGCACGATCCCAACGTCCAGACCCGCTTCGCCCGCGAGACCGGCCGCCCGATGGCCTTCGAGACCTACCTCGCCAAGGAGCTCCCGGACCTCTTCGAGGGTAGGTACGGCGGCAACTACCAGGGTCGCAAGCGCGGCATCGCGGCCATCTCCATGACCGCCACCTCCGTCCTGACCATCGCCCAGAAGCACCCGGGCAGGTTCCAGGCCGTCGGCTCGTACTCCGGCTGTGCCGAGACCTCCACCCCGGTCGGCCACGAGTTCATCAACATCGTCACCGGTCTCCGTGGCGGCGCGGACCTCAACAACATGTGGGGACCGTTCCCGGGCGAGCCCCGCGCGGGAACCAACAGCTGGTTCGACAACGACCCGGTGTGGGGCGCCTGGCGTTTCCAGGAGCAGCGTGACAACGGCACGCTGCCCGCGATGTTCATCTCGACCGGCAACGGCCTGCCCGGACCGCACGAGTCGCTCGAGAACTGGCGCCTGCGCAACTCCATCCCGGCGCTGGCCAACCAGGCGATCGTCGGCGGCGTCATCGAGGCGGCCACGCAGTACTGCACGGCCAACCTCGCCCGCCGCTTCGGCGAGCTCGGCATCCCGGCCCACTTCGACTTCGCGCCCAACGGCACGCACTCGTGGGGCTACTGGCAGGACGACCTCAAGCAGTCCTGGCCCATGATGGCCAACGCGATGGGCGCGCGCTGGGGCGCCCTCTGATCGATTGACGCCACGGCGCACCCCGCGCCCGGCGCTCACGGACCCCGCTCACCACACGTCAGGTGGGCGGGGTCCGTCGTCGTATGCGGCCCGGGTGCGGCGAACGGAGCGTAGTCCGGCATTCTGGACCCATGACCACGATCGAGGACCCCGCCCGGGTCGAACTGCGCCACCCGGACGGCAGCACCAGCCCGATGCTGATCGTGGAGACCGACCGGCGGGACGAGCGCCGGCCGTCCGTTCTGGTGCTGCCGGGCATCGCCGTCGGCGCCCGCTACTACCTCCCGCTCGCCCGCGCGCTGGCGGCCGAGGGCGTCGACGTCGCGATCACCGAGCTGCGCGGCCAGGGGGAGAGCACGTACCGCATCGGGCGCCGCGGCGCCCCGGCCGGTTACCACGAGAGCGCCGCCGAGGACGTCCCGCTCGCGCTCGACGCGATGGAGCGGCGCCTCGGCCGCCGACCCGTGGTCCTCCTGGGGCACAGCATGGGCGCGCAGATCGGTGTGTACCACCTCGCGCGCCACGACCCGCGCGTCGCGGGGCTCGTCGCGGTCGCCGCCCAGTCACCGTTCCACCGCGGCTTCCCGGGGCCCGTCGGTCGCAAGCTGCGCGCGGGGTCGGTGATCCTGCCGGCGCTGGGCTGGCTGTCCGGGCACGTGCCGGGCCAGTTCTTCGGCGCGAAGGGCCGGATCCCGGCCGACCGCATCCGGGACTGGGCCAGGCTCGCCGCCGCGGGCGTCATGCAGCCGGCCCGCGCCGACCTCGACTACCCGGCCGGCCTGGCGCGCGTCACCGTGCCGGCGCTGGCGGTGGTGATCGCCGACGACCCGCTCGCCCCCGCGAGCGCCGCGCGCAACCTCCTGGCCATGCTGCCCTCCGCGCGCACGACCCTCGAGCTCGAACCCGAGGCGTTGGGTCACAACTCGTGGGCGCGCCGGCCCGCCGAGGTGGTCGCCCGGGTGCTCGCGTGGATGGACCGGGAGGTCGTCAGGCCTGAGGGGGACGACGACGAGGGAGTCGACGCCTGAAGAACTCGTACGTGAGGACCGCTTTCCGGGCCTCCTGCGTGTTGTCGGCGGCGCCGGCGTGGCCGCCCTCGACGTTCTCGTAGTAGGCGACCTCGTGGCCTGCGGCCTCCAGGGCGGCGGTCATCTTCCGCGCGTGGCCCGGGTGCACGCGGTCGTCCCGTGTCGAGGTGGTCATGAGCACGGGCGGGTAGCGGACCTCTGAGGCGGGTCGGATGTTCTGGTACGGGGAATACGCGCCGAGGAAGTCGTCCCAGTCGGACGAGTCGGGGTCGCCGTACTCGGCCATCCACGACGCGCCGGCCAGCAGCAGGTGGTAGCGCTTCATGTCCAGCAGCGGCACGGCGATCGCCAGCGCCCCGAAGAGCTCCGGGTAGCGGGTGAGCATGACGCCCATGAGCAGTCCGCCGTTGGACCCGCCGGTCGCGCCCAGTTGGTCGCGGGTGGTCACCCCCGTCTCGACGAGGGCGCGCGCCACGGCCGCGAAGTCCTCGTAGGCGCGCGGCCGCTTCTCGCGCAGGGCCGCCCGGTGCCACGACGGCCCGTACTCTCCGCCGCCGCGGATCCCCGCCACCACGTACACGCCGCCCTCCTCGAGCCACAGCGCGCCACGCAGGGCGGCGTACGCGGGCCGCATGGACACCTCGAACCCGCCGTAGCCGTACAGGATGGTCGGCCGGGGTCCGTACGGTCCGGGCCCGCGCATGACGGTGTACGGGACCTCGGTGCCGTCGTCGCTCACCGCGGTGTGGCGGGTGACCTCGATGCCGGACGTGTCGAACCGGTGCGGGGTCGCGCCGAGGGTGGTGGTGCTGCCGTCGGCGCGCAGGAGCACCAGCGACGGCGGCACGACCGGCCCGGAGACCGCGAGCACGGCGTCGTCGGGGTGTGGGCGATTCCCGGGCGTCGGGTCGCCGTCCGACAGTTCGCCGTTCGCCGGCCCGGAGTCCGCCTGCTCGCCGTCCTGCATCCCGGACAGCCGGTCGCAGGACAGCACGTCGATCGACACGTGCTCGGGCAGGCCCTCCACCGGCAGCGGCGTCCAGTCGCCGTCGGCGGTGTCGGGGATGGTGTGGGCGGCGATCCGCGACTCGGTGTCGTCGAGGATCGTCAGCAGGATCCGGCCGCGGCCCCAGGTGATGTCCTCGACGGTCGTCGACGGGGTGGGGGAGAACAGGACGACCGGCTCGGGCAGGCGCTCGGGGTCGGCGTCCACGGCGGACCACGGCACCACGAGCACCGACCCGCCGGGATGGATCCGGCCGGCGATCTCGAGATCGGTCCGGGGGCGCAGGAGGAGCCAGTCGCCGCACGAGGTGACGTCGCAGTCCTCGGGCACGGGCACGGCGCGCGGCCCGGTCGCGGTGGGATCGGTCCCGGGGGTCCAGAAGCCCTCCTGTGAGGTGTGGAAGTCCGGTGCCCGGCTGGCGAGGAATCTCCCCGTCGTCGGGTCGTGGGAGGCGCCCACCGCGACGTCGTCGGTCCGGCCCTCGAAGATCACGGGCGCCTGCGCGGGGTCGGTGCCGCGCCGCCACAGCCGCACGACGCGCGCGTAGCCCGACTCGGTCGCGTCGGAGCCCTCCGGGTCGAGCGGCGCGGTGAGGAGCACGGTGTCGCGGTCGACCCACGACACCGAGCACTTGGCCTCGGTCAGTCGGAAGCCGTCCTCCGAGGCGGGGACGAAGCGGCGCGCGACGAGGTCGAAGTCGCGGATCTCGACGGCGTCCGCGCCCCCGCGGGACAACCGCAGCAGCGCGCGGTCGTCGGCGGGCCGGCGGACGACCGTCCCCGAGTACACCCAGTTGACGCCTTCCTCGTCGGCGAGCGCGTCGACGTCGACGAGCGTCTCCCACGCCGGATGGTCGACGCCCGGCGCGCCCTCCGCGAGGACCGACCACGGTACGCGGCGCCACAACCCGCGACGATGGTCGCCGTCCTTCCACAGCGTGTACGCGTGGCGGCCGCGCAGGACGGGCCAGGCGATCCGGTCCGTGGCGTCGAGGATCTCCAGCGCCCGGGTGTAGGAGGCATCGGCGTGCTCGCCGGCCGCGAGATCGGCCACCGTGCGGTCGCTGCGCATCCGCACCCATTCCAGGACCTCGGGAGCATCGACGTCCTCGAGATGCAGGTGCGGATCAGTGCTGGGGGAAACCGTCATGCCCCGATGATGCCGTGACCGTCCCGGCGTGACGGAGCCGACATGTCGGCCGGGGGTCCAGTTCTTCACAGACTCTTGTTATGAGTCCGTGCCGTCAGTAGCATCATCCCTACGCTCGGGTCGTCTGACCCGGCCATTCTCGGGAATCCGGGAATGCACCCTCGATAAACGGAGACACATAATGGGTTCCCTCAATCTCGGTTCGGTCACGGAGTCCCTCGGCGGCGGCTCCGGCAGCTCCACGAAGTCCATCACCGATCAGATCGCCGAGACCGTCGGCGACCTGGTCGCCACCGCGCTTCGGCAGGTCCTGGGCAACCTGTCCTGACGGCGCCCGCAGGCATCCTGACGCCGCCCCTTCCACCCGGAGGGGGCGGCGTCAGGCATTTCGGGTGCGATTAGGGGCGGCTCGGCGTGCCTGGGCCACGCGTTGCGCATACTCTGTGTGTCGTGGCTGACACTCATTTCGACCTGATCGTCCTCGGCGCGGGCCCCGGTGGCTACGTCGCCGCAATCCGTGCCTCGCAGCTCGGCCTCAAGGTGGCCGTCGTCGAGGAGAAGTACTGGGGCGGCGTATGCCTCAACGTGGGCTGTATCCCCTCCAAGGCACTGCTACGTAACGCGGAGCTGGCCAACACGGTTCAGCGTGACGGCAAGCTCTTCGGCATCTCCGGTGACGTCTCCTTCGACTTCGGCGCCGCCTACGACCGCAGCCGCAAGGTCTCGGACGGCATCGTCAAGGGCGTCCACTTCCTCATGAAGAAGAACAAGATCACCGAGATCAACGGCTACGGGACGTTCACCGACGCCAAGACCATCGAGGTCGAGGGCACGGAGTACACGTTCGACAACTGCCTCATCGCCACCGGCTCCGTGGTCAAGACGCTCCCGGGCATCGAGCTGAGCGAGAACGTGGTCAGCTACGAGGAGCAGATCCTCTCCCGCGAGCTGCCGGACTCGATCGTCGTGGTGGGCGCGGGCGCGATAGGCATGGAGTTCGCCTACGTGATGAACGCCTACGGCGTCGAGGTCACGATCGTCGAGTTCATGGACCGCCTGCTGCCGAACGAGGACGAGGAGGTCTCCAAGGAGATCGCCAAGCACTACAAGAAGCTCGGCATCAAGCTCCTCACCGGGCACAAGACCACCAAGATCACCGACAACGGTGACTCGGTGGACGTGGAGATCGAGAAGAAGGACGGCGCGGAGACCCAGACGGTCACCGTGGACAAGGTCCTCATGGCCGTCGGCTTCGGTCCCCGCGTCGAGGGCTTCGGCCTGGAGAACGCCGGCGTCGAGCTCACCGACCGCGGCGCGATCGACATCGACGACCACATGCGCACCAACGTCGACGGCATCTACGCCATCGGCGACGTCACCGGCAAGCTGCAGCTGGCCCACGTGGCCGAGGCGCAGGGCGTCGTGGCCGCGGAGACCATGGCCGGCGCCGAGACCCAGACGCTGGGCGACTACCGCATGATGCCGCGCGCCACCTTCTGCCAGCCGCAGGTCGCGTCCTTCGGGCTCACCGAGGCCCAGGCGCGAGACGAGGGCTACGACGTCAAGGTGGCCAAGTTCCCGTACTCCGCCAACGGCAAGGCGCAGGGCCTGGGCCACGCGGTCGGCTTCGTGAAGATCGTCGCCGACGCCACGCACGGCGAGCTGCTCGGCGGCCACCTCATCGGCCCCGACGTCTCGGAGCTCCTGCCCGAGCTGACCCTCGCGCAGATGTGGGACCTCACCGCCGAGGACGTCGCCCGCAACGTGCACACCCACCCGACGCTGTCCGAGGCCATGAAGGAGGCCGTCGAGGGCATCGCCGGCCACATGATCAACCTCTGACGGCCGCCCGCCGGGTCGCACCGGGCGCCCGCTGAGCGCCGCGTCCGCTGAGCGAAGGGCGCGCTGAGCGCCGCGTCCGCTCAGCGAAGCGCGCGCTGAGCGCCGCTTCCGCCTCGCGAGGCGCCCAGCCCTGGCGAAGCCCCGTCGCTCCGCCCCGCTGCTCGCCGGTCCGTCCGGCCGGGCGGCGGGGCGGAGTGCCTTCCGGCGAAGATCCTCCCGGGTGCGGTCGGAGTCCGCGGGCGATCTGCCAGCACACCCGGCCGAGGATGCGCTGCCTCTTCGGCTCACGCTGGCGGAAAGGTCCCGACCGCCAGCGCAGGCATAGTGAATCCGTACACGAGGGCAGCGCAGGTCAAAGGGCCAGCGTGACTCGGGGCACTCGCGCTGGCGGAGTGCCGCGAGCGGCTGGCCCCGGACCGGTGGCTGCCCCGCGCCGGTGGCTCCTCGGTCCGGCAGATCCCACGGGACGTCGAATGGCCCGTGTGTCCTGGTCAACGAGAAGAGCGTCCCGCGTCTCCCCGCTGGATGGGGGTGCGGAACGCTCTTCTCGTTGGCGGCGGGGCCTGGCGGCAGGGCCGTCCCACCGGTGGCGCGGCGGCGGTGCTGGCGACGCGGTCGGGCGGACCTGTCGGCCGCGGGGTCACTCGGCGTTGACGAGCTTCTCCATCTGCGTCGTGTAGATCGCGTCGAGAGCGCCGGCGGCGGTCGGCAGGACCGGGTCGGCCGCGGGATCGTCACCGCGGGCCGCGTACTCCACGCTCACCGTGGTGTCGCGGGCGTAACCGTGGATCGCGATGGCCCGGCTCAGCGTCTTGCTGCCGTCCGGCTGCGTGGTGATGAAGTCGCTGGTGACGCGGAAGCCCTCGGCGCCCGCGATCTCCGGCGCGTCCTGCACCGACATGTTGAGCTCGACGTCGGGGTTGGAGGTGCTGGGGGAGGTGTCGCACGCCTCGTAGAGAGAGCGGTCCATGAAGTCGTCGAGCCGGCCGCTCACCATGCCGATGCCGAACCGGTGCTCGGTCTCGTCCGTCTCGGACTGCTTGTAGCGCACCGCCGCGGTCACTCCGTCCGTGGTGGCGTGATTGGAGACGGTCTCGAGGCGCGAGACCCTGTCGCAGGCCGGGTCCTCCATGAGTTGGCGCTGCTGGTCGGCGACGAGCTTGTCGACGGCCTCCTGGAGCATCGGCCGGTCGAGCACCTGGACGATGCCACCCCCCGGGGCCTCGCCCTCGGCCAGCACGAGCTCCTCGACGGGCGCCTGCGGGGCCGAGTCGTCGACGGTCGGCGAGGCCGGCGCCGAGGTCGACGTGTCGCCCGACTGCTCGGTCTCGGTGCCGGAGTCGTCCGACGAACAGGCCGTGAGAGCTGCCGCGGTGACCAGCGCGAGGCCGGCGGTCGCGACGCGGCGGGGGGTGCGGGTGCGGAGGCGCATCTCTCTCCTTTGTCTTCGGTTACACCACATAGTGCCACCGTCGTACCGCTATCTGTGCATTGTGCCCCGCGTGCGGCGCGAAGCCGAAAAACCCGCGGGCACGTCCGTGGAACGCCGGAAACATCAAAAGCGACCGCGGGGGCCCGAAGTCGGGGGCACCACTCGCGGAGGTGGAAGCGGTGGAAATGACCCGGTGTGACTACCCTTGGTGCCGCACGCGCGGAGCCTCTCGGCGCCGACGACCCCTGATATAGGACAACGATATGGACCATGACGGTGTGGACGCCGTGCTCTTCGACCTCGACGGGGTCATCACCCCGACGGCGGAGAAGCACATGGAGGCGTGGAACCGGATGTTCAGCGCGTACTTCGACGCCCGCGCGATCGACCCGTACTCCGACTCCGACTACTTCCGCTTCATCGACGGCAAGCCGCGCCTCGAGGGCATCGCGTCGATGCTCGCCGCGCGGGGCCTCACCCTGCCCGAGGGGAGTGACGACGACGAGGCCGGCCCGGACGCGGACACCGTGCACGGGCTCGGTACACGCAAGAACGTGATCTTCCGTGAGCTACTCGACGAGGGGATCGAGGCCTACCCCGGCTCGGTCGCCTACCTCGACGCGCTCGACGCCGCCGGCATCGCCTCCTGCGTCGTCTCGAGCTCGAAGAACGCGGAGGCCGTGCTCACCGCCGCCGGGCTGCGCGACCGGTTCGACGTGATCGTCGACGGCGTGGTCGCCGCCGCCGAGGGCATCCCCGGCAAGCCGAAGCCCGACACGTACCTGCGGGGCGCCGAACTGCTCGGCGTCCCCGCGGATCGCTGCGTCGTGATCGAGGACGCCGTCTCGGGTGTGCAGGCCGGCGCTGCCGGCGGGTTCGCGCGAGTGGTCGGCGTGGACCGCGGGGCCGGGCGCGAGGCCCTGCTCGCGGAGGGGGCCGACCTCGTCGTCGTCGACCTCTCCGAGCTCATCCCCGGATTCACGGAGGCACGACGGTGACCCGTATCCCCATCTCCCGTGGCCCGGTGCACGACACCGTCGGCCAGTCGGTGCCCGGCAACATCCGCACCACCTACGGCGTCAACCTCCGCAGCCACCTCGAGGTGCCGGAGATCAACCGCTCCACCCACCCCGCCGACCCGTGGCGCTGGGTCGAGACCAGCCCCAAAGCGTCCCCGCGCGGCGTGGCCGAGACGCAGTTCGCCGTCGCCAACGGGTACCTCGGCATGCGCGGCAACCCCGACGAGGGCCGCGACTCCTCCCAACACGGCACCTTCGTCAACGGCTTCCACGAGACGTGGCACATCCAGCACGCCGAGGACGCGTACGGCCTCGCGCGCGAGGGCCAGACCATGATCCAGGCCCCCGACACCAAGACGATCCGCCTCTACGTCGACGACGAGCCCCTGCGGCTCGGCGTCGCCGACCTCGAGCACTACGAGCGCAGCATCGACTTCCGCGACGGGATCCTGCGCCGCGAGCTCGTCTGGCACACGCCGGCCGGAAAGAAGGTCGTCATCCGCACCACCCGCATGGTGTCGATGGTGGAGAAGCACCTCGCCGTGATGACCTACGAGATCGAGCTCCCCGAGGAACCCGCCCCGGTCGTCATCTCCTCCCAGGTCCTCAACCGGCAGGACGGCGAGGACGAGTACGGCTCCGCCGACGACGTCCCCGAGCGGGGCTTCGATCCCCGCCGCGCCGAGGGACTCGACCACCGCGTCCTCGAATCGCAGCTCTGCGAGGGCCAGCGCGGCTACCAGGTGCACGGCTACCGCTGCGCCAACTCCGGCATGACCATCGCCGTGGCCGTCGACCACATCCTCGAGACCGAGGACGACGTGGCCCTGAGCCACGAGATCGATGACGACTCGTCGAAGGTCGTCTACCACGCGCACGTCACCCCGGGGCGCGTGCTCAAGCTGACCAAGTTCGCCGCGTACCACACGTCCGAGGTCGTCCCCGCCGTAGAACTCGCCGACCGGTGCTCGCGCACCCTCAGCCGGGCCCGCGAACGCGGCGTGGAGGACCTGCACCGCACCCAGCGGGACTGGTACGACCACTTCTGGGAGCGGGCCGACGTCGAGGTGGACGGCCCCGCGGAGACGCAGCAGGCCATCCGGTTCAACCTCTTCCAGCTGGCCCAGGCCTCCGCCCGCGCGGAGTACAACGGCATCGCCGCCAAGGGCGTCACCGGCAGCGGATACTCCGGGCACTATTTCTGGGACACCGAGACCTACGTCCTGCCGTTCCTGACGTACACGATGCCGCGGTTCGCCCGGAACGCCCTGCGCTTCCGGTACAACATGCTCGACAAGGCGCGGGAGCGGGCGAAATTCCTGTCCGTGAAGGGCGCCCTCTACCCGTGGCGCACGATCAACGGCGAAGAGGCATCCGCCTACTACGAGGCCGGCACCGCCCAGTACCACATCAACGCCGACATCGCGCACGCCCTGATCAAGTACCTGTGGGCCACCGAGGACCGCGAGTTCATGATCCGTGAGGGCGTGGACATGCTCGTCGAGACCGCGCGGATGTGGGTCTCCCTCGGGTTCTTCGACGGCGACGGCATGTTCCACATCCACGGGGTGACCGGGCCCGACGAGTACACGACCGTCGTGGACAACAACCTGTTCACCAACGTGATGGCGCGCTTCAACCTCGTCGCGGCGGCGATCGCCTGCAAGCGGATCGCCGATCTGGGCAACGGCCAGTGGGAGGCGATCTGCCGGCGGCTGAAGCTCCGCGACGAGGAGATCGCCGAGTGGAGGCGCGCCGCCGAGAACATGGTGATCGCGTTCGACGATGAACTGGGCGTCCACCCGCAGGACCAGGACTTCCTCGCCAAGGAGGTCTGGGACCAGGACCTCGAGGAACCCCGCCGGCCGCTCCTGCTGCACTTCCATCCGCTGGTCATCTACCGGCATCAGGTGCTCAAGCAGGCCGACGTCGTGCTGGCCATGTTCCTGCGCGGTGACGAGTTCAGCGAGGAGCAGAAGCGGGCGAACTTCGAGTACTACGACCCGTTGACCACCGGCGACTCCACCCTGTCGGCCGTGGTGCAGGCGATCATCGCCGCCGAGATCGGCTACTGCGACGAGGCGTTCGAGCACTTCCAGAAGGCACTCGTGGTGGACCTGGCCGACGTGCACGGCAACGCCTCCGACGGCATCCACGTCGCCTCCACCGGCGGGGTCTGGTCGGCGCTGGTCAGCGGCTTCGGCGGGATGCGCGACTACCGGGGTGAGATCTCGTTCGACCCGCGGGTGCCCGCGCAGTGGGGGTCGCTGACGTTCCGGATGACGGTGCGGGGCACGCACGTGCGGGTCCGCTGCGACCACCACGACATCACGATCGCCAACCTCAACGGCGCCGGCTTCGAGTGCACGGTGCAGGGCCGCGACGTGCACGTGCCGGCGGGGCAGACGGTGACGGTCGGCCTCGACGACCGCGCCCGCGTCTGCCTGTCCTGCCCCGAACAGGTCTGAGCAGGTCTGAGCGGGTCCCACCGGGCCGGCCCGTTCAGGCCCGGCGGGTCGCGTGCATGGACGCAGCGCACCTGCTCGGACTCGCGCTGCCTCTTCGGCTTACGCTGGCTGAATGCCCGCTTCGGGCCGGGGTGCGCTGGCTGACGGGACCAATTAGCCAGCACATGGCAGAGGGGCAGCGCATCCGGGCGGACTCGCGCTGCGCGTCTGCGCGCTAGCCGACCCGGCCGGTCCCGGGATCGTTCGTCATCCACAGGCGTTCCTTCTCCACAGGCAGCCGCCTCCGACGCGGATTCCCGCACACCACCCCGCGGGCGGCCGGGCAGGATGCGGGCCATGAACGGCCCCGACCACGACATCCACCCGGCACTGGCATCCGCGCGGCTGTGCCACGAGATCGCGACCATTCCGCGGCGTAGGCGCGAGCGCGAGTACGTCAAGATCGCAGACGAACTGTGGCTCGCGTCCAGCGCGGTTCGCGATTTCGAGACGCTGTCGGTCGCGTACACCCGGCTGTACCCGCGAGCGGTTCTGACCGGTTGGTCAGCTGCCGTCCTGCACGGCATCGAGCCGCCCGATGACGCGGTCCCGGAACTGTGCGTCGGCCCGCATGGCCGGGCGCGCCGTGGCCTGCGGATGAGGCGGTATGTCGTGCCCGAGCGTGCGATCACCACCATCCGAGGTGTGCCGGTCACCGCGCTGCGCTGGACAGCGTTCGACATCGCGCGGTTCAGCCCGCACGTCGACGGAGTCCTCGCGATGGAGAAGTTCTACCAGAGGGGCGTCAGTCGCGCGGCGATGCAGGAGACCGTGGCGTACATGGCGGGTACCTGGGGAGTATCGCGCGTGCGGCGGGTGATCGACGATGCCGATCCCCGGTCCGAGTCGCCGAGGGAGACGGAGACCCGTTTGTTCCTCAAGGCGGCCGGTTTCACCGACTTCGTTCCGCAGGTAGACGTCCCGGAGCTGGGCTACCGGCTGGACCTCGCGGACCCCGTGCACAAGATCGCGGTCGAGTACGACGGGCCGCACCACGACGATCCCGTCCAGCAGTCGAAGGACCGCCAGCGGAGGAACCGACTCCAGGCCGCCGGGTGGATCATCATCGTGGTCGACCGCAGACTCTTCAGACACCAGCAGGACGAGATCCTCGGGCAGGTCGAGGCCGCCTATCGGGTGCGTCGCTTCGCCGCCTGATGCGGGGACGGGCGGGCGGTGCCCGGATCAGGCGGGCCGAGCGGGGGTGGCTAAGCGGCGCCGACCGAGTAAGGATTGCCGAGCAGGGCCGATCGAGCAGAGTCTGCCGAGCAGAGCCGCAGCACGAGTGCCTCCGGGTGCGCTGCCTTTTCGCCCTGTGCTGCGTGAATGGACCATTCAGCCAGCGCACCCCGGTGGTTTTCGAGCATTCGGCCAGCGCGGGGCAAAGGGGCAGCGCACGTGGGCCGGGGCGCGCTGGCTCTCTGCCCGCTCCTGACCGGCGGCGGGCGGACCGGCGGGCGATCGGCCAGCGCGAGTCGGACGGTCCGCAGGCCGGCGGGCGATCGGCCAGCGCGAGTCGGACGGTCCGCAGGCCGGCGGGCGAACGGCCAGCGCAAGTCGGCCAGAGGCGGGAACAGCGAGAGCGTCGGGCGCGAGAGGGCAGGCGGAAGGCCAGTCGGCGTCAGGGGGAGTGGGCCCGGCGGCGTCAGCGGGGGCGGTCCGGCTGGATGCGCAGCGCCTGCAGGGAGGTGGCCAGGCCGTCGTACTGCGCGACCAGCTGCACCAGCGCGACCAGCTCCCCCGGGTTCAAGTATTCGGCGAGGGCGGACCATGTCTCGTCGTGCACGTCCTTCGTCCGCACCAGCTCGTCGACGGCCGTGAGCAGCACCTCCAGCCGGTCCGGCCAACCCGCGGAGGCGGGGTCGCGGGTAGTGCGGGCGATCTCGTCGTCGTCCAGTCCCACCCGCGCGCCGATGCGCTCGTGGTGCGCCCTCTCATACACGCTGCCCCGCAGGTGGGCCACGCGCAGGATCACCAGCTCGGTGGTGCGGCGGTCGAGGATCCCGAACGGCATCATCATCCCCGAGTAGGCGAGCCAGGCGGGGAAGAGGCGGCGGGCGCGGCCGAGCGTGGCGAACAGGTGGACGTCGCGCGAGCCGGTGATGCGCGCGCCGATGCGGTTGACCGCCCAGCCGAACGGGCCGAGCTCGCGGAACCCGCCCGGCCGGATACGCGCGGGACCGGCGGCGGGGGCGTTGTCGCTGCGGGCGCTGCTGTCATGCGGCTGGCTCATGGCCGTCAGGGTAGGTCAGGCGCGGACCCGGCGGAGGCGGGTTCGCCGAGGAGGTACGGCGAGAGCGACGAGCGGTGGGCGTCCACCCGCAGCTCGTGATTGAGCGGCGGGAAGGCGCGCTGCGGGCAGGCGGGGCGGTCGCACATGCGGCAGCCGGAGCCGATCTTGGTGGCGGCGTCGACGTCGTCGAGGTCCAACCCCTGCGCGTAGACGGTGCGGTGGGCGTGGCGGGCCTCGCAGCCCAGCCCGATCGCGAACGTCTTACGCGGCTGCCCGAACCGCATCGGCCGGGTGGTCACGGTGCGCGAGACCCACAGGTGCAGCCGGCCGTCGGGCATCTGGGCGACCTGCCGCATGATCTTGCCGGGGAACGAGAACGACTCGTAGATGTTCCACAGCGGGCACGTGCCGCCCGAGGTGGTGAAGTGGAACCCGGAGGCGGACTGGCGCTTGGACATGTTGCCGGCGCGGTCGACGCGCACGAAGCTGAACGGCACCCCGGACGCGCCCGGCCGCTGCAGGGTCGACAGCCGGTGGCAGACGGTCTCGTAGCCGGTGGCGTGGAAGGCCATGAGCCGCTCGATGTCGTAGCGGAAGTCCTCGGCGGTGTCGAGGAAGCGCTGGTAGGGCATGAGGACGGCGGCGGCGAAGTAGCTGGCCAGGCCGCGCAGGCCCAGGGCGACGGCGGCGGGGGAGCTGAACGAGCCCTCGTCGACGAGGCTCTCCAGCAGCTCGCGGTGCTCGAGGAACGCCAGCTCGGAGGCCACGCGGAACGCCTGCTGGCCCGGGGTCATGTGGGCGGACAGCTCGAGGCGACGCTCGTCGGTGAGGTAGCGGTGCCACAGCCCGTCGGGCAGGTCGACGCGGCGGACGATGCGCACGCCGTGGGCCTCGGCTATGCGGTGCTCGAGCTCCGCGCGCACGTCGCCGCGGTTGAGCCGGATGCGGGTGGTGAGCTCCTCGGCCGCGGTGTCGAGGGAGTCGATGTAGTTCTGCCGCTGGTAGAAGTAGTCGCGCACCTCCTCGTGCGGCATCGACAGGACGGCGCGGTCGACCGGGGTGTCGGGCGCGTTGCGGGTCTCGGTGAGGGCGGCCAGCAGGTCGGAGGAGTTGCGGTAGCGCTGGTGCAGGAGGGTGAAGGCGCGGGCGAGGGAGGGATGCGCGCGGACGAGTTCGACGACCTCCGCGGCGGGGACCTCGGCGGAGAGCTGCGTGTCGGTAAGGGCCTCCGTCACCGCCGCGATGAGGCGCGTGTCGGAGTCGGAGGCGAAGAACGTGGAGTCGACGCCGTAGACCTCGGAGATCTTGACGAGGACCCGGGAGGTGACGGGGCGGGTGTCCTTCTCGAGTTGGTTGAGGTACGACGACGACAAGCCGAGCGACTGCGCGAAGGCGGACTGGGTCAGACCGTGCTCCTCCCGCAGACGTCTCAGTCGCGATCCCATATGTGAGGCGTTCATCGGCTTCGGCCCTCCCGTCCATGGCGTGCCACACAATCTTCGCAAACTTTGCAAAAGTCTCCAATAAACTCGCCATATTCGCATTACCTGCAGGTAGACGGGCTGTCCGCGATGTGGCACGCTATGGGCAGTACGGGGCCAGCGGCTCGCAAGACTGCGAATCACGGCCCGCCCCCCGAGTAGGAAAGAGTCGCGATGTCGAACGTCGGCAAGGCACGTACCGCTGAAGAGATCCAGAAGGACTGGGACACCAATCCCCGCTGGAAGGGCGTCACCCGCAACTACACCGCGGAGCAGGTCGCCGAGCTCCAGGGCACCGTGGTCGAGGACCACACCCTCGCCCGTCGTGGTGCGGAGATCCTCTGGGAGAAGGTCAACACCAAGGACTTCGTCAACTCCCTCGGCGCGCTGACCGGCAACCAGGCCGTGCAGCAGATCCGCGCGGGACTCGAGGCCGTCTACCTCTCCGGCTGGCAGGTCGCCGGCGACGCCAACCTCTCGGGCCACACCTACCCGGACCAGTCGCTGTACCCGGCCAACTCGGTCCCGACCGTCGTCCGTCGAATCAACAACGCCCTACTGCGCGCCGACGAGATCGCCCGCATCGAGGGTGACACCTCGGTCGAGAACTGGCTCGCCCCGATCGTCGCGGACGCCGAGGCCGGCTTCGGCGGCGCCCTGAACGCCTACGAGCTGCAGAAGGCCATGATCGCGGCCGGCGCCGCCGGCGTGCACTGGGAGGACCAGCTGGCCTCCGAGAAGAAGTGCGGCCACCTCGGTGGCAAGGTGCTGATCCCCACCAACCAGCACATCCGCACCCTGACCTCGGCCCGCCTGGCGTCGGACGTCGCGAACGTCCCGTCGGTCATCATCGCCCGCACCGATGCCGAGGCCGCCACCCTGATCACCTCGGACGTCGACGAGCGCGACCGTCCGTTCATCACCGGTGAGCGCACCGCCGAGGGCTTCTACCACGTCAAGAACGGCATCGAGCCCTGCATCGAGCGCGCCAAGGCCTACGCCCCGTTCGCCGACATGATCTGGATGGAGACCGGCACCCCGGATCTCGAGTACGCCAAGAAGTTCGCCGAGGGCGTCAAGTCCGAGTTCCCGGACCAGCTCCTGGCCTACAACTGCTCGCCCTCCTTCAACTGGAAGGCGAACCTGGACGACGACACCATCGCCAAGTTCCAGAAGGAGCTCGGCGCGATGGGCTTCAAGTTCCAGTTCATCACCCTGGCCGGCTTCCACTCGCTCAACTACGGCATGTTCGACCTGGCCTACGGCTACGCCCGCAACCAGATGACGGCCTTCGTCGACCTGCAGCAGCGCGAGTTCAAGGCCGCCGAGGAGCGGGGCTTCACCGCGGTCAAGCACCAGCGCGAGGTCGGCGCCGGCTACTTCGACCTCATCGCCACCACGGTCGACCCCAACACGTCCACCGCGGCGCTGAAGGGCTCCACCGAGGAGGGCCAGTTCCACTGAGATAGTGGACCTGGCCGGTGACTCGATCTGATCGAAGGTCGGCTCGCCCGACATGAGGTGACAACCGGGGGCCGGGCCGTCTCGACGAGGCGGCCCGGCCCCCGGTCGTCTCTCCGCTCGCCCCGCCGCGGACCGGCGGACGGCCCGGCGCGCCCCTTGACGACCCTCCTCCCGAAGGACCCAGGACACCATGAGCAGCAGCCGCGACGCCGCGACGGACGCGGGACGGATCACCCGCGTCGGCGTGGTGGGGGCCGGGCAGATGGGCTCGGGCATCGCCGAGGTCTGCGCCCGCGCCCACGTGGACGTCCTCGTGTGGGAGCCCACCCGCGAGCTCACCACCATCGGCCGCTCGCGGATCCTGCAGTCCCTCGACCGCGGGGTGTCCTCGGGCAAGATCACCGAACGCGAACGCGAACAGGCCGCCCTGCGGCTGCGCTTCACCACCGACCTGGGCGATTTCTGCGACCGCCAACTCGTGATCGAGGCGGTCGTCGAGGACGAGGCCGCCAAGTCCGCCGTGTTCCGGCAGCTCGACGAGGTCATCACCGACCCGGGGGCCGTGCTGGCCACCAACACCTCAGCCATCCCCGTCAGCGCCCTCGGCGGGTGCACCGCCCGCCCCGAACGCGTGCTCGGCATGCACTTCTTCAACCCCGTCCCCGTGCTCCCGCTGGTCGAGCTGGTGAGCACCCCCGAGACCGGCACCGCCGTCCGCGACCGCGCCGAGGCGTTCGCCGAACAGGTCCTCGGCAAGCAGGTCGTGCACTCCGCCGACCACGCCGGCGCCGTGGTCAACGCGCTGCTCGTGCCGTATCTGCTCTCCGCCATCCGGATGGCGGCGTCCGGCCACGCCACCGCCGAGGACATCGACCGGGCCATGGTCCTCGGCTGCGCCCACCCCATGGGGCCGCTCGCCCTGGCCGACCACGTGGGGCTCGACACGGTCAAGCTGATCGCCGAGGCGATGCACGCCGAATTCGGTGAGCCGCTGTACTCGCCGCCACCGCTGCTCGTGAGCATGGTCGAGTCGGGTCGGCTGGGTCGGAAGACGGGCCAGGGGTTCCACAGCTATCCCGCGCCCCGGGCGATGGCCCGCGCCGCGCGCTGAGATGACCTCGTCGTCGTCGCCCCCGTCGGCCGCGCCGTCGCCCCCGTCACCCTCGGCGGTGACCCCGCCGCCGCACCTGGAACCCACGCGCGCCTCGTCGGTCCTGGGTTACCCACGCATCGGGCCGCGCCGCGAGCTCAAACGCGCGCTCGAGCGGTACTGGCACGGCGACGACACCCGCGCCGAGCTGCTCGCCACCGGCCGCCGCCTCCGAGAGGCAACGTGGCACGACCTGGGCGCCAAGGGCCTCACGCAGATCCCCGGCAACACCTTCAGCTTCTACGATCACATCCTCGACGACGCCCTGCTCGTCGGCGCGATCCCCGCCCGCTTCCGCGACCTCACCCGCGACCTCACGCCCGTCGACACGGTCTTCGCCCTGGCCCGCGGCCGCGCCGACGTCCCCCCGCTCGAACTGGTCCCGCTGCAGGGCACCTCCTACCTGTACCGCCAGCCCGAGTTCGACGAGGCCTCCGAGCTGGGGCTTCGGCCGGGCGAGCTGCTCGCCGAGATCGCCCGCGCGCGCGAAGTGGGGCTGGAGATCCGGCCCGTCATCACCGGCCCGGTCTCGCTCCTGCTGCTCGGCAAGGCCTCGCCCGACGCCGCACCGGGGTTCACGCCGCTCGACCTGCTCGACCGGATGCTCGAGCAGTACGAGGCGCTGCTCGGCGTGCTCGAGGAGGCGGGCGTAACGTGCGTGCAGTTCGACGAGCCGTGCATGACGATGGAGCGCACGCCCGCCGAGATCGACCGGCTGCGCGGGGCCTACGACAGGCTCGCCGCGGTACCGGCGAGGCCGCGGATCCTCGTCACCGGCGAGTACGGCGACCTCGGGGACGCGCTGCCCGCGCTCGCGGCCACGGGCGTCGAGGCGATCGGCCTGGACTTGGTCCACGGGCGGCGGACGGCTGCCGAGCTCGCCGCCGTGCCGGGACTGGCCGCCAAGCGCCTCTACGCCGGTGTGGTGGACGGCCAGAACGTCTGGCGCACCGACAAGTTCGCCACGCTCGACTACCTGCGCGAGCTGCGGGCCGTGTTCGCCGACGTGGTGGTGTCGACCTCGTGCACACTGCTGCACGTGCCGTACGACGTGCACGCCGAGACCGACCTGCCGGCCGAGCTCGTGGAGTCGCTGGCCTTCGCCGAACAGAAGGTCGCCGAGGTGGTGTCGCTGGCGCACGCGCTGGAGGACGGCCCCACGCCGCGCTGGCGTCCGCTGCCCGTGCTGCCCAGTGCGCGCCGCGAGGACGTGCGCGCGAGGACCGCGCGGGTGGACGACGACGACAAGGTCCGCGTCCCGTACGCCGAGCGGGCCCCCCGGCAGGCCGGCAGACTGGGTCTGCCGACGCTCCCGACCGCCACCCTCGGCTCGTTCCCGCAGACCGTGCAGATCCGGCGGGCCCGCCGCGACCTGGCCGAGGGGCGGATCGACTACGCCCGGTACTGCGACTACCTGCGGGCGGAGATCGCCTCGGTGATCCGGCTGCAGGAGGACATCGGGCTCGACGTGCTGGTCCACGGCGAGGTCGAGCGGAACGACATGGTGCAGTACTTCGCCGAGCTGCTCGACGGGTTCGCCGCCACCCGCAACGGCTGGGTGCAGTCGTACGGCTCGCGCTGCGTGCGGCCGCCCATCCTCTACGGGGACGTGGCGCGGCCCGCGCCGATGACCGCCGAGTGGACGGGCTACGCGCAGTCGCTCACGGACCGGCCGGTCAAGGGGATGATCACCGGGCCGGTGACGATGCTCGCGCGGTCGTTCTGCCGCACCGACCTCGCGCTGCCCGAGGTCGCCACGCAGCTCGCGCTGGCGGTGCGCGACGAGGTGGCCGATCTCGAGGCGGCCGGCACGGCCATCATCCAGATCGACGAGCCGGCCATCCGCGAACTGCTGCCGCGGCGCGGTGCCGACCGACGCGCCTACCTCGACTGGGCGGTGGACACCTTCCGCCTGGCCTCCGCCGGCGCGCGGCCCGACACGCAGATCCACACCCACATGACGTACTCGTCGCTGCAGGTGATGACCGAGGCGATCGAGGAGCTCGACGCCGACGTCACCAACATCGTGGCCACCCGCTCGATCGAGTGGGTGCTGGACGCCCTGACCGACCACACCCTGACCCGGCAGGTCGCGCCCGGCGTATACGAGTCGCGGTCCGGGTTCGTGCCGGACATCGACCTGCTGCACGAACGGCTGCTGCGCGCGGTGGACGCCGTGGGGGTGGAGAGGCTGTGGGCGGTGCCCGACGGCGGGCTCAAGAGCCGCTACACGTGGCAGCTGGAGCCCAGCCTGCGGAACCTGGTCACCGCGGCCCGTCGGATCCGACGGGCGGTTGCCCGGCAGGGGCCGGGATCTAATAAGATCGGGGCAGAGCAAGTCCCGGGACACGCGCCCGGGATCGGTAGTTGACGAAAGAGGACGACATCATGGCCGATCAGACGCTCGAGCACACTGGTGCCGCCATCGTCGAAGAGTACTACCCGGACTACGCGACGAAGGTCGCCCCCACCTACCCGCTGTACTCGACCGAGATCTACGCCGGTGCCGCCATCATCCTGCTGAGCATGAGCATGCTGGGTCTGCCCATCACCGCCATCGGCTACTACACGCAGGACGCCGGCGTCTCGCTCGGCATGGCGGTCGCCGCGGTCGTGGCCACCACCGTCGTGTTCCTCATCGGACTGCTCGTCTGCATGCACGGCTTCCGCAAGTACGGCCGCGAGGACTCACACTGACGCTCGACCCGGTGGTCGCCGCCGGGGGACCCGCGCTCAAGGCGGGTGACCCGGCGACCGACGCCGAGCGGAGGTCCGCCCTCCGTCGCATGAAACTGGTCGCGACGGGGTTCCTCGTCGTGGCCGGGGTGATCTACCTCGTCGCCGAATACGCGCTGCACAACGGCGCTCCCTCCTGGGTGGGATACGTGCGCGCCGCCGCCGAGGCCGGGATGATCGGCGGCCTGGCCGACTGGTTCGCCGTCACCGCCCTGTTCCGCCACCCCCTGGGCATCCCCATCCCGCACACCGCGCTCATCCGCCGCAAGAAGGACCAGCTGGGCACCTCGCTCGGCGGGTTCGTGGGGGAGAACTTCCTCGACCCCGAGATGGTGAGCGAGAAGGTCCGCGGCGCCCGCATCCCCGAGCGCGCCGGCGAGTGGCTCGCCGAGCCCGACAACCGCGCACTGGCCTCCGACCAGGCCGCCAAGGCCATCCGCTCGGTCCTGGCGGTGCTGCGCGACGACGACGCCGTCGCGATCATCGAACGCACCATCGTGGCCCGGATCGCCGAGCCCGAGTGGGGCCCGCCCGCCGGACGCATCCTCGCCGAACTCCTCGACGAGGGCCGCCACCTGCCGCTGCTCGACCTCATGGCCGACCGGGCCCACGAATGGGTCGAGGCCCACCCGGAGACGATCGACCGCTGGGTCCGCGAGAAGGCCCCCACCTGGGCCCCGCAGTTCGTCAACGAACTGCTCTCCGACCGCGCCTACCGTGAACTGCGCGAGTGGACGTGGCAGATCAAGGTCGACAAGCAGCACGCCGTGCGCCTGGCACTGATCGGGTTCGTCGAGGACTTCGCCCGCGACCTGCAGCACGACCCGTCCACCATGGCCAAGCTCGAGTCGTTCAAGCACGAGGTCATGAACCGCGAGGAGGTGCGCCGCGCCGCCGGGTCGGCGTGGTCGGCCGCCAAGCGGATGATCGTCGAGGCCACCGAGGACACCTCCTCCACGCTGCGGGTCAAGATCGACGACCTCCTGCGCCGCCTGGCCGGGATGCTCGTGGGGGACGAGCGGATGCGCTCCCGCCTCGACGACTACATGACCCGCACGGCGCGCTTCGTCGCCGAGAACTACGCCGGCGAGGTCACCTCGATCATCTCCGACACCGTCGAACGCTGGGACGCCGACGAGGCCTCCGACAAGATCGAGCTGCTCGCCGGCAAGGACCTGCAGTTCATCCGCATCAACGGCACGGTCGTGGGGGCCCTCGCCGGGCTCGCGATCCACGCCGCCACCGAGCTGCTCTTCTGACCTTCCGTGTGACCCACCCCACGAATTCGTCGTACACATAGCGCTTGCTGGAGTTAGCACGCGTTGCTAGCGTTGGGGGCAGCCGAGGAGAGACGAACGGCTTGGCCGCAACGGCGGAGGGAGGTGACTCCATGGCCGCACACGATGGTGCTGACCGCGGCGGACCCGCGCACGACGTCACGGGATCCGGCGGATCGGCCGACGAGCCGACAGCAGCCACCCTCGCACGCCGGAACAAGCCGACGGGTGAGGTGCCGCGTCACACGGATGTCACCGCACTCGTCGACGGCGACCGGCGTTCCTCCGACTCGCAGGACATCGGGTCGTTCATCCGCGCCCAGCGGGAGGCCGCCCAGGTGTCCATCCGGCAGCTCGCGGAGCGTGCCGGCGTCTCCAACCCGTATCTGAGCCAGATCGAACGCGGGCTGCGCAAGCCGTCCGCCGAGGTACTGGGCCAGATCGCCCGAGGTCTGAGGCTGTCCGCGGAGGTGCTCTACGCCCGCGCCGGGATCCTCGAACTCAAGCAGGGGAGCCCGGTGAGGGACGCGATCCTCACCGCCCCGGACCTCACAGAGCGACAGAGGGAGGTGCTCGTGGAGATCTACGAGTCGTTCCTGGCGAACAATGCGACCGCAGCCGACCAGGTCGTCGACGTCCCCTGACCCGGGGTCTGCCGACGGCGGCCCGCCGGGCCACGTGACACCGCAGATGAGAACACCGCACGACACGAACGAGGAGTCGACATGAGCAAGAAGACGACCGGCAAGAAGTCCACATCCAGGCCCGCGGAGACCCCCGCCGGCGCCTCCCGGGAACCCGCCGTCGGCGGCCCGCTCGGCCAGGCGATCGCCGCCGTCCGGACCCCGGTCTACGCCTACGTCGGGGCCAACGACCTCGCGATCCAGGCGGTCTCCGGGCTCGTGAACGACCTGCGCCGTCGCGCCGAGGACGCCGTCTCCGACGCCCAGTCCAAGGTCACCGAGCGCGTCTCCGACGTGCAGAACCGCATCACCGAACGCGTGACCGGCGCCCAGGAGCGCGTCAGCGAGGTGCCCGACCGCGTCCAGTCGCTGCCCGCGGAGGTCGAGGAGCTGGTCAACCGCTTCCGCCCCGACGAGCTGCGCAAGGTCGCCGACGCCTACGTGCAGGTGGCCGCCGGGATCTACGGCGGGCTCGCCGCCCGGGGCGAGGACGTCGTGAGCCGGCTCCGCGAGGAGAACCCGCAGCTCGAGGCCGGGCTCGCCCGCGTCAACGAGCAGGTCGCCCGCGCCGCCGACGCGGTCGAGGAGCAGCGAGAGCTGGGCGAGGAGGCCCTCGGCACGGTCGCACGCCAGACCCGGACGATCGGTGTGAAGGCCGCCGGCCGCGTCTCCAAGGCCGCCCGCCAGGCCGCCGAGTCCGCCGGCGACGCCGCCGACACGGCCGCCGAGCGCGTCGACGAGGCGGCGGATCGGGTCGATCAGACCGCCGACAAGGCCGCCGACCGTGTCGACGAGGCCGCCTCCACGGTCTCCGCCGAGGTCGCCCGCAGCACCGCCGAGGTCGAGGCCCGCACGACCCCGGCCAAGACGGCGCCCGCCAAGAAGGCGCCCGCCAAGAAGGCCCCGGCCAAGAAGGCGGCGGCGAAGAAGGCGCCCGCCAAGAAGGCCCCGGCCAAGAGCACGACCACCACGGCGGCCACCACCGCCTCGACCACCGACAAGCCGGTGGCCGCCAAGCCGACGGCCGATGAGTCCGCGGCCGCGAAGGCGGCGGCCAAGACCACCGCGAGCAAGTCCACCGCGAGCAAGTCGACGGCGACCAAGTCCACCGGCGGCAAGTCCACCGCCACCAAGTCGTCGGCGGCCAAGCCCACCGGCACCAAGCCGAGCGACTCGAAGCCGGCCAGCTCGGACTCGGACGCGCCCTCGCCGGTCGAGCTCGCCGACAACGACCCGGCGCTGACCACCGCGGACACGCCGTTGCCGCCCGCCGGCACCGATCGCCCCTGACGCCGATAGGCACACGCGCCCGGTCGCGATAGTCATCGCCCGCCCCGGCCCGCTCCCTCGGGAGTCGGCCGGGGCGTCGCTCGTTCGGATGGGCGTGAACATCGCCACGTGGTCGTGTCCGACCCGGCCACTACACTGGGACCCGTGATTGACACGCTTACCGGCACGTGGGGAACTGTCCAGCTCATCATCCAGGGCGCGCTCGTCGTGTGGGCGCTGGTCGGGCTCGTGCTGGCCGCGCTGCCGCCCGCCTCGGCCTACTCCGTCGAGGGGAAGTGGCCGAAGCCGGCCTGGATCGCCATCTGTGCCGTCGCCGCCCTGCTCTTCGCCATCCGGCCGCTCGGCTTCCTCGGCATCATCGCGATGGTCGCCGTGGGCGTGTTCTTCGCCGACGTGCGTCCCGCGGTCGGCGGTCGACGCAGGTGAAGACGCCGGAGGCCGGGCCGCTGCAGCGGATCGAGGAACTGGCCGAGGACTCCGGCACCACCGTGCGCAACATCCGCGTCTACCAGGAGCGCGGTCTGCTGCCCCCGCCCGTTCGCCGCGGACGCACCGCCTTCTACGGGCCGGACCACAAGCGGCGGCTCGCGCAGATCCTACGTCTCCTCGACCGCGGCTACACCTTCGCCACCATCGAGGAGCTGTTCATCGCCGAGCGGCACGGCTTCACGCTCACGGAATTGCTCGAGCTGGAAGCCGTCCGGCCCACACGCCGCTCCAACGGCGGACGCCGGCGCCTGCCGCGAGGGGGAGTGGACGCGGTCGCCGGGTTCGAACTACCGGAGCACCTGCTCGACCGGGGCGAGTCGATCGGCCTGGTCAGCGATTCGGCCGCGGCGGACCACTTCTTCGCCGACCGCTACATGCTGGAGCTGTTCCGCGAGCTGATCGTGCTCGGGGTCGGCCAGGAGGGGATCGACAAGATCGGCCACCAGTTCATGGGCGGGCAGAGCACCGCGGCCGAGGCGATCGATGTGCTCGTGCAGACCATGAGGGACGCCGGGATGGACCAGTCGACCATCGTCAGGCGGGTGACCGGCATCCTGCCGCGCGCCGGCGCGGCCGCCCGACTCATCTTCCTGTCCGCCGCCCAGACGCTTCTCGCCGACAGGCACGGCTTCCCCAGGAGCTGAGCGACACGAGCCCCGATCGGTCGGCCTAGGTGAACACGACGGTCCGGGCACCGTGCACCAGGACCCGGTCCTCCAGGTGCCAGCGCAGGCCGCGGGCCAGCACCAGCTTCTCCGCGTCGCGGCCCTGCCGCACCATGTCCTTCACCGTCGCCGTGTGGTCCACCCGGATGACGTCCTGCTCGATGATCGGCCCCTCGTCGAGGTCGGCCGTCACGTAGTGGCACGTCGCGCCGATGAGCTTCACACCCCGCACGTGCGCCTGGTGGTACGGGCGGGCGCCGACGAAGCTGGGCAGGAAGCTGTGGTGGATGTTGATCGCTCGGCCGGCCCACCGTGTGCACAGGTCGTCCGGCAGGACCTGCATGAAACGGGCCAGGACGATCGCGTGCGGGTCGATGTCGTCGATGAGTCCCGCGACCTGCTCGAACGCCGGGCCCCGCTCGGCGGGGTCGGCCGGGAACGGCACGTGGTGGAACGGCACTCCGTGCGCCTCGGCCATTCCCCGCAGGGTGTCGTGGTTGCCGACCACCGCGCGGATGCGGGCGGGGTAGTCACCGCCCTCGACCCGTCCCAGCAGGTCGTGGAGGCAGTGGCCCTCCTTGGACACGAGGATGACGACGTCCTTCGGCTCGGACGAGTCGGAGATCTGCCAGTCGGCCTCCGGTCCCAGCTCGCCGGCCACCCGCTCGAAGCGACGGCGGAGTTCGTCGATCTCCATGCCGATCGATTCGGCGTCGACGGACTGGCGGGTAAAGAACCAGCCGGTGTCCTCGTCCGCGTGGTACGCCGCCTCCATGATGGTCCCGCCCAGTTCGGCGAGAAAGGTGGCGATCCGGGCGACGATACCGATGCGGTCGGGGCAGCCCAGCGTGAGGACGAAGCGTCGTGACATGGGTGTCCATTGTGCCACCAGGGGCATCGGCCGCTCCCGCTAGGCTGGCCTGCATGGACGCCACTCCGACCGCTCAGCTCACCCGCGCCCGCGTCGCCTCGATGATCGACCACACCCTGCTCTCCCCCGACGCGTCCCGCGAGGACGTACAGGCCTGCCTCGACGAGGCCCGCGAGCTGGGCGTCAAGGCCGTGTGCGTGAGCCCGGCGATGCTGCCGGTGCGGCCCGACCAGCAGATCGTCGCCACGGTCGCGGGTTTCCCGTCCGGCAAGCACCACTCGCTGGTCAAGGCCATGGAGGGCCGGCTCGCGGTGGACCAGGGCGCCCGTGAGGTGGACATGGTGATCGATGTGGGCGCCGCCATCGCGGGCCTCGTCGACGAGGTGATGGCCGACGTGCTGGCGATGCGGGATGCCGTGCCGCCGCCGGTGGTGATCAAGGTGATCCTCGAGACCGCCGCCATCCACAAGGCGCTGGGCGATGAGGCGGGGGACGAGCGGATCGAGGCCCTGTGCCACGCCGTCGCGCGCGCGGGCGCCGACTTCGTCAAGACCTCCACCGGCTTCCACCCCGCCGGCGGCGCGAGCGTGCGCGCGGTCGAGGCGATGCACCGCGCGGTGGGCGGGAAGCTGGGCATCAAGGCGTCCGGCGGGATCCGCGACGCCGACACCGCCCGCGCGATGATCGCCGCCGGCGCCACCCGGCTCGGCCTCAGCGGCAGCCGCGCGGTGCTGGAGGGCTTCTCCGAGTAGCTTCCGGCGGCCGGCCTGCTCTCCCGCTCGAGCAAGCGAGGGACGGGCGGGTCCGGGGTACGAGGAGTACGTGCGGATCCTGTCGTGACCTCCGTATGCGGGGCGGAGCGTCTCCGCGGGCGCCTCTGGTGCGTCCGCTCGTGTGGTTGTAGCCCGGCCCACGCTTACGTAGCCTCGGCCGCAACGAGCGAGATGCCCTGGCGACGGACCGATGCGGGCCGCCAGACCCCGACCCGTACGGAGTGAGTGATGACGAGATCCGACAGAATCGCCACCCGACCGACGCCCTCACTCCGGGCATCACAGTGCTGCGATTCCGGCGGCCGATCCGGTAAAGCCGGATGACGACGTCGACTATGGCCAACCACGCCGCATCCGTCGATCCTGCGGTCCGCCCCGGTCAGAGGAGATGCCGATGCTCCTCGTGATCATGCTGGGCCTCCTGGCCGCCGCCACCGCAGCGCTGCCGTTCCTCGACCGTGTCTGGGGCCGGTCGGCGGGCTGGGCCGTCGCCGCGCTCTTCACCGCGCTGACCGGTGCGGTGCTGGCGGTGAGCCCGGCGATCGTGCGGGGCGAACCCGTGAGCTTCCGCGTGGAGTGGATCCCGGACCTCGGGGTCGACTTCGCGCTGCGCCTCGACGGTCTGGCGCTCATGTTCTCGCTGATGGTCCTGGTGATCGGCGCCCTGGTGAAGATCTACGGTACCAGCTACTTCCCGGAGGGGCGGCAGGGCGGCGTCTATGCGGTGATGACGCTGTTCGCCCTGGGCATGTTGGGCGTGGTGTTGGCCGACGACATCCTGCTGCTGTACCTGTTCTGGGAACTCACCACGATCTGTTCATTCCTGTTGATCGGGCGAGAGGGCAGTTCGGCCGCAGGACCCGCGATGCGAACGGTGATCGTCACGGCCGCCGGCGGGATGTGCCTGCTGGCGGCGGTGGCCGTGCTGTGGTCCGCCACCGGCACGACCGACCTGACGGCGATCCTCACCGACACGTCCTGGGCGAGCGGCGGGACGGGAACCGCCGTGGCGTTGTTGCTCGTCGCGGCGGCGGTGACCAAGTCGGCGCAGTTCCCGTTCCATTTCTGGCTGCCGGACGCGATGGAGGCCAGTACTCCGGTCAGTGCGTACCTCCACGCGGCGACGATGGTCAAGGCCGGGGTCTTCCTGCTGCTGCGCTTCAGCCCCGCGTTCGCCGAGAACCCGTTGTGGCAGATCCTTCTGATCGGATTCGGGCTCGTCACCGCACTGTACGCCGCGGTCATCGCCGTGACCCGCGACGATCTGAAGGAACTCCTCGCCTACTCCACGATCAGCCAGCTCGGGTTGATCATCGCCGCGATCGGAGTCGGCAGCCCGTCGGCGCTCATCGCTGCGGCCGTGCACACGCTCGCGCACTCCCTGTTCAAAGCGGCGCTGTTCATGGTGGTGGGGATCGTCGATCACGAGGCGGGAGCCAAGTCGTTGAGCGAGGTGCGCGGGATGGGCAGGCGGTTGCCGGTCACCGCGGGTGCCGCCGTGCTCGGGGCGACCTCGTTGGCGGGCATCCCGCCGCTGATGGGCTTCGTTTCCAAGGAGAAGATCTTCGCCGCGTTCGCCCACGCCTCGCTCCCCGCACCGTGGATCATCCTGACCGGTGGGGTCGCCGTCCTCACCAGTGCGTTGACCGTCGCCTACGCGTTCCGGTTCACGGCGGCCTTCTACGGGCCGGTCCGGTCGGCGACGGACGAACCCCGCGAGGGTGGCCCCGCCTTCCTGGCCGGGCCGGTACTGCTGGCCGTAGGCGGGCTCGCGCTCGGGGTGGGCGTGAGTTCGTTGACGCCGCTGTTCGAGGAGATCGGTGCCGACACCTCGGGGGAGCGGAAGGACCCGGAGCTGGCGCTGTGGCACGGGTTCAACGCCGAGCTGTGGATGTCAGTGGCGGCGCTCGCGCTCGGCGCGGTGCTGATCCTGCTGCGGCGGTCGGTCCATCACGTGCTCGCGATGCGGCGGGCACCGGTGACCGGCAGCGGCGTCTTCGATGACGCGTACCACGGGCTGATCAGAGCGGGCAAAGCCGTCGGAGGGTGGACGTCCAGCTACCAGCCCACCCGGCATGTGGCGGCCCCGGTGGTCGTACTGGTGGCGCTCGCGGTGGTCGCGACCTGGCTACCGTGGGACGCGGCCGAGCGGGTCGCCACCTCGGAGCCGCGGGACTGGACATTGCTCGCACTCGTCGTCGTCACCGTCGTCGGCAGCGTCCTCGCCCGGGCCCGGCTGGCGGTCCTCGGTCTGATCGGCGTCGCCGGTCTCGTCGTCGCGCTGTGGTTCTTCGTCCTCGGCGCGCCCCAGCTCGCGCTGGCTCAGATCCTGGTCGAGGTGCTCACCACCGTCATCGCGGCGGTGGCGCTGATCCGCATGCCGCGCGATTTCGCCCCCGTCACGCGTCGGCGACGGGTCGGGCTCGGCGCCATCGCCGTCGCGGGCGGTGTGATCGCCGCGCTGGCGGCGTTCTTCCTGACAGGACGCCGGGACCGCTCCGACGTCGGCGAGTGGTTCCTGGAAAACTCCGAGCAGGAGACCGGCGGCACCAACGTGGTCAGCACCATCCTCGTCGACTTCCGTGCGCTGGACACTCTCGGGGAGTTGGTGGTCCTCGCCGTCGCCGGCCTGGCGGTCGCGGTCGTGACCTCGCGCCGCGGCGCGCCCGCCGCGGAGGCGAGCCCGGAGCACGTCCCGGCCCACGAGGTGCCGTTGGACGACAGCGGACCGGCCGATTACAAAGCCGAAGCCACTCTGACCGACCAGGCCGAGGACAACACGCTGATCCCGCGGGTGGTAGGGCTGGCCATCGGCCCGGTGCTGGGCCTGCTCTCCGGTTATCTGCTGCTCCGCGGGCACAGCATGACGGGCGACGGGTTCACCGCCGGGCTGGTGGCCTCGATGGGGGCGGTGCTCGTCTACCTCAGTGCTCCCGAGGCGCGGCACGCGCGTCTGCGTATCGCCTACCCGCTGCTGATCGTCGCGGGCGTGGTGCTGCCGATCATTGCCGGTGCCCTGGGCTTTCTCCGGGGCTCGTTCCTCCACCCGCTGCACACGAAAATCGAGGCGCTCGATTACACCCTGTCCACGGTTCTCGTCTTCGAGGTCGGCATCGTGCTCGTGGTGGTGGGCACAGTGGTCGCCTCGCTCCGCAACCTGGGCATGCCGAATCCCGGCACCGAGGTCCCGGACCCGGGCGAGCAGGTCGACGAGATCGTCCGGGAACAGCAGACGACCGAGAGAGGTGGGTGAGCGATGGCTCTGTCCCTGGCGATCGGCGTCCTGACCGCCGGCGGCCTGTATCTGATGCTCCAGCGCGAGATGGTGCGTATCGTTTTCGGCTTCCTGCTCCTCAGCCACGCCTTCAATCTGATCCTCATCGCCGCCGGGGTCACCGACTACCGCCTGACTCCGATCGTCGGTATCGGTGATCCGGCCGCGACGGCCGATCCACTGCCGCAGGCCTTCGTGCTGACCGCCATCGTCATCGCGGTGGCCACGGCCATCTTCATGCTCGCCCTGGTGGTCGCCGGGCAGCGGGCCGATCCGGTCGACGACGCCGACCGGACGGACACCTCCGATCGGAAGCAGGAGGCGCGCGCGCAGGAGGCGGACGAGGCCGAGGCCGAGATCAAGGGCACGAGCGACAGCGGCACCGAGCTCGACGGCGGGCCTGACGACGAGCGGAGCTCCGAATGACCGGCATCCTGCTCCCGCTGGTCGTCGTCGCGCCGATGCTCAGCGGAGTCACCGGAGTCCTCGTCCGGGACCGACGCATCGTGTCGGCGTGGCTGCTCCTGGTCACCTCGGTGCTCATGCTGGTGGTCGGCATCGGACTGACCGCCGCGGTGGCGCGGCAGGGTGTCATCGTCCATGAGGTCGGCTTGTGGCCGGCGGGCATCGCCATCCCGCTGGTCGCGGACATGTTCAGCTCCCTGATGATCACCACGTCGGCGCTCGTCATCCTGATGTGTGCCGTCTTCGCGGTCGCCTCGGGGGAGAGCGCGCGGCCCATGTTCGCGCCGTTCCTGCTGATCCTGTCCGCCGGCACCTACGGCGCCCTCCTCACGGGGGACATCTTCAACCTGTTCGTCTTCATCGAGGTCATGCTCATGCCCTCGTACGCACTGCTCGCGATGTTCGAGCCACAGCGCGAACCAGCGGCCGGACGACTGTTCCTGATCACCAACCTGCTCGCGTCCATGCTGCTGCTGTGCGGGGTGGCGCTGGTGTACGGATCTGCGGAAACCACGAATCTGGGCGTCCTCGCCGGCGCTGCCCGAGAATCCCCGGACGTCGCGATCGGGGCCGGGGTGATCCTGGTGGCTCTGTCGCTGAAGGCGTCGGTGGTGCCGATGCACGGGTGGCTCGCGCAGACCTACCCGTTCACCTCTCCGGCGATCACCGCGGTGTTCTCCGGACTGCACACGAAGGTCGCGATCTACGCCATCTATCGGATCTACGCCGTGGTGTTCGACGGCGACGAGCGCTTTCTCACGCTCCTCCTCGTGGTCATGACGGCGACCATGGTGATCGGCGTGCTCGCCGCCCTCGGGCAGAACCGCGGGCGCTCGATCCTGTCCTTCCACATGGTCAGCCAGATCGGGTACATCCTGCTCGGGGTTGCTCTGTTCGGCGAGTTGGGGCTGGCCGCCGGGATCTTCTACATGATCCACAACATCGTGGTGAAGACCTCGCTGTTCCTCACCGTCGGAGCGGTCGAGACCCGGTACGGAACGGACGACATCCGGCTCGTCACCGGTCTGGCCCGAACAGAGTCGGCGGCCGCTATCGCCTTCGTCGTGGCGGCGTTGTCGCTGGCCGGACTGCCACCGTCCTCCGGGTTCGTGGCCAAGTTCCTCATCGTCAGCGCCGCCGTGGAGGAGCACCGGTATCTGGTCGCGGGCATCGCCGTGGCGGTCAGCCTCTTCACCCTGCTGTCCATGATGAAGATATGGAACGGCATGTTCTGGCGCTCGGAACGGCACGAGCCCGAGGGGGAGAAGAACGAACCGGTGCGCGTCGAGACCCGTATCAGCGGTGCGCTGGTGGCCCCGGGGCTGACTCTCGCCCTGGTGACCATCGGCCTCGGCCTGGGTGCGCAGTTCCTGCTGTCCCTGAGTGGCACAGCGGCGAGCGGGCTCGTGGACACCGGTGCGTACGTCGGGGCGGTGACGGGTCGATGAGGGGCCTTCTCTTCCGCACGTGGCACACGCTCGTGCTCGTCGGTTTCGTGCTGTGGCGATTGACGGCGGACTCCGTCAAGTTGGTGGCGGCCCTGGTGAACCCGCGGCACCGGTTCGCCCCGTACCTGGTGGAGGTACCGCTGCGGTGTCGAACGGATCGGTCCGTCGCCGTGCTGGCGAGCCTGGTCGCGCTGTCCTCCCCGCGGCAGGTCAGCGTGGGTGTGGAGACCGAGCCGCGACGGATGCTGGTGTACATGCTGGATGCCGCCGACGCCGCCACGGTGCGTCGGGACGCGGCCCGGCTGGAGACGCTGTTCCTGCGGGCGATCGGATCACCCGCTCGTGTCGAGGAACCACCGGAGGTGACGGAGTAATGGAACTGGCCGTGTTGGTGGTGCTGACGATCGTGCTGGTGCTGGCTGTCGTGCGGCTCCTGCTCGTCCGGGACATCGGCTCGCAGGCGATGATTCTCGAGTTCGGCTTCATGACGTTCATCGCGCTGCTCGTGACCCTGGGCAGTGCGCTACGTACCGGCGTTCTGTTCGACCTTCTGCTGGTCGCCTCCGTGGTCGGCTTCCTGTTCACGATCGGCCTGGCGCGTCTGCAGACGAGGGGGCGACGGTGATGGTGACCGACGCGATCGCGTGGCTCTTCCTGATCGCCGCGCTGATCATCTTCCTGTCCTCCGCGATCGGGATCTTCCGGGTGCACTCGCCGTACGAACTCCTCACGATCGTGACGTTGGTGGCCACGGCGGGGCTGGCCTGCGCCATTCTCTCGGCGATCTTCTTCCAGCCCAGCCCGGCCAACATCCTCAAAGGCCTCGCGGCCCTCGTCCTGCAACTCATCACGACGAGTGTGGGCAGCTCTGTCGCGGGGCGCGCTCTGCACCTGCGGGACAGCCCGGTGCGGACGGCGTCGGAGCAGCGGGAGATGGGACCCGGGGCCGATCCGGTCGAGGACTTCTGAGCGCGGCCGCCCGCCGGACGTGTCAGGCGGTGGTGAGCACCATCTTCCCTGTGGTGCGGCCCGTCTCACCCCGACGGTGCGCCTCGGCGGCCTGTTCGAGCGGGAAGACCTCCGAGGTCGTCGCCCGCAGCGATCCCTGCTCGACGAGGTCGGTGATCGAGACGAGGTCGTGGCGCGAGGCGTCGACCAGCATCCGGACCGCCCGCACCCCGAGCTGCTCGGCCTCGCGGTAGAGGTCGTCCGAGCCGACGGGCAGGATCGACACGACGATCCCGCCGGGCCGTAACGTGCGCAGCGACGCCAGCGAGGTGTCGCCGCCGATGGTGTCGAGCACGGCGTCGACGTCCGAGACGGCCTCCGCGATGTCCACCTCGCGGTAGTCGATCGGCTCGTCCACGCCGATCTCCCGCAGGAAGTCGTGTTTCTCCGAGCTGGCGGTGCCGATGACGTGAGCGCCGCGGGCCTTGGCGATCTGCACGGCCACGTGCCCGACGCCGCCGGCGGCCGCGTGGATCACCACACGCTGACCCGGCTGGATATCGGCGTTCTCGACGAGCGCCTGCCACGCGGTGAGCGACACCAGCGGGAGTGCGGCGGCCTGCACGTGGTCGAGCGAGGCCGGCTTGGGTGCGAACCAGGCGGCGGGGGCGGTGACGTACTCGGCGTGGGCGCCGTGGCCGAACGGGTACGAGAGCATGCCGAACACCTCGTCGCCGGGGGAGAACCGCGCGACGCCGATCCCGACCTCCTCGACCACTCCCGAGAGGTCCCAGCCGAGGACGAACGGCGGCTCGCCGATGAACCCGCCGGTGGCGCGGTGCTTCCAGTCGGTGGGGTTGACGCTGGCGGCCTCGACGCGGATGAGGACCTCGTTGGTCCGCGGCGTGGGGCGGGGGAGGTCGACGACGGCGAGGACGTCCGGCTCACCGAGAGTCTGCTGCTGCACGGCACGCATGGTGGCTTCGTTGGTCATGGTCTCCAGGGTGGCAGAACACGGCGTCCGCCGCCCGGCTCGTCCCGCCCGCCGCTCGGCCTGACGGCGAGGGGCCGCGGTCGCTACAGCGTGTGCAACTCGACGTCGCCCAGCGCGCCCTCGGCGATGGTGGCGGTCATGTACGTGTGGTGCGGCTGGCGCCGGCGGTCGGTGGGCGAGCCCGGGTTGAGCAGCCGCAAACCGCCCTCGCCGGACGCGCCCTCACCGGACGAACCCTTTCCGGACACACGCGGCGCGGTGGTGTCCCACGGGATGTGCGAGTGCCCGAAGACCAGGACGTCGGTGTCGGGGAAGGCCTTGGCCATGCGCCTGTCCCGTCCCGCGGAGGCGCCGGCCTCGTGGGTGACGGCCAGGCGCACGCCGTCGAGCGTCGCGCGGGCCACCTCGGGCAGGCGCTCGCGCAGCTCGGGGCCGTCGTTGTTGCCCCAGCAGGCGATGAGCCGCGCGGAGCGTTCCTCGAGTGCGTCGAGGAGGGCGACGTCCATCCAGTCGCCGGCGTGGATCACCACGTCCGCGGCGTCGACCTCGTCCCACACGCGGGCCGGCAGGTCGCGGGCGCGGGTGGGGACGTGGGTGTCGGAGATGATGAGCAGGCGCATGGGCCCAGTCTGCCGCGCGGGAGCGGGCGTCAGCCGCGGGCCGCGCGGCGGACCGCACCTAGCGGGTCGACTCCAGCACGACGTCGCGGCCGGCCAGGTCCACGGTCATCCCGCCGTCGACCACGCGGACGCCGGTGAGCTCGATCCCCTCGGGCAGGTCGGCCAGCGCGGAGTCCATCATCGAGACGGTTCCGCCCAGGATCTCCGAGGGCAGCTGGAACCCGAGGACCGAGGCCTGCTGAGGATCCATCTCGAGGTTTCCGTCGATGAGTCGCGGGGTCACCACCGCCTCGGCGAGCCCGCTGATCGACACGCGCAGGGTGCCGGCGGCGGGGTCGGAGACGATGTCCTGCACCTGGATCAGCCCGCCCAGCAGGCTGTCGCCGGCGCCGCCCGCGCCCTCGGACTGCGCGGCCGCGGCCATGGTCTCGTCGGACACGAACGCGGTGCCGGTGAGCGAGTCGATGCGCGAGGTCTCACCCTCGGACCGCACGCCCTCGGCGGTGATGTCGATCGCCGGGACCGGGCCGGTCGCGCCCTCGGCGGGCGCCCCGTCGGTGGTGATGCGGATCGTGCCGAGCGTGCCGGTGACGTACGACAGCAGGACCGGCTGGGGTCCCAGCTCCACCTCGGGCGTGGAGCCGAGCGTGGTGGTGATCTCCTCGCGGAGGTTGTCCTTGATGGCGCCGCGCATCCCGAACTCCAGGCCCACGGCGCCGGCCACCACCAGCACGATGAGCAGCACGGCGCCGATGACGATCCGGCGGCCCGTCCGACTCCCGCCCCGGGCACCGGCCGGCCCGCCCCCGCCCGGAGGGGGAGCGCCCGCGTCGGCGGGCCGGGCGGCGAACTGCTCGGTGGGAGCGTTCTGCACGCCCGGCTGATCGAAGGCGGGAAGTCGCTGGGTGTCTCTCGGCGGCTGCATCGCTTCCGATTGTCACCGAAAAGGCGTCGGCGTGCAGCACCCACCTCGCCGGGCAGGTGCGTACCGACGGTGGGTCAGCGGGCGGCGGCCCAGCGGTTGAGGTGTCGGTACTCGGCCTCGAACAGCCGGTCCAGGTGCGAGATCACCATCTTCTCGAGCGTGCCGCCGAGCAGCGGCACCGACACCTTGACCTGCCCGGACACCGACTCCTCCGCGGCGCCGTCCCGGTCCACGGCGGTCGCGTCGCCGCTGATGAGCCCGAGCCCGCCCGCCGCCTCGGCGCGCGCGGACCCGGTGAACGTCCGACCGTCGAAGCCCGAGTAGGTGCTGGTGCGCACGATGGTCAGCTCGCCCGGCAGGAACCTGCGGGCCGAGTCGGGGATGTCCTCTTCCGGGATGTGCTGCGTGATGGTCACGCGGATGCTGTCGGCGGAGGAGGCGAAGTCGTCGAGGCTGTCCTTGTCGGTCCCCACCGCCAGGAGTCGCTCGCGCCAGTACTCCTCGCTGCCGTAGGCCGAGTACACGGTCTCGATGGGGGCGTCGATGCGGGCGTTGTGGGAGAAGCGGGTCGCCATGGGGTCCGACCCTACAAGCGCCGGTTACCCTCGGGCGTGTGAACCCGCCCCCGTCCGACCCCGTGCACCCGGCCGCGCAGCGGTCCGCCGGAACCTCCGCGCCGCACCCCGCCGACCCGGTCGTCGCCGAGCTGACCCACATCGCCGGCGTCACCGCGACCACCGGCGCCCGGCTGGCCGACCTGACGACCCTGCGCATCGGCGGCCGCCCGCGTGCCCTGCTCGAGTGCGCGACGGCGGAGGCGGTGGTCGCGGCCGTGCGCGCCCTCGACGCCGCCGAGATCCCGGTGCTGGTGTTGGGCGGCGGGTCCAACCTCGTGGTCGCCGGTGGTGACCTCGACCTGGTGGTGGTGGCCGTGCGCAACCGGGAGGTCGAGTACCTCACCGGCGCCGACGATGACCGCCTCGTCGTGCGCTCCGGCGCCGGCCTGGCGTGGGACGACCTCGTCGCCGACACCGTCGGGCGCGGGTGCGGCGGCCTGGAGTGCCTGTCCGGGATCCCCGGGTCCGTCGGCGCGACACCCGTGCAGAACGTCGGCGCGTACGGCGTGGAGGTCGCCCAGATCCTGCACCGCGTGCGGTGGTACGACCGCGCGACCGGCGTCGACGAGTGGGTCACCCCGGAGGCCCTGGGGCTCGCCTACCGCACGTCGGTGCTCAAGAACACCGACCGCGCCGTGGTGCTCGAGGTGGAGTTCCGGCTCGACCCCGCGGGGCGCAGCGAGCCGATCCGGTACGCCGAGCTCGCCGGCCGCCTCGGCGTGGCGCCGGGCGAGCGAACCGACCCGTCCGTCGTGCGGCGTACCGTGCTGGAGCTGCGGTGTGGCAAGGGGATGGTGCTCGACGACGACGACGAGGACACCTGGTCCGCGGGGTCCTTCTTCACCAACCCGGTGATACGCGAGGACGAACTCCCCACGGTGCGGTCCCGGGTGGCCGCCCGTCTCGGGTCCGCGCCGGCGGAGCAGATGCCCGCCTTCTCCACGCCCGGCGGGATCAAGCTCTCCGCGGGCTGGCTCATAGAGCGGGCCGGTTTCGGCAAGGGACACCCCTCGTCGTCGTCCCCTGCCCGCCTGTCCACCAAGCACACGCTCGCGCTGACCAACAGGGGCGCGGCGACCTCCGACGACATCATCGCGCTGGCGCGCGAGGTGCGCGACGGCGTGCGGGAGGCGTTCGGCGTGGAGCTGCACCCCGAACCCGTGTGGGTGGGCTGCCACATCTGACCGGCCCGCGCCCCGCCACCCGCCGCCCGGCGCCCCGACACCCACCGCCCGCCGCGCGCCACCCGCGCCGCGGGGCTGCACCTGACACCCCGCCGCCCGCCCCACCGGTCGTTCCTGGCACGCTGGACCCAGGCCTTCTAAGCTCGTCACGCCCCCGTGCGCCCGCCCGGCGCCGCCGTTTTCCCTGGAGAATCGCCCGTGGACCTGTTCGCGTATCCGGTGTCACTCGTCATGAAGTTCTGGCACTGGGCGCTGGGCTTCGTGGTGGACCCCGACTCGGGCGTCGCCTGGGTGGGCTCCGTGCTCCTGCTGGTGGTGACCGTGCGCCTGCTGCTCCTGCGGTCCATGTGGCGCCAGCAGTACTCCATGCGCAAGATGGCGCAGCTCGCTCCCAAGATGAAGGAGCTGCAGAACAAGTACAAGGACCGCAAATCCCCCGAGGACCGCCAGGAGCAGGCCAAGGAGATGCAGGCCCTGTACGCCGACGCCGGGGTGAACCCCCTGGCCGGCTGCCTGCCGCTGCTCGTGCAGATCCCCGTGTTCCTGGGCCTGTACTACGTGCTGCTCAACTTCTCGCCTCCCGGAAAGTCCATCGAAGAGGCCTCACAGATGACCAACGGGGCGTTCGGCCCCGAGCAGGTGTCGTCGTTCCTCAACGCCGAGATGTTCGGCGTGCCGCTGGCGTCCTACATCCGCATGCCTCAGGAGGTCATGGACTCCCTGCACCCGGGGCTGGTGCGCGAGGACATTCTCATGCTGGCCGTGCCGCTGTTCGTGCTGGCCGGCATCGCCACGTTCATCAACATGTGGAACTCCTTCCGCCGGCAGAAGGCCGCGAAGGCCGCCGAGCAGGCCGCGCTGGCCCGCGTGGACGCCGAGGAGCGCGCCGGCGGCCCGGTCGTCGAGGGCGAGGTGCTCGAGGTCGATGGCGAGAAGCCCGCCGCCCCCACCCCCGCCACCACGGGTGGCGCGGCCGCGTCGGGTGCGAAGCCGGGCGACAAGCCCCAGGACTTCCAGTCCATGGCCGAGCAGATGACCGAGTCGATGAACCAGTCGATGAAGATCATGATGTACCTGTTCCCGTTCTTCCCGATCGTGGGCGCGTACTTCTTCAACTTCCCCATCGCGATCGGCCTGTACTGGCTCACCAACAACATCTGGACCGCCGTGCAGTCGCACATCTTCATGGAGAAGCTGGAGAAGGAGCTGCCCATGAGCAGCCGCGAGGGCCTTCCCCCCAGCGCCTTCATGTAGTCCGGCCCGCGCCAAGCCACCCCGCGCCGCGCGCCCCGCGATTGGATGTACTCAGCGCGGAAATGGACGTAACCATCTAGGCGATTTCGCCGAGAATCCGAGATGGCTACGACCAGAATCCGCCACGGCGAGGGCGCCAGCCCCGGCGACGCCGAGTGCAGCGCGCCGAAGCCGGTCCGAAGCCGCGCCGACGACGGGTGCGAGGGAGACCGAGGCCGCTCCACGACGCACACGCCTCCGAACCATTGCCGCCGCGGGCCCGCGGGCGTACTCTGCTCGGCGTACGTCGGCAGCTGCACGGCGCGACCCCGAGAGACCGGCGCCGCGAGGGGCACGGCCGAGAGCCCTAGACGAGGAGACCCGAGGACAGTGCTCGACTGCAGGTGAGACCCGGCCCATCCGCCACCTCCCTGGAGCACACATGTCATCCCTCGTCCTGTCGGACGTCGCGTACGCGTTTCCCGACGACACCCCGCTCTTCGACGGCTTCGACCTGAACCTCGGTCCCGGCCTCACCTCACTCGTCGGCCGCAACGGCGCAGGCAAGAGCACTCTGCTGCGGCTCATCGTCGGCGAGCTGCGCCCGTCGCGCGGGTCGGTCAGCATCGGCGGCGAGCCCCCGCGGCCGCCCGCCGTCGCCTACCTCCCACAGTTGCTCGCCGACGCGCCCGCGGAGCGCACCCTCGCCGACGAGCTCGGCGTGGGCGGGAAGCTGGCGGCGTTGGAGCGGATCGAGGCGGGGGAGGGCGACGACGACGACTTCGCCCGCCTCGCCGACGACTGGTCGATCGCCGAGCGGACGGGCGCGCTGCTCGCCGAGTTGGGCTTACCGACGGACCTGGGCAGATCAGTGCTCGACCTGTCCGGCGGGGAACGCACGCTCGCCGCGCTGGCGGGACGGCTTATCGGGCAGCCGCGGGTGCTCCTCCTCGACGAGCCCACCAACAACCTGGACTCGCGGGCGCGGGCGCGACTGTTCGCGTCGATCGACCGGTTCGTCGCCGGCGGGCAGCGCATCGCGCTCGTGGTCAGCCACGACCTTGGCCTGCTCGAGCGGGCCGGGACGACCGTCGAGATGCGGGCCGGCAGGTGTCGCGTGTTCGGCGGGTCGTACTCGCACTATCGCGAGGTGATCGAGTCCGAACAGGCCGCCGCGCTGCAGAGTCTGACCGGGGCCCGCAACGACCTGCGCGCACAGAAGCGGGACAAGGTCGAGGCGCAGGTGGTGCTGGCGCGGCGCGAGCGGTACGGCCGGAAGATGGAGGCGAACAAGCGCGAGCCGAAGATCGTCATGGGGATGCGCAAGCGGCAGGCCCAGGAGTCGGCGGCGCGCTACCGGGCCACGCACGCGAAGGGCGTGGAGCAGGCGCAGGAGCGGATGCGCGAGGCCGACGCCGCGGTGCGTCGTGAGGAGCTGTTGCGGGTCGACCTGCCCGATCCCGGGTTGCCCGCGGGGCGGGTCGTGCTGGACGCGGACGATCCCGTCGCCGGCCGGATCCATCTCGTCGGCCCGGCGCGCGTGCGGCTGGCCGGCCCGAACGGCAGCGGCAAGACCACGCTGCTGCGGCGCCTGTTCGGTGCGGGCGTCGCGGGGCCGGGGTCGCGCGGAACCGGCCGGGACGACGACGACAACGCCGCCCTCGTCCCCTGGGCCCTGCTGCCGCAGGATCTTCGCGTCGAGCATCCGGGGTGGTCGGTCGTCGACGCGATCCGTGCGGTCCGCCCCGAGGCGTCGGCGGAGGAGGCGCATGCCCACGCGGCGCGGCTGCTGTTCATCGGCGACGCGGGTGTGCGCGGGCTCGGGGAGCTCTCCGGCGGCGAGCGCCTTCGTGCGGCGCTCGCGGCGAGGTTGTTCGCGAGGCCGGTCCCGCAGCTGCTGGTGCTGGACGAGCCGACCAACAACCTCGACCTGGAGGGGGTGCAGGTGCTGACCGAGGCCCTCGCGCAGTGGCGGGGTGCGCTGCTGCTGGTGAGCCATGACGACGGCTTCTGCGACCGCGTGGGGGTGGACGACGTGATCACCCTGCGCTGAGTCTCCGAGCTGCCCGGGCCCCGCGCGAGCCGACCGCACGCGCGAGCCGACCGCCCGCGCGAGCCGGCCCCTTCATCGAGAAGACAGTTCCGCGCACCCTCCTCTCGGCGGATGTGTGCGAAACCGTCTTCTCGATGACGCGCGGTGGCGGCAATGGTGCGCAGCGGCGCGATGACGCGCGGTGGCGGCGAACGCGCCTGTCGGCGCGATGGCGCGCGGTGGCGCGGTGCGCCTGCGTCAGACGGCGCCGCCGGCCACCGACGGCGGGGTGCCGGTGTTCGTGGAGGAGTCGTTCTCGCGGGCGAGGTACTCCTCGATGCGGAACCAGTCGTCGGCCGCACGCTCGGCGATCGTGACCAGCGTGTTCATGTTGGCGACCTCCTCGACCTGCTCGCGCAGGAACCACAGCATGAACTGCTCGCCGAGCGGGTCGGACTCGGCGCGGGCGGCCTGGAACATGTCCTCGATCTGCCGCGTCACCTGCTTCTCCTGCTCGAGCGCGAGGCGCAGCGCGTCGGCGGGGCCGCTGAACCGGGCCTCAGGGGCGGGGACGGAGGGGATCGTGACGGGGATATCGCGGTCGAGCATGTACTGGACCATCATCATCGCGTGATTCCGCTCGCCGAGGCTGTGCGAGTAGAAGCGCCCGGCGAGCTGCGGCAGGTCCTGCGCGTCCGCCCACACTGCGATCGCGATGTACTGCTGGCTGGCGGCGAACTCGTGACCGACCTGAGCGGTGAGGAGATCGACGAAGGTGTTCTTGTTCCTGGCCATGGCAGGCCCCTTTCAGTAGGGGGCCAGACTATGGCGATCGCCGACGTTTCACCAGGTCAGAAAGCCTAACCTGCCTTTGGGTTGGACAGGCTCACCTACCGATGTCAGCTCCGGTGCGCGCGCGTCGCGGAGTGCTGATCGCGGGGCTTCACCACGATCTGATCCAGGTTGACGTGCGAGGGCCTGCTGGCCACGAAGCCGACGATCTCCGCCACGTCCTGCGCGACCATCGGGGTCAGCCCACGGTAGACGGCGGCCGCCTTGTCGTCGTCGCCGTCGAACCGCACGCGCGAGAACTCGGTCTCGACCATGCCGGGCGCGATCTCGGTGAACCGCACCGGCTGGCCGAGGTGCTCACCGCGGAGGGTGCGGTGCAGGACGGCCTGCGCGTGCTTGGCGGACGTGTAGCCGGAGCCGTTGTCGTAGGACTCGAACGCGGCGATCGAGGTGATGGTGACGACCAGCCCGTCGCCCGTCTCGACCAGCACCGGCATGAGCCCGCGCACCATGCGCAGCGTGCCGAGGACGTTGGTCTCCCACATCCAGCGCCACTGGTCCTCGTCGGCGTCCATCACGCTGGTCGTGCCCTTGGCGCCGCCGGCGTTGTTGACCAGCACGTGCAGCCGGGGGACGGCCGCGCAGAACGCCTCGCACGAGTCGGCGTCGGTCACGTCGAGCGGCATGGCCGTGCCCCCGATCTCGTCCGCCAGCGCCTGCAGCCGCTCGACGCGCCGCGCGCCGATCACCACGTGGAAGCCCATCCGCGCCAGCTCGCGCGCGGTCGCCTCCCCGATCCCGGACGACGCCCCGGTCACCACGGCGACGCGGGTCTCGGCGGGCAGGGCGGACAGGCGGTCTCGGGCGGCGGAGTGCTCGGTGCTCATGGCGACAAGAGTAGGCGGCGGTTCCGACACCGACCGCGGCATGCGTTCGTCGTGGGTGAAAAACGTGCGACGACGACGAGGACGACGCCCGGGGCCGACCGGTCGTCGAAAAGGATGTTCGGCACGTATCGCCCGAGTAGTTCTGTGCGAAACGCTCTTCTCGACGAGCGCCCGGCGGGCGGGGCCACCGCGAGACGGCGGGGGCCGGCGGGAGAGGTCGCCGGGTGGGAGCCGGCGGGGGTCGGCGGGAGAGGTCGACGACGACGAGGTCTAACGCCCCCGGCCGGTGGCCATCTCGAGGAGCCCGCGCACAGCGCCCTTGGCCATGTCGGCCTTGGAGAAGTAGTCCTGCCAGCCGCACACCCGGCCATCGCGGACCTCGAGGCGCCCGCACACCCAGAACCCGACCCGTAGCGGCCCGACGCCCAGGTAGTCGGTGCGTTCGGTGAGCACCACGACCGGGGCCTGCGGGTTGGTGGGGTCCGCGGGGGCTGACACGGCGAGGTGGTGGATGTCCACGCCGAAGTCGATGCTCCGGTTCATCGCGGAGATGGCGCCGACGACCGCGCGCTTGCCCCGCATGGTCGGCAGGCCGACGTTGGCCCACCAGACGTCGTCGGTGAGCAGGTCCGCGGCGGCCCCGGTCGAGCCGGCCATGAGGGCATCGAAGAACGTCCGGACGACCACGTCGGGATCGGTCCTGGTGCTGGTGACTGCCATCTCCACACGGTAACCGCCGCGGGCGCGGAGCGGGTGCTGATCGTATGCGGATGGCGGCGGCCCCGACCGCGTCGGCGAACTCGCTCGGGGCGGCGGGCCCTGCTCGCATCGCGACCGCCGCCGGGCCACGGCTGGCACGATGTGCCCTATGAGCTCCGACGCGACCCCCGCCACCACCGACGCCCTCTCCGGCCAGCCCGCGCACGGCCAACCCGCCCTGGGCCGGGCGTATGCCGCCGACCGGCCCGGCGCCCCGCACGGCGTCGCGTCGGCGGCGTCGTCCGACGGCACGACCATCGCGTACCGCGTGCTCGGCGACCCGGGCTCCCGGCCCCTCGTCCTGATCCACGGCTGGGCCCAGTCGAGCTCGAGCTGGGGAGCCGAGCTGCTGGGCGAGCTCGCGCAGCGGTTCCATGTGGTGGCAATCGACCTGCGCGGCCACGGCCACTCCGACGTCCCCGCCGCAGGCTACGACTCACCGCAGCAGTGGGCCGACGACGTCGAGGCGGTCCTCGACTCGGTCGGCATCGGCGAGGACGCGGGCGCGATCCTGCTGGGCTGGTCGTACGGTGGGGTCGTCGTGGCCGACTACCTGGCCGCCCGAGGGGAGGGGCGCCTGGCCGGGATCGTGCTGTGCGGGGCCGTGACGTCGCTGTCGCGCTCGGCCGGCGGCGCGATCGGGCCGGCCATGAAGGAGGTCACCTCCGGCGGCGCGTTCGAGGAGAAGCCGGCGCACGCCCTGGAGGCGTTCACGAGCTTCGGCAGGGCGATGATGGTCAACGGCGCCGGCGCCGACGGGCAGCGGATCCTCGGGCTGTCGCTGTCCACGCCGCCGGCGGTCCGGCAGGCGCTGCTCACCCGCCGCGTCGACAACGACGACACCCTGCGCGGCCTGACCCTCCCGGCCTTGGTCGTCCACGGCGCCCATGACGGCGTGGTACTGCCCTCGGCCGGTCAGGCCAACGCCGAGATGATCCCCGGCGGTCGCTACGTCGAATTCGCCGAGTCCGCCCACGCCCCGTTCCTCGAGGAGACGCCTCGCTTCCTCGCCGAGCTCGACGCCTTCGCCGCCGCTCTGTAAGCCCGCCGCCGGGTTCTCGCCCGTGGTGGCGGACGGGCCGGTCCCGCGCACGGGGCGACGGGCGGGCCGGACCGGCGTGGGACATCTCGTCGTCGTCGCCCCTGGACGGGAACCCGCCGCCCACCCGCCGCCTATCCGCCGGGGACCCGCTACCCACCAGCGGCGCACCCGGCGCCGACCCGCCCCCCAGCCGCCACGCACCCAGCCGACGTGCACGCCCGCGCGGGCGAGGGCACAATCGGTCGGGTGACCGTCTCCGAGCTCGACCGCGGCGCCGCGCACCCGCTGCCCCGACGCATCGCGGTGTTGTCCTTCCACACCTCCCCGCTCGCCCAACCGGGCACGGGCGACGCCGGCGGACTCAACGTGTACGTGCTGCAGACCGCCCGCCGGCTGGCCCGCCGCGGCGTGGAGGTCGAGATCTTCACCCGCGCCACCCACTCCTCCCAGCCGCCCGTCGAGGAGGCCGGCGACGGCGTGCTGGTCCGCAACATCGTCGCCGGGCCGTTCGAGGGCCTGCGCAAAGAGGACCTCCCCACGCAGCTGTGCCCGTTCGTCGCGGGCGTCATGCGCGCCGAGGCCGGGCACGCGCCGGGGCACTATGATCTCATCCACTCGCACTACTGGCTGTCCGGCCAGGCCGGGCTGGTGGCGTCCGAGCACTGGGGCGTGCCGCTCGTGCACACCGCCCACACGCTCGCCGAGGTCAAGAACGCGGTCCTCGCCGCCGGTGACACGCCGGAGCCCGAGTCGCGGCGGATAGGGGAGCAGCAGATCGTCGACGCCGCGCACCGCCTGGTCGTCAACACCGTCGGCGAGCGCGACGAACTCGTCCGCTTCTACGACGCCGACCCGGCCGACATCGACGTCGTCTCGCCCGGCGCCGACCTCGACCAGTACACGCCCGGCACGCAGCGCGGCACCGAGCGGGCCCGCCGCGCGCTAGGACTGGCGCAGAAGTCCGAGGTCATCGCGTTTGTCGGCCGCATCCAGCCGCTCAAGGCCCCCGACGTGATCGTCCGCGCGCTCGCCGAGATCGTGCGCACCCAGCCGCACCGCGACGTCCGCCTGCTGGTCGTGGGCGGGCCGAGCGGGTCCGGGCTCGAGCGGCCGCGGTCGCTCATGGAGCTCGCCGACGAGCTGGGCGTGGCCGACCGCGTGAGCTTCCTCGCGCCCCGCCCGCCGTCCGAGCTGGTGGACGTGTACCGGGCCGCGGACATCGTGGCGGTGCCGTCGTACTCGGAGTCGTTCGGGCTCGTCGCGCTCGAGGCGCAGGCGTGCGGGACGCCCGTGGTCGCCGCCGCGGTGGGCGGGCTGCCGACTGCCGTCGCCGACGGCCGCACCGGGCTCACCGTGGACGGGCACGACCCGCGTCGGTGGGCGGACGTGTTGGCGGGACTGCTCGACGACGACGAGCTGCGCCTGTCGATGTCGCGGGCCGCCCCGGTGCACGCCTCCGGGTTCAGCTGGGACTCCACGGCCGACGGACTGCTGGAGTCGTACGCGGGCACGACGGCCGCCTACCGGGCCCGGCGTGCGGAGGCGGCGGCGTCCTGACTGCGCGCGGCGCCATCCGCCGGGGCGCGGGCGTCGAACCCCCGGTGGGCGTCGTTCGAGTAGACAGAAGGTCGAGTAGACAAAGAGGACGACGCGCCCGACCGCCGAAGGAGCCCCACCATGAGCGACGAGACCCGCGAGCCCGACTTCGACCAGCCCACCGTGGACCGGATCCACGACTTCCTCGTGGAGCGGGAGATCGAGTCCACGCTGGCCGACGGCCACACCTTCGTCGTGCAGCTGCCGGGGGAGAAGCGGCTCAAAACGGCCTGCCATCTCACGGTGAACAAGGAGAGCGTGCGCGTCGAGGCGTTCGTGTGCCGCAACCCGGACGAGGACTTCGAGAAGGTCTACAAGTACCTGCTGCGCCGCAATCGTCGGCTGTACCAGGTGGCGTACACGCTGGACAACAACGGCGACATCTACCTCGTCGGCCGGATGCCGCTCATCGCGGTGACCGAGGAGGAGCTCGACCGCGTGCTGGGTCAGGTGCTCGAGGCCGCCGACCACGATTTCAACATCATCCTCGAGACCGGCTTCCACACGTCGATCCGCCGCGAATGGGAGTGGCGGGTCTCGCGGGGTGAGCCGCTGCGCAACCTCGACGCGTTCCGCCACCTCACCGAGGACCTGCCCCAGCCGGAGTAGGCGACCCCGCCCGGTGGGCGCGCCGGTCGACCGCGCCGGCCCCGCCCGCCGAGCCCCGCCCGACGGCCCCCGGCAGCGCGCTCGTCGAGAAGAGCGTTTCGCACATTTCCACTCGGGCGTTCTCAGGTGGCTAGCGCAACACCGGCGATTAGTTCGGTCATCTTCGCATGGGGACTGTGGAAGCCGTGGATGGCTCGGGGGCGGATGTTGAGGAGGCGTTCGGTTTCGGCGAGTTCGTCGTCGCTGATGGTGTTGAAGTCGGTGCCTTTGGGGTAGAAGTCCCGGATCAGTCCGTTGGTGTTCTCGTTGGATCCGCGCTGCCAGGGCGAGTGCGGATCGCAGAAGAAGATCGGGCAGCCGGTCTTGACGGTGAACGCGGCGTGCGCTGCCATCTCGGTGCCCTGGTCCCAGGTGATCGTGGATACCAGCCGGGAGGGCAGCGCCTCGATCATCTGGGCCAGTACATCGGTGACGGTGGCGCTGTCCCGGCAGCCGGGCAGGCGCCCGATCAGTACGTAGCGGGTGTGGCGCTCGACCAGGGTGACGATCCCGGAGTTGTTCGGCCCCACGACCAGATCGCCCTCCCAGTGCCCGGGCACGGCGCGGTCCTCCACCTCGGCCGGCCGGTCGCTAAGGCGAGCTCCTTGCAGCCACGGACGCGAGGTTCGCGGCGGCAGGGCGGACGTGGGCACGCGGCTCTTGCGCCCGGAGCGCAAGGCCTTTTCGACCTTGAGCTCGTGCCGCAGCGCGCCCTTGCCCTGGACGTATAGCGCCTGGTAGATCGTCTCGGGGGACACGTTCATCTCCGGCTGATCGGGGAACATCACCCGCAGCTCCCCGGCGACCTGCTCGGGTGAGAACCGCTGGTTTAACCGGGCGATGACCTCGCCGCGCAGCTGCGTGGCCTCCAGCTTGCCCGGCCGGCAGCGCTTGCGCTTGTCCAGGGCCAGCAGATGGGCCAACCGGGCGTCGTAACGCCGCTTGCCCCAGTGCTCGAACGAGTGGGCAGCCAACTCCCTCGAGATCGTCGAGGCGGCCACCTGCAGACCCCGGGCGATCGCCCGGACCCCGGCCGGGGTCGGCAGGTCGAACATGGCCTGGATGTAGACCCGGTCAAACAGGGTCAACCGGCGATAACTCGCCGACTCCTTCAGCGGCCGCTGGGATACGGCCGTTGCCACACCGGAGCCCACGCCGCCGCGTCGTCCCACCTCAAAGGTCATGCCCGCAAGCTTGGCCCACCTCCACGCCGTGGCCATGCTGACACCCCACAGCGTCGCCGCCTCGATCCCGGTCATGCCCTCCAGCAAGGACCGACACACACCCGCCCGCAGTCTCCAGTCCAGCTGTTTAGCCACCACACACCCCGATCAGTCAGGGTGTTGCGCTAACTCCTAGAGACCACCTCGGCCGATACGGGCGAAACTGTCTTCTCGATGACTGGTCGGCCTGCGGGTCCGGCCCGGCCTGCGGGGCCGGCGCGGGCGGGCGGTCAGGCGGTGATCTGCTCGGCGACCTTCTTGCGCAGGACCTTGCCCATCGGGTTGCGGGCCAGGTCGTCGACCTCGATGAACTCGCGCGGCACCTTGTACCCGGTCAGCGAGGCCCGGCAGTGCGCGCGGACCGCGTTGACGTCGAGCGTCGCCCCCGGCTCGAGCACCACCGCGGCCACGACCTGCTCGCCCCCGTCGCCGGCGGGACGACCCACCACGGCGCAGTCCGCGATGTCCGGGGCCGTGCGCAGGACCGCCTCGACCTCGGAGGGGTAGACGTTGAACCCGCCGGTGACGATCATCTCCTTGATGCGGTCGACCACGCGCAGGAAGCCGTCGGGGTCCTGCACCACGACATCGCCGGTGCGCAGCCAGCCGTCGTGGAACGTCGCGGCGGTGGCCTCCTCGTTGCCCCAGTACCCGCGGAAGACCTGCGGCCCCTTGACCAGTAGCTCACCGGGCTCGCCGCCCGGGACGTCCTCCGACGGATCGTCCTGATCGGCGATCCGGATGTCCGTGTCGGGGAAGGGCACGCCGATCGCGCCGGCCCGCCTCGCCGTCGACATGGGGTTGCCGACGATGATCGGCGAGGTCTCGGTCATCCCGTACCCCTCCACCAACAGGCCGCCGGTGGCGGCCTCCCACTTCTCGATGAGGTCGGCGGGCAGGCTCATGGCGCCGGAGAAGGAGAACCGCACGCCCTGCAGGGAGATCTTGCGCTTGGCCGACTCCTCGAGGATGCGGGTGTAGATCGGCGGCACGGCGGGGATGAAGGTGGGCAGGTTCTTGGCGAAGATCGGCATGACGAGGTCCATGTCGGGCGTCGGCACGAGTTGCAGCCGCGCGCCCTGGGCGATGCCGAACACCACGCACATCGTCACCCCGTAGGCGTGGAACATGGGCAGGGTCGCGAGGAAGCGCTCGCGCCCGGGTTCGAGGCCGGGAACCCAGGCGCGGCCCTGCGTGGCGTTGGCGACGAGGTTGGCGTGGGTGAGCACGGCGCCCTTGGGGGTCCCGGTGGTGCCGGAGGTGTAGAGGATGAGCGCGGCGTCTTCGGCGGCGGGCCGCGGGTGCGAGAAGTCGAGCTCGGGGCCGGTCTCGAGCTCGCCCCAGTCGAGCGTGCCGGGCGCGGACCGGGAGAGCTTGGCGCGGGAGGCGCGCAGCGCGGGCACGGGGAGGTGTCGCAGCGCGAGTCGCTTGGCGGTGGGGAAGGCGTCGAGAAGGTCGACGGCGAGGACGTGCTCGATCCGGGTGCCGGGGCGGTCCGCGAGGTCACGCACGACGTCGGCGACGACGTTCCACGTCACGACGACCTTCGCCCCGTGGTCGGTGAACGGGCCCTCGAGTTCGTCGGCGGTGTAGAGGGGGTTGTGCTCCACGACGATCGCCCCAATGCGCAGGGCCGCGTAGAAGACGGCGACGCCCTGGGGGCAGTTCGGCAGCAGCACCGCGACGCGGTCGCCGGGCCGGACGCCGAGGCGGCGCAGGCCCTCGGCGGCGCGGCGAACCCGGCGGCCGAGGTCGGAGTAGCTGGTCAGGCGGCCGAAGAACTCGGTGGCGGGCCGGTCGGCGTGGGCGGTGACGGCGGCGTCGAACTGGTCTATGAGGGTGGTGGTGCCGTAGTCGAGGTCGTGCGTCGTGCCCGGGGTGTAGTGCACGGTCCACGGCCGGTCGGGGTGTGCGGGGGTGTCGGCTCCGGCGTGTGCGGTCATGTCTGCACCGTAGTCCTCCGGCGGCAGGTCATAATGAGCGTATGGCTTACGGAACACTCGTCCTCCTGCGTCACGGGCAGTCCCAGTGGAACGCGTCCAACCAGTTCACGGGTTGGGTCGACGTCGACCTCACCGATCTGGGGCGAGAGGAGGCGGTTCGCGGTGGCAAGCTCCTCGCGGAGGCGGGGATCCTGCCCGACGTGCTGTACACCTCGCTGCTGCGGCGTGCGATCACCACGGCGAACATCGCGCTGGACGCGTGCGACCGCCACTGGGTGCCGGTCATCCGCCACTGGAAGCTCAACGAGCGGCACTACGGCAAGCTCCAGGGGCTGAACAAGGCGGAGATCAAGGAGGAGTTCGGCGACGAGCAGTTCATGCTGTGGCGCCGCAGCTACGACACGCCGCCGCCGCCGATCGACGCGGACAACCAGTACTCGCAGACGAGCGACGTCCGGTACGCCGATCTGCCGGAGGTGCCGCTGACCGAGTGCCTCAAGGACGTCGTGGACCGGTTCATCCCGTACTACGCCGCCGAGATCGCGCCCAAGCTCGCGGAGGGCAAGACGGTCATGGTCGCCGCGCACGGCAACTCGCTGCGCGCTCTCGTCAAGCACCTCGACGGCATCTCGGACGACGACATCGCGGGCCTGAACATTCCCACCGGCATCCCGCTGGTGTACCGCTTCGACGAGGCCGGTCTGGTCGCCAACCCGGGCGGCACCTACCTCGACCCGGAGGCCGCTGCCGCGGGTGCGGCCGCGGTCGCCAACCAGGGCGGCAAGTAGCGCGCGGCGGCGTCCCCGCACCCGGGGCGGCCGGACGGCCCGTCGCAGGTGAAGGCCCGGTGAACGGGCCGTGAACCCCCGTCCACCTGCGGACTTCCCGCCGGTGGACGGGGGTTCGTCGATTCGGGCGCGGGGGCGGGGCACCGTAGGATCGGGGCCGTGCAGGTCAGTCTGGGGATCTTCCTCGCGATCGTCGCCGGGGTCATCGGCTTCATCGTGGGCGGCTTCGTCGTCCCGCTGATCAACCGGCGCAACGAGCGTCGTCGAGCCGAGCAGACCGGGCCGAGCAGGCTGGAGGTGCTGCAGGGGGTCTACCTGCAGGCGCCGTACGCGCTCGCCGTGGTGGACCGCCACCAGGACGTGGTCCTCTACAACCGTCGCGCGGCGGAGCTGGGGATCGTCGACGACCGCCTCCTCGTGGAGCCGGTGTGGCTGGCCGCCCAGGCGACGTTCACGACCGGGGAGCCCACGCGCTTCGACCTGCCCGCCAAGCTCCTCACCGGCCGCCGGCGCATCCCCTCGGTGAGCGGGCGCAGCGAGATCCTCGGCGAGTACGACGAGCAGTTCGTGGTGGTGTTCGCCGACGACGACTCGGAGCACCGCCGCATGGAGGCCGCCCGCCGCGACTTCGTCGCCAACGTCTCCCACGAGCTCAAGACCCCGGTTGGGGCGATGGCCGTCCTCGCGGAGGCGCTCCTGGAGTCCAAGGACGACCCGGACTCGGTCGAGTACTTCGGCGGACGCGTGGTGAGCGAGGCCCAGCGGCTGGGCAAGATGGTCTCCGAGCTGATCGAACTCTCGCGGCTGCAGGGCGCGGAGCGGATCCGCGACCCCGAGCCGGTGGACGTGGACGACGTGGTGGACGAGGCCCTGCGCCGGTCCGCGTCGACGGCGGAGGCGGCGGGGATCGAGCTCATCACCGACGCCCCGTCCGGACTCGAGGTGAGGGGCGACCGGACCCTGCTGGTCACGGCGCTGACCAACCTCGTCTCCAACGCGGTCAACTACTCGCCGGAACGCACGCCGGTGTCGATCACCCGTGGCATCGACGGGGACACCGTGATGGTGCGCGTCACCGACCGCGGCATCGGCATCGCCCCCGAGCACCAGGCCCGCGTCTTCGAGCGGTTCTTCCGCGTGGACAAGGCACGCTCGCGGGCGACCGGCGGGACCGGCCTGGGTCTGGCGATCGTCAAGCACGTCGCGCAGAACCACAACGGAGCTGTCAGCCTGTGGAGCCGCCCCGGCACGGGGTCGACCTTCACACTCGAACTTCCGGCCCACGTGGAGCCGGGTGGCGACGGGACGACACCCGCCGCCGAGCACGCCACACAAGGAGAGGACCAGGTGCCGTGACCAGGGTGCTGATCGTGGAGGACGAGGATTCGTTGGCGGATCCGCTGGCGTTCCTTCTCCGCAAGGAGGGCTTCGAGGTCGGCGTGGCGGGGGACGGCCCGACCGCGCTGCAGAGCTTCGAGTCCGAGGGCGCGGACATCGTGCTGCTCGACCTCATGCTGCCCGGCATGTCCGGCACCGACGTGTGCAAGCGCCTGCGGATGACGTCGAGCGTGCCCGTGATCATGGTGACCGCGCGGGACAGTGAGATCGACAAGGTCGTGGGCCTGGAGTTGGGCGCCGACGACTACGTGACCAAGCCCTACTCGGCCCGCGAACTCATCGCCCGCATCCGGGCCGTGCTGCGGCGTGGCGCGGAGTCCGAGGCCGAACCGGTCGAGGAGATCGGCGTCCTGGAGTCCGGGCCGGTGCGGATGGACATCGAGCGGCACACGGTGATGGTCCGCGGCGCGGCGGTCACGCTGCCGCTCAAGGAGTTCGACCTGCTCGAGTACCTTCTGCGCAACTCGGGCCGGGTGCTCACGCGCGGGCAGCTCATCGACCGCGTGTGGGGCTCGGACTACGTCGGCGACACCAAGACCCTCGACGTGCACGTCAAGCGCCTGCGCTCGAAGATCGAGACGGACCCCGGCAAGCCCGTGCACCTGGTCACCGTCCGCGGGCTGGGCTACAAGTTCGAGGCCTGACCGCCCTCCCCGCCGGCGGCGCGCTCGGTCGCCGGGTGCACGGCCACGATGCCCAGCTGCCGCCGTCGCCCGCACGCCGCGGCGAGCACCTCGTAGGCCTCGGCGCCGAGGAGCTCGACCAACTCGTCGCGCAGGGAGACGTACACGGGCTCGGTGCCGACGTGCGCCTCGGGCGAGCCGGTGCAGTACCAGTCCAGATCGAGCCCGCCAGGGCCCCAGCCCCGGCGGTCGTACTCGCCGACACGGGTGTGGAGGATCTCCACCTCGTCCGCGCGGGTCTCGGTGTCCTGCGTGAGTCGGATCGGCAGCTGCCAACACACGTCGGGCTTGGATTCGGGGAGGCTACGCCCCGTCCGCGCGGCGAGGTGGTGCAGGGCGCAGCCCGACCCGGTCGGCCATCCGACGTCGTTGAAGAACACGCACCGCCCGTTATGGCGGCGTGTCCTGAGCGCGGGCTCCATCTCGCCGTCGTCGCCGGTCAGTTCGTCCTCCTCGAGCCACGACTCGAGGACGGTTCCCTCCTCGGACGCGGCGCGCTCGGCGGCCTCGCGGTGCTGCCACTCCTCGGGCCGGAGCAGGGCGACGTTGGCCCGCAGGCGGCGCCGGTCGGAGTCGTCGGCGAGGAACGCGCCGTGCGTGCAGCACCCGGAGTCGGGCTGGCCCGCCTCGATGCCGTGGCACGCGGGGGTGCCGAAGACGCACGTCCACGAGGACAGCAGCCAGGTCATGTCGGCGGAGATGAGGTGCTCGTCATTCGCCGGGTCGGGGAAGGTATACCACTCGCGGGGGAAGTCCAGGGGGACCTCGGGCAGAGGGGCACCCGGGTTCGAGGGGCGGTCGGTGGCGGTCACAACCTGCGACCGTAGACCGTTTAGGGTGGTCGTGTGAGATTAGGTGTCCTGGACGTGGGCAGTAACACGGTCCACTTCGTGGTGGTCGATGCCCACCGGGGCGGTCACCCGACCCCGATGAACGACTCCAAGACCCGGTTGCGGCTGATCGAGTACCTGGATGACGACAACAACATCTCCCGCACCGGCATCGCCCGGCTGATCGACGCGGTCAACGAGGCCGCCGAACTCGCGCGCGCCACCAACTGCCGTGAGGTCATGGCACTGGCCACCTCGGCCGTGCGTGACGCGGCCAACTCCGACGAGGTGCTGGAGAAGGTCACGAAGGAGACCGGGATCGAGCTGCGCGTGCTGTCCGGCGAGGACGAGGCACGGATGACGTTCCTCGCCGCCCGCCGCTGGTACGGGTGGAGTGCCGGGCGGATCGTCAACCTCGACATCGGTGGAGGCTCTCTGGAGCTGACCAGCGGGGAGGACGAGCTGCCGGAGCAGGCGTACAGCCTGCAGCTGGGCGCGGGCCGCCTGACGCACGACTGGTTCAAGACCGATCCGCCCGAGCGCAAGCGCATCAACCAGCTGCGTGACTACATCGACGCCGAACTCGATGGCCCCGCGCGGGCCATCCGCGCCGCGGGCGAGCCGGACCTGGCGTGCGCCACCTCCAAGACGTTCCGGACGTTGGCCCGGTTGACGGGTGCGGCGCCGTCGTCGGAGGGGCCGCGCGTGGAGCGGATCCTCACGGCGGCGGGCCTGCGGCAGGTGATCGCGTTCATCTCCCGCATGACGGCCGCGGACAGGGCAGAGTTGGAGGGCATCAGCTCCGATCGCTCGCATCAGGTGGTGGCGGGCGCGCTGGTGGCGGAGGCCGCCATGCGTGCGTTGGGGTTGGAAAGTGTGAAAATCTGTCCGTGGGCTCTGCGAGAGGGGCTCATCCTGCAGCGTCTCGACCGGGACGTGGGCGGCGACGGGAAGGGGAGCTGACGATGGCCGAGGATTCCGACGGTCAGCAGATCACCGTGGCGGAGCTGCTCAAGCGCATGGGCGCAGAGCAGCAGGCCGCGCCGGGCGGGCGTCGACGTCGCCGTGCGGAGGAAGGGGGCGTCAGCGTCTCCGAGCTCACCGGTGAGATCCCGCGCATCACCGACGACACCGTGCTCAGCAGCCGCGCCGCCCGCCGCCGTGCCCGCGAGGCCGAGGAGGCCGACGGTGGTGGCGAGGGAGCCGCGGGTGGCACAGGTGGCACCGAGGGTTCGGCCGGTGGCGCCGCTGGTGGCGGGGGGTCGGCCCCCGAGGCGGGAACCGGTCGGGCCGGCGCGCCGGAGGGCGCGGGCGCTTCGGCGGGCGCGGAGAAGACCCCGGGGGCGACGACGAGCCCCACCTCCACCCGATCCCCGCAGTCCGCGGCACCCGCGTCGGGGCCGTCGTCGGCGAGCGGCGGGACCTCGACGTCCGCGCCCGCCGGGTCGGCTGGTCGGACGGAGCGGGCCGGGCAGGGGCAGGCCGCGCCGTCGGCGTCGCAGCAGCCCACCACGCAGATGCCGGCCGCGACGCGGTCGCAGGGCGCGCAGTCGGCGTCCACCCAGACCCCGCCCGCGCAGCCGGCGTCGGCCCAGGCTCCGTCCGCGCAGACGCCGTCGGCGCCCCCGGCTCCGACCCCGCCGCCGTCCGCCGTCGCCGACGACGCCGACGAGCCCCAGAAGAAGGGCGGCCTGCGCGGGCTGTTCGGCCGCAAACGCAAGGATCCGGAGCAGTCCGAGTTCGATGCCCCGGCCGTCCGCCCGACCCCCGCCGGCCGTTCCGATGGCGATCAGCCCGCAGAGCCGGCCGAGTCCGCCGAGCCGGCCGTTCCCGCTGCCGGCCCGCTCGCCGACTCGGCCCCCGGCGGCACGGTCGGGAGCGCGGGCGTGACGGCAGTGGGCGCCGCCGGCGCGACCGCTGCTCCGGCCGGGTCCGGCTCGACCGGTGCCGACGCGAATGCGGTTACGACGCCGCAGCCCGCAGTGCCCCCAGCCGGCCCGTCCGTGGCCGACAAGACCCCTTCCGCGGGGGCATCCGCGACCGGCAAGACCTCGGCCGCCGGGGCTCCTGCTGCTGCCGCCGCCGCGCCCGCAGCGGGCAAGACCTCTACCGCCGCCGAACCGTCGGCTGACAAGGCCGCTGCCCGCGGTCCCGGCGAGGCAGACGCCGCCGAGGCCGGTACGCCGACGGCCGCACCGGCGGAGAGCCCCGAGTGGGGAGTGCCGTCGGGCAGCGGCTCGACCGCCCACCGCGCCCTCGAGGCTGCCGGCGAGCAGACCGGCGACACCGCCGCGACCGACACCACCGCGACCGGCTCCGAGACGACCGACTCCGATGGGCGTGACGGCGTCCTCGGCGCGGCGACCACTGCCGCGGCCGGCGGTGCGGGCGTGGCCGGGATGGCCGCCGCTGTCATCGGCGCCGGGACCGCCAACGCCCGGCCCGGGACCGACGAGGCGGCCGACGAGCAGTCGACCGCCCGGCAGCAGACCGCGCAGCCGGCAGGACAGTCCGTCGCCGACGACCGCGCGGCCGACCAGACGGACCCGGGATATCGCGACTTCGAGTACACCCCGGGTGGTGCCGACGCGGAGCGGTCGTCGGCGTCGCAGTGGCTGATCCTCGTCGCGCAGGTGCTGGCTTCGGCGGTCGCCGGCGCGGCCCTGTTCATCGGGTTCCAGCTGCTGTGGAACAACCTCACCTGGGTGGCGCTCGCGCTGGCGATCGTGGTGATCGTGGGGCTCGTCGCCATGGTCCGCGTGCTGCGCCGGTCGAACGACACGGTGAGCATCGCGCTGGCGGTGATCGTCGGCCTCGGAGTGACCTGCGGCCCGCTGCTGCTGAGGTTGGTCACCTAGGCCCTCCGCCTGCCCGGCGTGCTGCCCGACTCCGCCCGCACCTGCACCAGGTGCGGGCGGAGTCGTTCCTCGGCGCTCGCCCCTCGCGGGCTCTCCGTGTCCGGCGGTTTCCCGGGGCGCGAGCTCGGGAGTCTTCGGCGGCGCTGCAACTCACCTCTGGGTTTGCGCGCCGCCTATCGGATCACGCGCCACCTATGGGGTCCCACGGGCGCAGCGCAATCAGATAGGTGGCGTGGGTGCTGGGCCGGCCCGGCGCGGTCGGCCCGCCCCTCAGATCGCGGTATGCCCCACGGATTGCGATGTGCCCCTCGATCGGAGGCGAGGGGCCGCCCGGATGGCGTCGACATGCACCTCGGATCGCGACATGCCCCTCCGATTGCGACTCGCGCTGCGAGTTCCTGGGGCGGATCGCAATCCGAGGCGCGGATCGGCATGCGAGGGGCAGATCGCGAGCTGAGCGCACGGGTGGGCCGGCCCCGGGCGCCGCTGCATGCCGGGTGCGGGCCCGGCGCGACTGGATGGCGGGACGGCCCGGGCACGAGTCGACGGGAGGCGCGGCCGGCGCGACTGGATGGCGTCGGCGGCCCGCGCGCGAGTCGACGGGGGAGGAGCAGTCGGCGTACCGCCGGTCGACGGAGCACGCAGCCAGCCACCCGGAGCAGGCGGCCGAGTGTGGCACTGTAATGGGCATGACGAGAATCGCAGTGGTCGGCGGCGGACGCATCGGCGAAGCCCTCATCGCGGGACTTCGCGAATCGGGGACCGAACCGTCGGACATCGTGGTGGTCGAGGCCGTGCAGGCCCGCGCCGACGAGCTGGCCAAGAAGTACAACGTCCTCGCCACCGGCCTCGACATCGGTTGCGAAGGCGCCGATGTGATCGTGGTGGCGGTCAAGCCGCAGGACGTGCCCGCGGTGGTCGACCGGATCGGTGACGCCATCTCCGACAGCGTCCACGAGTCGATCGTCGTCTCACTCGCGGCGGGCGTACCCACGCAGGTTCTCGAGAACAAGCTCAGCGCCGGCTCGCCCGTGCTGCGGGTCATGCCCAATACGGCGATGCTCGTGGGGCACGGCGTCTCCGCAGTCTGCAAGGGCCGCTATGCGCGCGACGAGCACCTCGAGCAGGTGGTCACGATCATGGAGAGCGTGGGCCTCGTCGTCGTCGTCTCCGAAGCCCAGATGGACGCCGTCACCGCCATCTCCGGCTCCGGCCCCGCCTACTTTTTCCTCCTCGCCGAGGCGATGATCGACGCTGGCGTCGAACGGGGGCTGCCGCGCGACGTGGCGGTCAAACTCGCCACCGGCACGGCACTCGGCGCGGGCGCGATGCTCACCGGCGGCGGCGAGGGGCCCGCCGAGCTGCGCTACAACGTGAGCTCGCCGGGCGGCACCACCGCGGCGGCGATCCGCACGCTCGAGGCCAGCGGACTGCGCGCGGCCGTGGCGGACGCGGTGGAGGCGGCGGCGTCCCGATCGCGGTCCCTGGCGCAGGCGGCCACCTCCGACGACGACGACGACGAGAACGGCTGACCCCGCGCGGCGCCGCCCGTCGCCGATGCGGCCGGACGGGCCGCGTGTGCGCCTACCGAACCGACCCGCCGGAGCTGAGATCTCAGCCACCCGGCGGGTCGCGCTTTTAGCACAACCCCAGCTCAGAACGGGTGAGGGCGGGATTCGGCGGCGTGTCGTGGAAGTAATTCGCCCACTCCCGTCGCATTGATCACACCATTCACGCTAGGCTCATACCCAGCACGTGCGTGTCCGTACCGCAGGAGGGGAAGCCTGCGGCACGACGCGTGCCACGAAGGGTTGTGAGATGGCGACTTCCGACAAGACCGATGGCGGCTCGCAGGCGGCGGGGGGTTCTCAGTTCCTCACCGTTGCCGAGGTCGCCGCGCTGATGCGCGTGTCCAAGATGACGGTCTACCGACTCGTCCACTCGGGCGAGCTCCCCGCGGTGCGGGTGGGTCGGTCGTTCCGCGTGCACTCCAAGGCCGTGCACGAGTACCTCGACACCTCGTACTTCTCCGCGGGCTGACGCGCGTGGGGTGTGGGCCGCCGCGTGTGGTGGCCCGGCCCGGCGGGTGGCGCGGCGTATCGCACGGAATGTGCCGCGACATGTGGCCCGGTCCGGCGGGTGGGCCGGTAGATGGCCCGGCGCCCGGCCCGGTTTTCCCGGGGCGGGGCAGGCAGGTAGTCTGGACGGGTTCCGTCCCGGCTCCCGAGCCCCGATCGGACGCCGGAGCGTAGTAAGACCCGTGGCAGTACGGCCCGTGACAACGGCCCCAGACCAGTAGTCGACAGGTAGGTGACCCCCGATATGGGTTCTGTGATCAAGAAGCGCCGCAAGCGTATGTCCAAGAAGAAGCACCGCAAGATGCTCCGCCGGACCCGCGTGCAGCGTCGCAAGCTCGGTAAGTGAGTCTCGCGGCGCCCCGATAGCGCCCGGACTCACGCCTGTAGCGGATGCCCGTCACCAGCAGCGGTGGCGGGCATCGGTGTATTTCGGGAAGGGGTCGGCGGGCCGGGTCGCGCGACACCCGCAGGCGCTCCCGGGCCTGGCGTCTCGCCCCCGCGCATGCACGCGAACTCCCGCAGCCGCTCCCGCGGATGGCGTCTCGCCCCCGCGCATGCACGCGAACTCCCGCAGCCGCCCCTCGCCATGGCGTCTCGCCCTCCCCGCGGTGCGCGCCAGACGCCATCGTCGCGTGCGGCTGTCACCGGGGGCATCGAACCCGGCGGCGTGGCGACTGCGCCCATGGGGGACCGGTCCCGCCGCTAGACTCGGCCGGGTGAACACCGAAGCGCCAGCCAGTCGGCCGGCTCGCGCCGTCGCGGTCGTCGGCGGCAGCCGGTACCTCGGCGCGCACCTGGTGGGCATGCTGCTGCGCAACGACTCCGTCGAACGCGTGCTGGCGATCGACTCGGTCAAACCGTCGCCGCAGCACCGCAGGCGCATGCGCGACGCCGAGTTCGTACGCCTCGACCCCCAGTCGCCGCGTCTGCAGGGCATCCTGCGCGAGGCGAACATCGACACGGTCGTCCACGCCGGCCTGCACCACACCGACTTCGCGCCCGGCGGCCGCGCAGCCGTCAAGGAGTCCAACATCATGGGCTCGATGCACGTGATCGCGGCCTGTCGACGGGCCGCCTCGGTGAAGCGGTTCGTGCTCATCTCCTCGACGTCCGTGTACGGCTCCTCGGGGGTCGACCCGGCGATGTTCAGCGAGGACATGGCCGCGCGTCGCCACTCCAGCGGCGGCATCCCGCTCGACCACCTGTCGGTGGAGGGCTACGTGCGGGGCATGTCCCGCAAGCGCCCCGACATCGACGTCACCATCCTGCGCATCCCCGCGATTCTCGGCCTGCCCGAGCCCACCGTGGTCGGTGAACTGCTGCTGCCGTCGGTGGCGCCCGTGCTGGCCGGGTACGACCCGCGCATCCAGCTGTTGCACCCGCAGGACGCGCTCGACGCGCTGCTGCACGCCACGCTCGGGGCGACGCCCGGCACGTACAACATCGCCGCGGACGGGGTGCTCACGCTGACGCAGGCCATCCGGCGTGCCGGGCACATCCCGCTGCCGGTGATGCCGGCGACGTTCAAGCTCGCGGCGCGGCTGCTGTCGAGCCAGGGGCTGCGGGACATCGGCACGTCGCAGCTGCGCTACCTGCGGTACGGCCGGACGATGGACACCACTCGCATGCGCACCGAGTTCGGTTTCACCCCGCGCTACTCCACCGAGGAGGCGCTGCAGGCCTACCTGGTCGACTCCGGCGCCGAGCCCCTGGTCACCCGCGAGTCGGTCGAACGCAAAGTCGCCAAGGCCGCCGCCCTGCTCCCGGGGCCGGTGGCCGCCCGCCTGCGCGCGGGAGTGGACACCACCCTCGACGAGCTCGAGGCGATCGGCGCTCTGTCAGAACCGCTCGAGCCCGATCGCATCGAGGAGGAGGCGCCGTGAAGGGCCCGGAATTCGACCTGAGCCAACCCCTCGGCGGACCCCGCTGGGGAGAGGGCCGCCGAGACGCCCGCAGTGACCGGATGGTGGGGGAGGGCTTCCTCGGGGACACCACCGGCAGCGACGCCGCCGCCACGGAGATCGGCCGGATCGTCGACCGTTTCCTGACCTCCATGCGGTCGTCGATCGGGCAGATCGTGGACGCCCTGCCGATCGACGCCGAGGTCCTCGCTCCCGTGCGGGACCTCGCCCGCACCGTCGACACGATGCTCGCGACCGGCGATGTCAGCGCACTGAGCGGCCTGGCCGACTCCGTCAACGCCGCCGGTGAACTGCTCGCCACCCGCATCACCGGCGGGTACGAGGTCGACGAGTTCGGCTTCGACGAGCATTTCCACACCCACGTCTGGCTGCCCCTGTGGCGGCCGTTGTTCGAGCACTGGTTCCGCGTCGAGGTGATCGGCGCCGAGAACATCCCCGCCGAGGGCGCCGGCCTGCTCGTCTCCAATCACGCGGGCGTCCTGCCGCTGGACGGGATGATGACCACGGTCGCCGTCCACGACCACGCCGGCCGCGCCCTGCGCCTGCTCGCCGCCGACCTGGCGATGACCCTGCCGGTGTCCGCGCCGCTCGCCCGGCGGGCCGGCGCCACACTCGCCTGCAACGCCGACGCCGAACGACTGCTCGAGGCCGGCCACGTCGTGGCGGTGTGGCCCGAGGGGTTCAAGGGCCTCGGTAAGCCGTTCGCCGACCGGTACCGCCTGCAGCGCTTCGGCCGCGGCGGGTTCGTCGCCACCGCGTTGGCCGCCGGGGCGCCGATCATCCCATGCTCGGTCGTCGGTTCCGAGGAGATCTACCCGAAGATCGGCGAGGTCCCCGCGCTCGCCCGCCTGCTGGGCCTGCCGTACATGCCGGTGACGCCCGCGTTCCCACTGCTGGGCGCCCTCGGCGGGATCCCGCTGCCCACCAAGTGGACGATCGAGTTCGGCGAGCCCATCGAGACCTCCCACCTGGGGCCCGACGCCGCCGATGACCCGATGGTGGTCTTCGAGATCACCGACCAGGTGCGAGAGACCATCCAGAACACGCTGTTCCGCAACCTCGCACGGCGCGGGAGCGTGTTCTTCGGCTGAGACGCCGCCGTCGACTGACCGCGGGGGCGCGAGTCGCGCGGCGGGTCGCGCGGCGAGCTGAGAGGGCCCGGCGGGCTGGGGGCTCAGAACATCCGGCGCAGCGAGCCCGCCGCGCGCACGCCGTACGACGACCGCGCCGCCGCCCGCGCACCCGCCAGCCCGCCGACCGCCAGCACACCCGGCATCGCCTTCTTGGCCGCCTTGCGCACCGTGCGGAAGTCCTTGACATCCCAGCCGTTCTCCGAGGCGTACTTGCGCAGGCGCGAATCCGGGTTGATGGCCACCGGGTTGCCGACCATCGTCAGCATGGGCATGTCGTTGAAGCTGTCCGAGTACGCGTAGCAGCGGGACAGGTCGAACCCCTCGGCCTCGGCGAGCTTGGCGATCGCGTGCGCCTTGCCGGGCCCGTGCAGGATGTCGCCCACCAGGCGGCCCGTGTAGACGCCGTCGTGCTCCTCGGCGACCGTGCCCAGCGCGCCCGTCAGCCCAAGTCGCGTCGCGATCACGCGCGCCAGCATCACGGGCGTCGCGGTGACCAACCAGACCTGCTGCCCGGCGTCGATGTGCATCTGCACGAGCGAGCGGGTCCCGGGCCAGACCCGGTCGAGCATCGACGTGTCCACGACCTCCTCGCTCAGCTCGGTCAGCTCGGCGACGGTGCGCCCCTCGACGAAGCTCAGGGCCTTGTCGCGGCCCGCGGCGACGTCGTCGGCGTTCTCCTCGCCCGAGATCCGGAACTTGGCCTGCGACCACGCGAGCCCGGCGATGTCGCGCGCGGTGAAGAAGCGGTGCTTGGCCAGCCCGCGGGCCAGCAGGATGATCGAGGCGCCCTGGATCAGGGTGTTGTCGACGTCGAAGAACGCGGCGACGTGCGGGTCCGCGACGAACGGCTCGGCATCGGCGGCGGCCTCCGCGGCCGTGTCGGCGGCGGGCGGGGCCGCGGGGGCGGCAGCGGCACCGTCGGCGTCGGCGAGCGGGGGGCCGGGCTCGGCACCCGGCTCGAGCTTGACGGCGTGCTCTGCGGAGGCCTCGCCGGCGACCCGCTGGACCCGCGCGTCGCGGCGCCTCCACACGAGCCTCCCCAGCGCCGAGATCACGTCGGCACGACCGGGCAGTCGCCGGCGGCGTGGGGAGTCGGCGTGCTCGGCCGGTCCCGCGGAGGGGTCGGTGCCCTCGTCGTCGTACCGGTCGTCGCTGTGCTGGTGGTCGCCGTGCTCGTCGCTGGCGTGGTCGTTCTCCGGGTGGGAGTCGTTCACCGGGCGGGACCTCCTCGGGGGCTGCGACCCCATCCTAGGGGAGCCCGGGAGGGGTGGTGCACTATCGAGGCATGGTGCACACGGTGACCCTGTTGACCCGCGAGGGCTGCGGTAGCTGCGTCCGCGTTCACGGCCAGCTGCTGCCCCTGTGCGAGGGTGCCGGCGCGCGCCTCGAGGTCACCGACGTGGACCGCGCCGACGACGCCGACCTCGCCGCCGAGTACGGGGACCGCCTGCCGGTCGTGTTGGTCGACGGTGCGGAGCATTCGTGTTGGGAGGTCGACGACGACGAGCTGCTCGCCACGCTCGCCGGGCCCGACCCGTTCGCGGGATGGGACTAGAGCCGGACGGGCACAGTGAGCGACCGGTGACGGACCCCGCCCGGGGCTCAGGCGTCGGTGCGGAGGGCCCGCAGGATGGTCGCGTGCCGGAGCAGGAAGGCGCCCTCGTCCAGCTTCTTGCGCCGCAGCCACCCGGTGACCTCGCTGTTGTGCTTGCTCGCGTTGCACGAGGCGCAGGCCGGGACCACGTTCTCCAGCGTGTAGCGCCCGCCGCGGGAGATCGGCATGACACAGTCCCGCTGCAGGGCCGGCCCGACGGCGTGGCAGTAGGCGCAGCCGCCCCACGCGTCGAGGTCCGCGCCCACTGCGGGTCGGTGAGGTCGTTGTCGACCCGGGCGAGGCGCCGCTGACGACGCTTGGCGTACCGGGCGCGGGTGGCGGCGGACATCGTGGCGGAGGACCTGCGACGCGGGGGCACGCAGTCACCGTACTCGGGCGGTCGGCCTCCGGTCCGCGCTGTTCACGGGCGGTGTGAGGCGCTGCACGGACATAGCATCCGGTGCGGTGACGGTTTTGTCCCGGGGTGACATGCGGGTTACGGTGGATCCCGTTACGGGTCGTACGCAGGCTTGAGGGCCACGGCCGTCCCGGCAGAGTGTTCCCGATCCGGGAGTGCCCTGTGCACAGCCGTGAACACCGACAGGAGACGACCGACTGTGGACCAGCGTTCCGCGAGTTCGTCCGGCGGGGCTGCGTCCTTCTCCCGAGTGGTTTCTCCCCGAGTTGACGAGCTGGCATCCATTCTGGCATGGGCCCGTCAGGCCCTGACGTCCGGGGGTCGGTTGTGAGCATCCTCCTGGTGGGTGTGTCCCACCACAGCGCGCCGGTGGCGCTGCTCGAGGCCGTGGCCGTGTCCGAGGTCGACCGCGACGCGCTCACCGAAGAACTCATCGCCGGCGAGAACGTCGACGAGGCGATGATCGTCACCACCTGCAACCGCGTCGAGGTGTACTCGGCCGTGGACGCGTTTCACCCGGCGCTTGACGACGTCGTCAACCTCCTGTCGCGCCACTCGGGCCTGTCCGTCGACGAGCTCAGCCGGCACCTGTACATCCGGTACTCCGAGTCCGCCGCCGAGCACCTGTTCTCCGTGGCCTCGGGCCTGGACTCGATGGTGGTGGGCGAGCAGCAGATCATCGGCCAGATCCGCACCGCGTACCAGTCCGCCTCCGAGATCGGAGCGGCCGGCACCACCCTGCACCGCCTCGCCCAGCAGGCCCTGCACGTCGGCAAGCGCGTCCACACCGAGACCGGCATCGACTCCGCCGGCGCGTCCGTCGTCTCCGTGGCGCTCGACCGCGCGGCGGAGATCCTGAACGCGAGCGCCGACGCCGACGCCCCCGACGCCCCGGCCTCGCGCCGCCTCGACGGTCGGCAGGCCGTCGTGCTCGGCGCCGGCGCCATGGGCGGCCTGGCCGTCGCACACCTCGGCCGCGGCGGGATCTCCCGCATCGAGATCACCAACCGCACTCCCGAGCGCGCCGACCGTCTGTCCGAGATCGCCCGCGACTCCGGCACACCCGCCACCGCGTTCCCGCTCGACGAGCTCGCGACCGCCGTCGCCCGCGCCGACATCCTCTTCACCTGCACCGGGGCCGTCGGCACGGTCGTCACGCTCGGCGAGATCCACACCGCGCTGGCCCGCCGCGGCGACCGCGGGCCCCTGGTCATCTGCGACCTCGGAATGCCGCGCGACGTCGACCCCGCCGTCGCCGGCCTGCCCGGCGTGACCCTGCTGGGCATCGAGGCGCTCAAGGCCGACCCTGCCACGTCATCCGCCGCGGCCGACGCGGATGCCGCCCGCACGATCGTCGACGCCGAGCTCACCGCGTACACGCAGGCCGAGCGCATGGCCGGCGTCGGCCCGCTCATCGGCCAGCTGCGGGGCCGCGGCGGGCAGGTCGTGGCCGCCGAGATGCGCCGGCTCGAGTCGCGACTGCCCGACATGGACGACAAGGTGCGCGACGAGGTGGCCAACACCGTCCGTCGCGTGGTCGACAAGCTCCTGCATCCGCCCACCGTGCGGTTCAAGGAACTCGCCGCCCAACCGGACGGGGAGAACTACGCGGCGGTCGTGCGCACCCTGTTCGACCTGGATCGCGACGTGGACGAGGAGGCCTCATGAGCAGCAGGACCCTGAAGGTGGGAACCCGCGGCAGCACCCTGGCCACCACCCAGGCCGGGCACGTACGCGACGCCCTCATCGCCGCCGGGTACCCGGCCGAACTGGTGATCGTGCGCACCCGCGGCGACGTGGTGATGGCCCCCGTCGAGCGCATCGGCGTGGGCGTGTTCACCCTCGAACTGCGCGCCGCCCTCGAACGCGGTGACTGCGACATCGCCGTCCACTCGTACAAGGACCTGCCGACCGCGCGCGACGACCGGTTCGCCCCGATCGCCGTGCCCCCGCGCGTCGACCCGTCGGACGTGCTCATCGCCCGCGACGGGCTCACGATGGACACGCTCCCGCAGGGCGCCCGCGTCGGCACCTCCGCCCCGCGGCGGCGCTCCCAGCTCGCGGCCCTGCGCCCCGACCTGGACCTGCACCCCCTGCGCGGGAACATCGACACGCGGATGGGATACGTCACCAGCGGTGATCTCGACGCGGTCGTCCTCGCGGCCGCCGGACTCGACCGCACCGGGGCCGGAGAGCGCGCCACCCACCGGTTCGGCATCGACGAGATGCTGCCCGCCCCCGCCCAGGGCGCTCTCGCCGTCGAAGCCCGCGCCGACGACACCGAGGCGATCGAGGCCCTCGCCGTCGTCGACCACCTCCCGTCCCGCGTCCGCGTCATCGCCGAGCGTCGCCTGCTCGCCGACCTCGAGGCCGGGTGCACCGCGCCCGTCGGCGCGCGCGCCGAGTTCGACGACGCCGGACTCGACGGCGGCGGCGTGCTGACCCTGCACGCGGTGGCCGCCGCCCACGACGGCTCCACCGTCCTGCGCACCACCGGCACCACGACCCCCGCCGAGCATCCCGACGGGCCGGTCGCCGCCGCCGAGGAGCTGGGACGCCGCCTCGCGGCCGAACTGCTCGAGCGCGGCGCCCGCGACCTCATGACCGTCGAATCCCCCGAGCAACGAGCGCCGCTCGTACCCAAGGAATCCACGACCGCGCCCCCGACCGTCACGGATCCCTGACCCCCGAACTCCCATCTCGCGCGCAGCCAGCGCGCGACACCCACCGCACGGAGAGACGAACAATGACTCGAGCACGCACCACCCGCCCCGGAACCGTCCGCTTCGTCGGCGGCGGTCCAGGCAACGCGGGGATGCTCACCTGCCGGGCCCGCGAGGTCCTCGCCGGCAACGCGCTGGTCTTCGCCGACGCCGACGTGTCGGCCGACGTACTGGCACTGGTCGCCACCGAGGTCCCCGTACCGCAGGAACTGCTCGACGCGCGTCAGGCCGAGATCGACGCCGCCGTGGCCGCCGAGGACAAGGCCGAGGTCAAGCGCCTCAAGGCACTCCCGGCTCCCACCGCCGCCGACGTCCGGCCCGTGCTCGGTGAGCCCGCCGCCGTGGCCAAGCAACTCGTCGCCGAGGCCAAGAAGGGCCGCGACGTCGTCCGCCTCGTGACCGGCGACCCCATGACCACCGACGCCACCGTCGTCGAGATCGCCACCGTCGGCCGCACCGTCGTGCCGTTCGAGGTCGTCCCCGGTGTCGCCGAGGCCACCGCCGTGCCCGCCTTCGCCGGCATCGCGCTCGGCTCCGGCTACGTCTTCGCCGACGGCCGCGGCAAGGTCGACTGGGCGGCCCTCGTCGGCTCGCCGGGGCCCATCGTCCTGCGCACCACGACCCGGCACCTCGCCGAGGCCGCCTCCAACCTCGCCGAGCAGGGCCTCGCCGCCGGCACCCCGGTCACCGTGACCTGCTCCGGCTCTCTCTGTGCCCAGAAATCCGCCGACGGCACCCTCGCGACCATGGCCGAGGTCGGGCGCGACATGGAGGGCGACCTGGTGGTGACCATCGGCAAGTCCGCCGGTGAGCGGCACCGCCACCAGTGGTGGGAGTCGCGTGCCATGTTCGGCTGGAACGTGCTCGTGCCCCGTACCAAGGCCCAGTCCGCCGAGATGAGCGAGCGCATCGCCGAGCACGGCGCCGTGCCCGTCGAGGTGCCGACCATCGCCGTCGAGCCGCCCCGCAGCCCCGCTCAGATGGAGCGCGCCGTCAAGGGCCTCGTCGACGGCCGCTACCAGTGGGTCGTGTTCACCTCCTCCAACGCCGTCCGCGCCGTGTGGGAGAAGTTCGTCGAGTTCGGCCTCGACGCCCGCGCCTTCTCCGGCGTGAAGATCGCCTGTGTCGGCGAGGGCACCGCCGCCCGCGTCCGCGAACTGGGCATCCAGCCCGAGCTGCTGCCCAGCGGCGAGCAGTCCAGCCTCGGCCTGCTCGAGGTGTTCCCGCCGTACGACGACGTCCTGGACCCCGTCAACCGCGTCCTGCTGCCGCGCGCCGACATCGCCACCGAGACCCTCGCCGAGGGCCTCACCGCCCGCGGCTGGGAGATCGAGGACGTCACCGCCTACCGCACCGTCCGCGCCGCCCCGCCGGCCGCCGAGATCCGCGAGATGATCAAGACCGGCGGGTTCGACGCGGTGTGCTTCACCAGCTCCTCGACCGTGCGCAACCTCGTCGGCATCGCCGGCAAGCCGCACGCCCGCACGCTCATCGCCTGCATCGGGCCGCGCACCGCCGAGACCGCCGCCGAGTTCGGCCTGCGCGTGGACGTGCAGCCCGAGAACGCATCGGTGCTGGAACTGGTCGACGCCCTCGCCGCGCACGCCGACCACCTGCGCGCGGCCGGCGAACTGCCGCCCCCGCGTCGACGCGCCCGCCGGCGCTGACCCGGCACGTGTCACCGGCGCTCGGGTGCCCCTCGGAGAGCACCCGGCGCCGGTGACGGCGACTTTCGTACAGTGGGACACGTGATGACACCGCACGACGACACCGCTTCCGTCCCCGCGCCGCTGGTGCGTCCGCGTCGACTGCGCTCGACGCCGGCCATGCGTCGGCTCGTCGCCGAGGCCACGCTCGCGCCCCGTCAGCTGGTGCTTCCGGCGTTCGTCGCCGACGGGATCGATGCGCCGCGCGACATCTCGTCGCTGCCCGGGGTCGTCCAGCACACCGTCGACTCGGTGCGCCGCGAGGCCGTCGCCGCCGCCGAGGCCGGGCTCGGGGGGATCATGCTGTTCGGCGTCCCGCTCGACGCCGACAAGGACGCCACCGGGAGCTGTGGCGCCGACCCCGAGGGCATCCTCAACCGCGGCCTCGCGGCCGTCCGCGCCGAGGTCGGCGACGACCTCGTGATCATGGCCGACACCTGCCTCGACGAGTTCACCGACCACGGGCACTGCGGCGTCCTCGGAACCGACCCGCGCGGCGAACAGATCGTCGACAACGACGCCACCCTCGTCGCCTACAACGACCTCGCCGTGTCCCAGGCCGCCGCCGGTGCCCACGTCGTGGCGCCCAGCGGGATGATGGACGGACAGATCGCCGCCATCCGCGAGGCCCTCGACCGCGAGGGTCACCAGGACGTGGCCCTCCTGGCCTACAGCGCCAAGTACGCCAGCGCCTTCTACGGCCCGTTCCGCGAGGCCGTCGGCTCGTCGCTGCGCGGCGACCGCCGTACCTACCAGCAGGATCCCGCCAACATGCGCGAGTCCCTGCGCGAGGTCCGGCTCGACCTCGACGAGGGCGCCGACATGGTGATGGTCAAGCCCGCCATGTCCTACCTCGACATCCTGCGCCAGACCGCAGAGATCTCCGACGTGCCCGTGGCGGCGTACCAGGTCTCCGGCGAGTACGCGATGATCTCCGCCGCCGCCGAGCGCGGCTGGATCGACCACGACCCGGCCGTCATGGAGTCCCTCACCTCGATCCGACGCGCCGGCGCCGACATCGTCCTGACCTACTGGGCCCTTCACGCCGCCCGCCTGCTCTCCGAAGGCTGGGGCGCGCGGTGACACGCGCCAGCGGTCCCTGGCGACCGCCCGCCCGGCCCGAGCAGTCGGGCGCACCGGCCGGTCCCGTAGAACCCACCGAGCCCACCTCGCCCACCGAGCGCGCGGGGCCCCCGCCGGAGGAGATCCACACGGCGTGGGTGCTCTGGCTCGCCGCCGCCGCGTTCGGGCTCGTCGGCATGCTCCTCAACGCCGCGACCGCGAGCTTCGGCGACCTGCCGGCCGCCACCCGGGACGCGTTCCGCGACGCCGTCGCCGACACCGGAGCCGTCGACATCTCGGTCGAGGACATGTTCTCCATCTCCCTGGCGGTCGGTGCCGTGGTGGCGCTGCTCGCCGCCGCGGTCACCGTGTGGCTGGCCTTCCGCCTGCGGGCCGGGAAAGGTTGGGCCCGCACGATGCTCGACATCGTGGCCGTCTTCCTGATCGTCGACGCGGTGTCCGTGGTCGTCGGCGTGTTCGGCGGGGTCGCGGTCGCGGGGGAGCGGGGTGACGTGGTCAGCTTCATCGTCATCGCCCTGCAGATCCTGGCCGGGCTGTGCGCCGCCACCGCCGTGTGGCGCCAGCACACGGCCGAGGCCATGACGTTCACCACCCCGGGCGGCGGCGCGCGTGCCGGCAAGTGACGCGGCCGCCACACGGCCGGGCATAGAGCCCGAAGGCCCCATCCTGTACGCCGAGGACGGCTGGAGCTGGGCGTGGTTCCTCGCCGCCCCCGTGTTCTGCGCGGCCGCCGCGGCGTTCGAGCTGATCACCGGCGCCCCCGTGCACTGGATGATGCTGACCGTCTGTGCGGTCGCGTCCGCGCTCTGCCACGGCGTGATGATCGCCGCCACCCGCGTCCACGGCCGTGTCCGGCTCACCCCCGAGGTGTACATCCAGGGCACCGAGGAGCTCGGCCTGGACCGGATCGACGCGGTGCTTCCGCTGCCGGCCGCCGGTGCGCCCGAGGCCTCGTGGGAGACCGCCCGCACGCTCGGCGAGCTGCGGGAGGTCCCGCGCCGCCGCGGGGCGGTCGGACTGCGCCTGGACTCCGGCGCCGAGGTCCGCGCCTGGGCCCGCGACCGCGCCGCCCTGCACGCCGCCCTCAGCGGTGCCGTCGCCGCGGCCGAGGGCGGGGCGGGACGCGGCGGGTCGGACCCGGCGTGAGTTCGCGTCGCCTCGCGGTGGCCTCCGTCGTCACCGCCGCACTCGCCGTGCTGCTCTGGTGGCTGTCCCGGGACGTCGTCTTCGTCCAGCCGCCGGTGGTCGACCCGCCGGTCGAGGGGTCCATCGAGCGGGTGCGGACCGACACCCGGCTGCTGTTCGCCGCCACCGTCCTGGCCGGCCTGACCATGGTCCTCGCCACGCTCGCGATGCTCCGAGGCTCCCCCCGTCGCGGGGCGTGACATATCTACTTCTAGCTGGGGCTTTCCCGGTAACCCGGAAGTCCCGGTAACGATCGTGTGACGGTTCCCTGAGTCCGCACGGGGCTCCACCGCGTGGCGGGGGTCACGGGCTACATTTGTCGCGGTTCGGACGCATGTGACACTCGTGAAAACGAGCAGTCGCTGCGTCCGATTCGCCGGAGAGACACCTACAGCACATGGAATCGGGGATCGGTGCAGCCGTCTAGCACTTTTGTTGGCACCACGGCGGTCGTCGGGGCGATCGCACTTCTGGGAACCGGAGTGGCCTCGGCCACGCAGGTCGAATGGCAGGACTGCACCGAGATGCTCGGGATCGAGGCCGAATACGTGCCCGCCGGCCTCGAGTGCGGGACCGTCGAGGTTCCGGTCGACTACAACGCCCCCGACGCCGCCAAGACCAAGGTCGCCCTCACGCGGATCAAGGCCTCCTCCGGGCAGGCGCGCTCCACGGTGTTCGGCAACCCCGGCGGACCCGGCAACTACGCGCTCAACTTCTGGAACCCGGCCCCCGACGGCAGCGGCCCCGAGGGGCTCTACGAGAACCACGATCTCGTGGCCGTCCAGCCGCGTGGGCTGTTCGGCTCCAACCCGATGGTCTGCAACGTCGACTTCGTCGGCCCGAACACCGTCAACGCGCTCCACGACGCCTGCTACGGCACCGACCCCGAGTACATGGCGTCCATGACCACCGAGAACGCCGCCCGCGACATGAACGCGGTCCGCGAGGCGCTCGAGCTGGCCGAGATCGACTACGTGGGCGTCTCGTACGGCACCGCGATCGGCACCGACTTCGCCACCCTGTTCCCGGAGAACACCGGGCGCATGGTGCTGGACTCCAACACGCACCCCGACTGGCGCTGGTCGAAGCAGGCCGAGCAGGGTGCCCTGGCGCAGGAGCGGCGGGTCAACGACATCTTCGCCTGGATCGCCGAGCGTGACGACTACTACGGCCTCGGCGACACCCCGCTGAAGGTGTTCCACTCCTGGAAGTGGGTCACCGACCAGGAAGTGGGCGGCCCCGCCAACCTCACCCCGCCGCCCGCCGAGGCGCGCGACCTGCCCGTCGAGCTGCGCGGCACCCCGGTCGAGCGCCCCGCGCTGGACGTCATCAACGGCACCGCCCCCGCCCGCGCCCGCGTCGAGGGCTTCGCCCGGGCCGTCGCCCTGCAGGGGTTGACCAACAACGCCACCACCGGGCTCTACGACACCACTGTCGGCGCCACCTACTCCGAGCAGGCGTGGCCGATGCTCGCCCACATCCTCAAGTACTACAACGACGGCGGGAACATCGCCCGGGTCGACTACGAGACCGTGGGCCTGATGCTCGCCGCGCAGGAGAACCGCTCGCCCGTCTACCGCACGGACGTCGAGATGAACTCGATCATCACGTGCAACGAGACCGCGGCGCCGTCCGACCAGCTGGGCGTCATGTCCGCCAAGGTCGACAAGTTCACCGGCGGCAACCGACTCACCACCCGCGCCGCCGTCGAGGCCGCCGGGGACGACTGCGTGGGCTGGGAGCCCGTCGCGCGGACCATCAGCCCGAACGGTGACGCGCTCGACGAGAAGCCGCTCGTGCTGCACTCCGAGAACGACGCCATCACCCCCATCGCCGGCGCGCACCGCGTGGTCGAGGCGCTCGGTGGCGCCCTGGTCACCGTCGGCGGCGGCGACCACGGCACCTTCCGGACCGGCAACGAGGCCGTCGACAAGCTGGTGATGGAGTTCCTCCGCACCGGCGCCGCGACCCCGGGCCACGTCGACGGCAAGCCGTCGCCCGAGCCGCTGCCCCGCTGGGGCGAGGCCGAGCGCATCGCCGCCGCCCAGCAGGGCATGTCCGCGCCCGTCGCGGGTGCTGACGACTGGTACGGCACCCACCGCGACGCCGGCGCCGGCGCGGGCGTCACCGACGCTGCGGCTCTCGGCTCCGTCGGCGCCCCGGCGACCGGTTCCGTCGGCACCCCCGCGGACGCGCCCGCCCCGGCGACCGGATCCCTCGGCGCCCCTGCCGCGCCTGCCGCCGCACCCGCTGCGGTGCCGGCCCCCGCGCCGCTGCCCAGTCCGCAGCAGCTGCACCAGCAGGCGGAGAAGGCGGTGCAGGACTTCGCCGGGCAGGTCGACGCCGCCGCGAAGTCGCTGTTCGCGCCCTTCGTGCCGCCCGCCCCGCCCGCGCAGCCGCAGGTCTAACACCACGAGGGGGTACTCGCGGCCGGACTTTGAGACACTGGGGGAGTGACGTCTGCGAGTGATGCCTTCCCGACCCCGTCCGGCATGTCCGGTACCACCCGATCGGCCGAGCTCTTCGCCGAGGCCCGCGAGCTGATCCCCGGCGGAGTGAACTCCCCGGTGCGCGCCTTCAACTCCGTCGGCGGAACCCCGCGCTTCATCCGCGAAGCGCGGGGTTCTCGCATGACGGACGTCGACGGCAACACCTACATCGACCTCGTCTGCTCGTGGGGCCCCATGATCCACGGGCACGCCCACCCCGAGATCGTCGACGCCGTCCGCGACGCCGCCACCCGCGGCCTCAGCTTCGGCACCCCCACCGAGGGCGAGGTCGACCTGGCCCGCGAGATCATCGCCCGCACCTCGGTCGAAGAGGTGCGACTGGTCAACTCCGGCACCGAGGCCACCATGAGCGCCGTGCGCCTGGCCCGCGGGTTCACCGGCCGCTCCAAGGTCATCAAGTTCTCCGGCTGCTACCACGGCCACGTCGACGCCCTCCTCGCCGACGCGGGCTCCGGCCTCGCCACCTTCGCCCTGCCGGACTCGCCCGGCGTGACCGGCGCGACCGCCCACGACACGATCGTGCTGCCGTACAACGACATCGAGGCCGTGCGCGTGGCGTTCGCCAACCACGGGGGCGAGATCGCCTGTGTGATCACCGAGGCCGCCGCCGGCAACATGGGCACCGTCCCGCCGCTGCCCGGGTTCAACGAGGAACTGCGCACTCTGTGCTCCGAGAACGGCGCGCTGCTCGTGATGGATGAGGTCATGACCGGCTTCCGCGCCGGCGACCGCGGCTGGTGGGGCATCGAGGGCGTCGCCGGCGACCTCACCACCTTCGGCAAGGTCATGTCCGGCGGACTGCCCGCCGCCGCGTTCGGCGGCCGTGCCGATGTTATGGCCGCCCTCGCGCCGGCCGGACCCGTCTACCAGGCGGGCACCCTGTCCGGGAACCCCGTCGCGGTGGCCGCGGGCCTCGCCTCGCTGCGTCTGGCGGACCACGCCTGCTACTACACCCTGCAGACCAACGCCGACCGGCTCGAGGCCCTCATCGGTAACGCGCTGCACGGCGCCGGTGTCGCCCACACCATCCAGCGGGCGGGCACGATGCTCAGCGTGTTCTTCACCGAGGAGCAGGTCACCGACTATGCCGGCGCCAAGGCCGCCGAGACCTTTCGGTACGCGCCCTTCTTCAATACCCTGCTGGACCGGGGCATCTACGCCCCTCCGAGCGCCTTCGAGACCTGGTTCGTCTCCACGGCCCTCACCGACGACGACTTCCAGCACATCGCCGACGCCCTGCCCGTCGCCGCCGAGGCGGCCGCCGCCGCGACCGCCCCCGAGGACGGCCGATGAGCCGCAGCGGCCGCGGGCTACGGGGACGTCTCGCCGTCCCGGCGACCGGCCCCACCTCATTGCCGATCCCCCTGCGCGGAGACCATCCCGCCCCCGCCGCGGCGCCGCCGTCGTTGGGCGGGTCCGCGGCCGCCGCGGACCCGGCAGAGGCGCCCGTCGAGACGCAGCCCGAGGGGTCTGCGTCCTATGGCGCCGAGCCGGGGACGATCGCCGCTCCGGGTGAGCCGACCTCGTCGTCGTCGACCCCCCGGGACACCTCGGCCCGCGCAAACGAGACGCAGACGATCGTGCATCTCGTGCGCCACGGCGAGGTCCACAACCCCGAGGGCGTCCTCTACGGGCGGCTGCCAGGGTTCCGGCTGTCCGAGCTGGGACGCAGCCAGGCGGAGACCGTCGCCCGCGTCCTGGGGAAGGGGCACGACATCGTGTCGATCGTCGCCTCCCCGTTGCAGCGCGCCCAGGAGACCGCCGCCCCGCTCGCCGAGACCCTCGGGCTGCCGGTGGGGATCGACGCGGACATCATCGAGGCGGAGAACCGTTTCGAGGGGCGCAAGGTCGGCGGCCCCGGAGGCGCGCTCCGGGACCCGCAGTACTGGCCGATCCTGGTCAACCCGCTGCGGCCGTCGTGGGGCGAGCCGTACCTGCAGATCGCGCACCGCATGATCGGCGCCGTGTACTCGACCCTCGACACCGCCCGCGGGCACGAGGCCGTCCTGGTGAGCCACCAGCTGCCCGTCTACACCACGCGACGCTTCCTCGAGGGGCGGCGCCTGTGGCACGACCCGCGGTCCCGGCAGTGCTCCCTGGCCTCGGTCACCTCGCTGGTGTTCGAGGGCACCACGCTGCGGGACATCGTCTATTCCGAGCCGGCGGGCGAGTCCGACCCGACGCAGACTGGAGCATGACCCATGCGTAAGACCAAGGCCGCGCTCGGCGCGTTGCTGCTCACCGGTGCGCTCGTCTCCGGCTGCGCGACCGGCGACGACGCCGTAGTGGTGGGTCCGGAGACGTTCGAGTTCGTCAGCCCCGACGGCCAGATCGAGATCCACTACGACCCCCCTGCCGAGCGCAAGGCCGTCGCCACGATCGCCGGGCCCGACCTGCTCGACCCCGACCGCACGCTCACCGTGCAGGACGACTTCGCCGGGCAGGTGGTGATCCTCAACCTGTGGGGCCAGTGGTGCGGGCCGTGTCGCGCCGAGTCCGACGACCTGCAGCGCCTGCAGGAGGAGTACGAGCCCCGCGGCGCGACCGTGTTCGGCATCAATCTTCGCGACCCCAACCGGCAGAAGCCCGTCGACTTCGTCCGCGACAACGGCATCACGTACCCGTCGATCTGGGACCCGAGCAACGCGGCCGTCGCCGCCCTCCGAGGCTTCCCGACGTCGGTGGTGCCGGCGACGATAATCCTGGACAAGCAGCACCGGGTGGCCGCCGTGTACCTGGCCGAGATCACCGACGACGAGCTGAGTGAGACCGTCGACAGGATCCTGGCCGAGGAGGTCGAGCAGGTGTGACCCCCGAGGTGATCCTGCTCGCCCAGAGCGTCGGGGAGACCTTCCAGCAGACCGTGGCCAGCGGGCCGATCCTGCTGGCGCTGGGCGCGTGCCTGCTGGCCGGGCTCGTGTCGTTCGCCTCGCCCTGTGTGATCCCGCTGGTGCCCGGGTACCTCGCGTACCTGGCCAGCGTGGTGGGCGCCGAGCGCCCGCCGGTCACCGCGGCCGCCGCAGAACGGCAGCGCGCCGCCACCGCCACCCTGACCGTGGAGGAACGGCGCACCCGCCGCGCTTCCCGGGCCCGCGTGGTGGGCGCGTCCCTGCTGTTCGTGGGTGGGTTCACCGTCGTGTTCGTGCTGCTCAGCGCGATGGTGTTGGGGACCGTGCAGTACCTGGCCCCGCAGCAGGAGCTGCTGCAGCGGCTCGGCGGCGTGGTGACCATCCTCATGGGCCTGGTCTTCATCGGTCTTGTGCCCACCCTGCAGCGGGACACCCGCATGCAGCCCAAGGCGCTCTCGACGTGGCTCGGCGCGCCGATGCTCGGCGCCGTCTTCGCCCTCGGCTGGACCCCGTGCCTGGGTCCCACGCTCGCCGCCGCGCTGTCGGTGGCCGCCGGTACGGGCGTCGACGCGGTCCGAGGCGTCCTGCTGATCGTGGCGTACTGCCTCGGACTCGGGCTGCCGTTCGTAGTGGTGGCGTTCGGGTCCACCTGGGCGATGCGCACTGTCGGGTGGCTGCAGAAGCACACCCGGGCCATCCAGGTGTTCGGCGGCGTCATGCTCATCATCGTGGGCCTGCTGCTGCTCTCCGGCGGCTGGGCGCTGTTCATCGACTGGCTGCGCGACTTCGCCATCTCGGACACCACTCTGCCCATCTGACCCACTCGGGCTGGCCGGCGTCGCTCGCGCGGTCATGCGGCGATCCGGTTGTCGGTGAGGCGCTGCGCGATCGCTGTGTCGAGGTCGTGGAGAAGGGCGAACGGTAGGACTGGCGCGTGCAGCGGCGTCAGTGGTGGTGGGCCGGGTGTGGGTGGCGGTGGGTTGGTCGCGCGTGGGGTTCCGGCTGGTGGGATCCATCGGACGCCTTGGGGTGCGGTGCGGTCGGGGATGGTGGTCCAGCCGGTGTCGTGGATCATGGCGTGGCAGTCGGCGCTGGTCAGGGCCAGTTCGTTGATGTTGGTCAGCCCGCCGGCGGCCCAGAGTTTACCGGCGTGGTGGGCTTGGCAGTGTCGGGCGTCCTGGTCGCAGTCGGGGTGGGTGCAGCCGCCGTAGGCGGCGAACAATGCCAGGCGTTGGTAGTGGGAGGCGGTGCGGCGACTGCGGTAGAGCTTCAGGTCGATCTGCTCATCGCACAGGGCGAGGAACCAGTGGTTGCCGGCCGCCATGGCGATGGCCTGGTCGACGGGGACGCGGATGCCGCCGTCGGTGTGACCGCATCCGGCCAGGGTGGCCAGTTGGTCGAGGTCGATGCGCACGACGATCGCCGCCGCCGCGCCGGTCTTGCTCGCGTCTGTGGCCAGCGCGAGGGTCAGGGCGTGGACGAGGGCGTCGTGCATGCGTTGACCGTCGCTGCGGGTGTCCTTGTCGTCGGGGTCGGGCCACAGGCGTCCGGGTTGTCCCCAGCGGGCGTGGACCTCACGCATCAAGGCCGCCAGTTGGGGGTCCATGGTCATCGACGCCCGGGCCATCAGGTCCAGCCCCTGGCCGGAGCAGGTGACCGATCGACGCCTAGCCCGTTCGCCGGCGCCGCGTTCGGTGCGGCCCGGGTCGATCTGGTCCAGCAGGCGGTGGGCGTTCTCCTGCAGGCGGCGGGTCGTGCACTGTCCGGCGGCCAGGGCGATCAGCTCGGCCTCGAGGCGGCTACGCTCGTCGTCGTCGACCTCGTCCGGTAGCGCGGCCAGGGCGGTGGTGATGATCTTCAGGTGTCCGGCCGAGATCTTCCCGGCCGCGGTGGCGGCCATGCGGGCGGTGTCGGCGATCGCGGAGTCCTCGAGGCGGCCGCGCGCCTCGCCCGGCGCCAGGCCGAGGCCGCCGGTGAGCATCTGACGTTCGTTGATGTAGCCCATCTGCCTGGCGGCCCCGGCTCTCCGCGCGGCGGCCATGACGCGCGCCTGGGTGGCGCGGAGGCGCCGTTGGGCCTGCTCGAGCGCGACGAGCTCGGCGTGCAACTCAGCCGCCGCGGCCTCGGACCAGTCGCGGCGCAGGTGCGCATCGAGCGCGGACAGCACGGCGGCCATCTCACCGCCCGCCGTGGAGGCACTGCCCGCACCACTCACCCTGTCGCTCATGTGTTCGATTAGATCATCCGGGTACGACACGAACCCGTCTCCGCAGGTCACGCCGACTGGCGCGACGTGGCCGCGCGTCGGATGACCCATCCGCCGGCTTCGCTCAGCTGCAAAGATCACTGGCTGTGACCGCGCACCGACTCAATCATGCCCCTCATGACTCGCCGCAACGCCTCCGGTTCGAGAACTCAGGGCGACGGCGGAACCATTCGGCTGGGCGGGGCGTCGTACAGGTTGTGGGGAGAAGTAGAGCTTTGTGCGCCGCGCTGGTGGCGGCCGGCGTGGTGCTGTCCGGGTGTGCGTCGGCGGGCGGAGGAGAAGAGACGCCGACGACGACGAGATCTGCCGCCCCTGAAAAGTCCGGCAATCCGTGGGATCTGCCGGTCGAGCAGAGGCCCGCCCTTTTCGAACCGTGTGGTGAGATCCCGATTGAAGCCATCGAGGAAACTGTAGGTTCGCCCGTCCGGCTGGACGAAGGTCTTCGCAATCACGAGCCAGGCGACTTGTTCACGTGTGGGTGGAAAAACGACGAACTTCTTTTTGGTGTGATCTCCACCTGGAAAACGAAGCGTGCCCTAATTGGCGATCGAGGCTTCGGCTCCGTAGATACTGAATCGACGGTCAGCGGTCGCCCCGGATTCCGGGCGAGTGACGAGGGGCGCGAAGAGGACACCTGTTACCAAGCGTTCTTTACCTCGCGTGGAGCGGTACTGGTCAATGTGAATTTGCGTACGTCGCTCAGAACCTTTCGCGGTGAGCGGCCTTGGACGGCGTGCGACGTGCTTGACGAAGTAATTGAGCCGGTAGTGCCGTACATTCCGGGAGGGGATTACTGATGTCAGTTCATCTCGAACCAAGCTCCGCACAAGACTGCGTAACGGCGTGTGACCGATTCAAAGCTGCCGTGGAATACTTATCAGCGCTTGATCGATACACTGGCTTTTCTGCCTCTGGCGGATCGTTCGAGACCGCGCGGCAGATTGGAACGGTGTATTCGCTCTTCGCGGAAACCGACTTATCGACGCTTCTGGTGGGGTTCGCAAACCAAGCCGAGGCCATGTCTCTGCTCTTCGCCGCCGCGGGCGGGTTGATCGAGGCGCAGGATGAGGCGTTGGCGGGGGCGTTGTCGAAGGCGGCCGAGGAGCCGGCGGGGCTGCAGAGCCTGGGCCTGATTCATGCGAGTGAGGCGGATGGGTTCATCCTCGAGGACTCGTGCGTGATGGGCGGCTATGGGCGGGTGGGTCCGGAGGATGTGTCGGATTCGCCGTTGGAGCGGATCGCCCAGTGCGCGCAGGCGCTTGAGCCCGAGCAGTTCAGCCGGATCCAGCAACGGGCCGGCGAGGTCTCCGAGGCGCTGCACACCGCGGCGACGCAGCTCCAGTCCGATCTGAACAATGTGCTCGGGCATGGGTGGCAGGGCGAGTTCGCGGTGAGTGCGCAGGACTCGGTGCGGGGCCTTGTCGGCTCGGCGGTGAGGCTGTCGGGCGAGTTGGAGAAGGTCGCCGAGAAGGCCGGGCGCGCGCGCCAGGGGTTCGTCACCACGCGCACGAACGTGGCCGAGCAGGCGGCGCAGGCGCAGCTCGCGCAGCTGTCCGGGCGCGAGCTCGGACCGGCGGGACTGTCGGCGGCCGCCGCGTCACGGGCCCAGCAGGCCGCGGCGGAGGAGCAGGCGCGGGCTATCGTCAACACCGAGTACAGCCCCGCGGTGATGGACGCCAATCTCGACGATCTGGACTTCACCGCCGCGTACCGGGTGGTCTCCACGTCGGCGCTGGGTGGCCCGGACGGGATCGACATGGCGCGGGTCTGGAACACCGAGGGCATCGCGCGTCCGGCGCAGCCGGCCGCGCCGAACCCGGGCACGCTCGCCGCGCTCACCGGAGAGGTCGGCGCCACCGCGGGCGGGGCCGGAGGTGGTGTGGGTGTGTCGACGGCGAACCCGCCGGGCGCGGTGAGCGATGCCGCGACCGAGCAGGCGCTTCTGGCCGCGCGGACGGGCGCAGCCGACGGCGGCGGGACGGCCGCGGCGGGAGCGGGCCAGGCGGGCGCTGGGCAGTCGGATGCAAGGCAGCCGGTGGCCGGGCAGCCGGGTGCGGGCGGCGGGGTGAACGCGGCCACCACCGCAGCCGGCGCGCCGGTGACGCCGATGACCGGAGCGACCGGGCAGCAGGGCGCCCCGGCAGGCGCCGGTGCGGGCGGCATCCGGGGGATCCGTGGCGGGGCGAGCGGGAACGGCCGGGGCCGGGATCGCGGGTTCGGCTCGACCAGCGGCCTGCTCGGCGGTGGTGGCGCTGCCGCGGCCGGCGCGGGAGCGGGCGCATCCCGCATAGGCGGCGCCGGGACACTGGCGGGATTCGGTGCCGGCGGCGCGGCAGTCCCGGGCGGAGGCGGACTGTCAGCGGGCGCTCCCGGCGCCGGTCCCGCGCCCGGTGGGCCGGCGGGCCCGGGTGCGGGGGCGCTCTCGTCGTCGTCGACAGGCACGGCCCAGGCCGGGCGCGCCGGCGCGATGCCGATGGGCGGGGTGATGAGCGCGGCCAACGCCGGCCAGAACAGCGACCGTCGCGGCCACACCCCGGCGAGCTACCTGACCAACGCCACCAACACCACCGCCATCATCGGCGAACCCGTCAAGGTCGCCCCGGCGGTGCTCGGCCGCAAGCCGGCCGAGGAACCTGCGCCCACGAACGACGGCGCCGAGCCGTACCGCGGACGCACACTCGGCCGCGACTACACCGGCGGAGGCGCGACACAGGGCTAGTCCGGAACCGGCCTCACCAACAGCCCGCGCGGCGGTGAGCAAAGGGTTACCGATCCACACAACAGAGACACGGTCCGGACACACAGCGCGCCCAGACTCGACGCGGTACGACCACCCACCGCAGCACAGTTGGAGGCACCCGTGTCCTACGTCCAACCACCGGACTTCACCCGCGCGATGATCGACGCCGGGGCCAAGAAGGTCCACATGTCCACCCGCGACACTCTCATCCGCGGATTCATGGCAGGGGCGATCCTGGCGCTCGCGGCGGCCTTCGCCGTCACCGTCACCGTCCAGACCGGCAGCGCGCTACTCGGCGCCGTGCTCTTCCCCGTGGGCTTCATCCTCCTGTACCTGCTGGGATTCGACCTGCTCACCGGCGTGTTCACACTGGTGCCACTGGCCCTGCTCGACAAGCGCCGAGGCGTGACGGTCGGGGGCATGCTGCGCAACTGGGGTCTGGTGTTCGTCGGCAACTTCGCCGGCGCGCTGACCGTGGCATTCCTCATCGCGTTCATCACCACCTTCGGGTTCAACGTGGAACCGGACGAGGTGGGACAGCGGCTCGGAGAAATCGGCGAATCTCGGACGCTGGGTTACAAGGAGTATGGAGCGGCCGGGATGCTCTCCCTGTTCTTCCGCGGCGTGCTGTGCAACTGGATGGTCTCCACCGGCGTCGTGGCGGCGATGATGTCCACCAGCGTTAGCGGTAAGGCACTGACCATGTGGATGCCCGTGATGCTGTTCTTCTACATGGGCTTCGAGCACTCAGTGGTCAACATGTTTCTGTTCCCGACCGGGCTCATGCTGGGCGGCGACTTCTCCCTCGGCGACTACCTGGTGTGGAACGAGATCCCAACTGTCGTAGGCAACCTCGTCGGCGGGCTGCTGTTCGTGGGGCTCACGCTCTACGTCACCCACGCGCGCACGAAGGAGCGGCGGACGTCGGCGTCGGCAAGTGGCGCAGCCGCCACCACCGGGCCCGCCGCCGCTGAGCCCGTCGCCAGCACCGACCGCAGCGCCACCACCGGGCCCGCCGCCGTCCGCGACGAGCCCGCCGCGGTCTGAACCGCCCGCCCCAACCCACAATCCCGACACTCGAGAGGTCCATCAATGATCCCGATCATGTCCAAGAGCGAGGCCGCAGCCCACGTCGAGTCGGCTCGCATCCGCCAGGGCCGCACCTGGGCGGAGCTGGCTGAGCACCTGGGAACCCCGCTCGTGTGGACCACGGCCGCGCTGCTCGGGCAACACCCGATGTCGACCGAGCAGGCGAGGTCGGTGTGCGACCTGCTGGAGCTGGGCGATGACGTGGCGGAAGGCCTCGCCCTGCAGCCGGGGCGCGGCACGCCGGCGGAGGTGATGGCCGATCCGACGATCTACCGGTTCACCGAGGCGTTGTCGGTCTACGGGCCGGCGCTCAAGGCGCTGATCCACGAGGAGTTCGGCGACGGCATCATGAGCGCGATTAACTTCCAGGTGGACATCGCCCGCCGGCCCGACCCGGACGGAGACCGGGTGGTGATCACCCTGGACGGCAAGTTCCTCGACTACCGGTGGTGACGGTGGGGACAGTGGCGACGGTGGGGAAGTCGACGACGACGAGAACGCTCAGCCGGCCCGACCCGCGTACCGCTCGGCGGCCAGGGCGGCGAGTGTGCGCAGGAACCGCCGGAAGAGCAGGTTCATCACTGGCCGGACCACGGTGAGGGACAGGTTCGTCGGCGCGTTCCCGTGCAGCGCGAGCGTCCAGGTGAGGCGGCAGCCGCGGTCGGTGGGCTCGATGTCGTAGGCCTCCGCGAAGGCACGCACGGCGCGGAGCGAGCAGGCGGTGAATCGGAAGGCCATGTGCCGCCCGGTCTCCCAGGCGAGGAACTCCTCGTCGCCGACGAGCCCACCCAGCATGTGGACGGTGCGCGTGGTGCCCACACCGTGCGGGGGATCGCTGGTCCAGACGACCTTGGTGATCACCCCCGCCCACCGCGGCCACGCGTCGGCGTCGAGGAAGATCTCGAACAGCTGCGCCGGGGTGGCGGGAATGTCCACGGAGTTGGAGAACCGGAACCGCGCGGTGGCGGTGTAGTCGAGACCGACGGGCTCGCAGGGGTGCATGGTGGTCGCGCTGCTCCGGGTCATGGCCCGAGGCTAGAACAGCTCCGGGCTTCCGTGGTGGGTCACCGGGAGACCCCCGCCACACCCCGCCTGACCTCCCCGAGGACTGCCGTACGCTCCGCCGTGCCCGGCCCTACCCCGCCCGCACCCTGCCAGGTTCCGCTCAGGATCACAGGGCTAGCCTGGGTGCGACCGGCGCCGAGTCGCCTCGGCGCGCCGCGACCCGCAGATGGACCCCATGCCAGAGCCCAGAACTGCCGCTGCCCGCTCACCGCTGGGCACCGTCACCGCCTACCTCCGCAACGCCTGGCGCACCCTCACCGCCATGCGCACGGCGCTCATCCTGCTCTTCCTGCTGGCCGTCGCGGCCGTCCCGGGCGCGCTGTTGCCGCAGCGCAGCCTCAACGAGGGCAACGTCAACGAGTACATCGCCGAGAACGGCTGGCTCGGCGAGCTCTACGACCGCCTGCAACTGTTCGACGTGTTCTCCAGCTGGTGGTTCACGGCCATCTATGTCCTGCTGTTCATCTCGCTGGTCGGCTGCCTCACCCCCCGCTCGATCGACCTGGTCCGCCAACTGCGCACCCCGCCGCCGCTGACGCCGCGCAACCTGTCGCGCCTGCCGCACCACGCCGCCTACCGCACGACGGCCACCCCCGAGCAGGCCGCCGAGCAGGTCCGCCGCGAGCTCAAGGGTCGGGTCCGCCGCAACGACGGCGACGGCCGCGTCCCCGGCACCATCGAACTGTCCTCCGAGCGCGGTTACATGCGCGAGGTTGGGAACATCGTCTTCCACTTCGGCCTGCTGGCGCTGCTCGTCATGTTCGCGGCGGGCAAGTTCGTCTACGCGGAGGGCATGCGCGTCATCGTCGCGAACGAGGAGTCGCCGGCGTTCTGCAACACCACGCCCAGCGCGTACGACTCGTTCCGCGCCGGCCTGCTCGTCGACGGCACGGACCTCGAGCAGTTCTGCATCAAGGTCGAGGACTTCCGCGCCGACTACCTGCCCAACGGACAGGCCGAGATGTTCACCTCCAACGTGCGCTACAGCGAAGAGGTCACCACCACCGACCCGGACACGTGGGAGCCGTACGAGATGCGGGTCAACCACCCGCTCCGCATCGGCTCGACCCGCGTCTACCTGCAGGGCCACGGTTACGCGCCGACGTTCACGGTGACGTTCCCGAACGGCGAGACCCGCACGGACACGCAGCACTGGCAGCCGACCGAGCTGCAGACCTTCTTGTCGTCGGGCATCATGCGCTTCGACCCGCCCGCAGGCATGTACCCGGACCTGGCCGAGCGGCGCACGCAACAGATCGCGATTCAGGGTCTCTTCGCCCCGACCGCCCAGTTCGACGGCACGCTGCTCAGCTCCCGGTTCCCGCGGATGGACGATCCGGCGGTGGCGATCGACGTCCACCGCGGCGACGCCGGCCTCGACACGGGCCGCCCGCAGTCGATCTTCTCCCTGGACTCGGACCTCATCGAGTCGGGTGTCCTCAACCGCGAGGCGCGCGTCAACCTCAGGCCGGGCGAGTCCACCACGCTCGCCGACGGCACCGAGGTCCGCTTCGACGGCGCCGAGGAGTTCATCAACATCCAGGTCTCCTCCGACCCCACGCAGATCTGGGTGGGGGTGTCCGCCGCGGTCATGATGGGCGGGCTGGTGTTGAGCCTGATGGTGCGGCGCCGGCGGATCTGGGCGCGGGTGAGTGTCGACGACGACGAGGTCACCCGTGTCGATCTGGGAGGCCTCGCCAAGACGGACCGGTCCGGCTGGGGGAGCGAATTCGACGAGCTCCGCGATCGGCTGGTCGCGGCCTCGGCCGTCACACCCGTGTTGCCGGGTGGGGCCGATAAGGACCACACTTCATCTAGTCGCGGCACCGCCGGCGACGACGTGCGGAAGGACGACACCCGGTGATCACTTGGACCCTCGCGCAGGGACTGCCCGTCGACGAGACCCTGTCGACGTACTCGGACCTCGCCTTCCGGACGGCGTTCGGGATCTACGCCCTGGCGCTCGTCGCGTCGCTGATCTACTACGCGGGCTTCCGCGTCCCCAAGGTCTCGCACCAGCAGCTGGTCGCGGCCGGGCAGGGCGCAGCCGCCGGCGGGTCGGGAACAGTCGGTCGCTCGGACGTGGGCCTGACGGAGTCGAGGTCGCTCACCGACACCGGTGACGAGAACCGCGCCTCCGAGGGCAACGTGCGGTGGGCGCGGATCGCGCAGCTGTTCATCGTGGTGGCGTTCCTGTTCCACGCCGGGTCGATGGTCACGCGCGGGCTGGCGACGGACCGGTTCCCGTTCGGCAACATGTACGAGTTCATCCTCGGCACCACCCTGCTCGCCGTGGGCGCCGGGCTGGTGTTACTGCGCAAGCCGGCGCTGCAGACGGCGTGGCCGTTCGTGCTGCTGCCGGTGCTGGTGCTGCTGTTCTTCGGCGGGACCCACCTGTACTCGGAGGCCGCGCCCGTGGTGCCGGCGCTGCGCTCGTACTGGCTGCCGATCCACGTCACGATCATCTCGCTGGGCTCCGGCATCCTGCTCATCCCGGGTGTCGTGTCGATCATGTACCTCATCCGCGTGTGGCAGCCACAGGGCGAGGAGCGGGGCTGGGGTGCGCGCCTGGCGCGTCCGCTGCCCGCCGCGGAGACCCTCGACCGGCTGGCGTACCGCGCCACGGTGATCGGCTTCCCGATCTTCGGCGTGGGCATCCTGCTCGGCGCCGTGTGGGCGGAGAGCGCGTGGGGCCGCTTCTGGGGCTGGGACCCCAAGGAGACGGTGTCCTTCATCTCCTGGGTGCTCTACGCCGGCTACCTCCACGCCCGCGCGACGTCGGGCTGGGGCCCCAAGAAGGCGGCGTGGATCAACATCGCAGGCTTCGCGGTGCTGGTGTTCAACCTGTTCTTCATCAACATCGTGGTCTCGGGCCTGCACTCCTACGCCGGGCTGAACTGAGCGCCAGCAGCAGGCCGGGCTGCGACATGGACTGAGACTCTCCGGTCACGCCGCGGCCGCGCCCTGAGGCACATCGGAGGTCGCCGTGCGGACCAGCGCCTCGATGCGATCCGTGACCTCGAGAGCGTCCACGGCGGCAAGGGTCGCGGTGATGCGCGCGCGGTCGTCGGACACCGGAGTGAACTGCACGTTCTGTTCGCGCCGCGCCTGTTGGGCCCGGGCGTCGGCTCCGCCGCCCTGCGGAGGGTGAGCAGGGCACGGGTCGGGCGGGCCTGTCGACCTCGCTGCCGGCGCTGCAGATCACAGGCTCGTCGTTCCCCTCGGGCACGTACACGCTGCCGCACGTGCTGGAGGGGCTGCGGGAGTCGGGTGCTGTCGGGCCCGCCGGGCTGATGTCCGTGGCCGACGCCGTGCTCGGCATCTTCCGCCACACCGCTCTGACCTGCGGTGCCCTGAAACCCCCCTCCGAGGCAGCCCAGGTAATGGTGGTCCACTGGGTGGAGCGCTCGTCGAGGCACCGGACGGAGCGCCTACTCTGGCCGCGTTCGCGATGAACCGGGAGGGACTGTGCAGGTTGACGTGAGGAACCGAGTGCGCTCGGAATGCGTGTGCGCATGGTGAGTAGCGATGATCTGGAGCCGCAGAGGTTGCAGGCGGGAACTCCGCCGTACCGACGGCTGCTGACAGCGCTCTTCTTCATCGGGGTGGCTACGTTCGCGCAGCTGTACTCGCCCCAGGGACTGCTGCCGCTGATCTCGATTGACCAGCAGGTCAGTCCGGACGGGGCCGCGCTCATGATCTCCGCCGCCACTGCCGGGGTGGCGTTGGGCGTCATCCCGTGGTCCTACGTCGGGGATGCGGTGGGGCGTAAGCAGGCGATGCTCGCGGCGATCACTCTCGCCTGTGTCTGCGCGGTGCTGATGACGGTCATGCCCGGTTTCGCCTCGATGCTGGCCGTACGGTTCGTCGAGGGACTCATGCTCGGCGGGGTGCCGGCCCTGGCCATCGCGTACCTGAGCGAGGAGGTCAGCCCGAAGGTCGGCGCCATCGCCGCGGGCAGTTATGTCTCCGGCACGACCATCGGAGGCCTGTCGGGGCGGATCATCGCGGCGCCCCTGGGGGAGCAGTTCGGCTGGAAAGCCGGGATGCTCGTGGTCACGGGCGTCGCGGTGCTCTGCGTCCTGATCTTCCTGCGTACCGCGCCGAGGGCGCAGAACTTCACTCCGCGGGTCACCCGTTTGTCAGTGGCGATAGCGGCGCTCGTGGGCAACCTGCGGTCCCCGGCCCTGTGGGTGATCTACCTTCAGGGATGCCTGACCATGGGCGGGTTCGTCGCCGTCTACAACTTCCTCGGCTTCCACCTGATCGCTCCGCCCTTCTCGATGCCGGTCTGGTTGGTGTCGCTCATCTTCCTGGCTTACCTGGCCGGCACCTTCTCGGCTCCTCGGGCCGGTGTCCTGGCCTCGCGCTTCGGCCGCAAACCGGTGTTGATCGCCGGCAACCTGACGATGATGGCGGGCACCGCGCTCACCTTGGTTCCCGACGTGTGGGTCATCATCGCCGGGACGGTGGTTCTCACAGTGGGATTTTTCGCGTCCCACGCGGTGGCGTCCGGCTGGGCGGGGGCCTCGGCGGTCGCGGGACGTTCCCAGTCGGCGTCGCTCTACAACCTGGGCTATTACGGAGGCTCCTCGGTGTTCGGGTTCGCGGGCGGCATATTTCTGCACTGGGCGGGATGGCCGGGAACCATCGCGATGGTCGTGATCCTGACCGCCGTGGCGACGCTCTTGGTGGCCGTGGTCCTGCCGAGGAACTAGAGCAGCCGCGCGTCGCGGCAGGTCGCGACGCGCGGGAGGGCGCCGCTCAGACCCCGCGCAACTCCGCCATCCGCAGTGCGAGCCGCAGCTCGAGGGCCCGGTCGCCGCGCCGCCAGCCGGGCCCGAGGATCGTGTCGAGGCGGTCGAGCCGCTGGTAGACGGTGTTGACGTGCACGAACAGCCGGTCGGCGGTCGCAGACGGGCTGCCGTCGGCGGCGAACCAGGCCTGCAGCGTGTCGAGCAGGGAGGTGCCGCGGGCGCGGTCGGCGGCGCGAACCGGCCCGAGGTTGCGCTCGATGAACTGCCCCACGAACTCGCGGTCGGTCTCGCTGAACAGCAGCCCGTACAGCCCGAGTTCCTGGGCGGCGGCACCGGAACCGGCGCGGTCCAGCGCGATGAGGAGCCGCGCGGCCCGGCGGGCGCGTTCGACGTGATCGCCCACATCGGCGAGGCCGGTCACCCCGCCGACCGGCCCGGAGCCGCCGACGGTCGCCTGATGCGCGGCGAGCCGGGCGGCCACGTCGCGGGCGGTGGCCCCGGCGTCTGACCCGGGCAGCAGCATGACGGCGCGGTCGCCGTACGTGGTGACGAGCCCGGCGTCGGCGCGGGCGAGCGCGCGGCACTCGGCCTGCAGCGCGCGCGGCATCCGGTCCTCGGCGGGGGTGATGACCAGCGCGACGAGGTCGGTGTCGACGTCCACGCCGAGCAGCGCGGCACGCCGCCCGATCGCCTCGAGGTCGTGCTCGCCGGGCGCCAGCACCTCGGCCAGCAGCTCGCCGCGCACGCGGTTGTCGGCCTCGTCGCGCGCGCGGTGCCCCAGCAGGATCAGCGCGATCACCGAGGCCACGCGCCCGAGCGCCCGCCCGATCGCGGGGACGGGGCCCCGGCTGCCGAAGGTGACGTACCCGAGGTGGTCGGGCCCGGTGACGACCGGGGTGACGACGACGAGGTGGCCGTCCACCGACCGGGTGACGGGTCCGTCGGTCCGCTCGGTGTCCGCGGCGACGTCGTCGACGACCCGCCGCAGCAGGTCGAGCGGCGGTCCCTCGGGCGGGCACGCCCAGCCGATCTCCCGGTGGGCGAGGTCGAACACGGCGGCGGAGCCTCCGCCGATGTCCACCACGAGGTCGACGATCTCGGGGACGGTGGCCCCGGCCACGACCAGCCGGGTGAGGCGTTCGTGGAGGTCGACGACGCCGGCGAGGCGGGCGGACTCGGCGTGGGCCGCGTCGAGGGCGTCGAGGGTGGCGTCGAGTTCGCGGCGGCGTCGGGTGGCGCGTTCGGCGGCGGTGAGGGCGGCCGAGACCTGGTCGGCGAGCAGGGCGAGGAGGGTGATCTCGTCCTGGGTGAAGTCGCGTTCGGAGCGGTCGGAGGTGAACAACATCCCGGTGAGCCGGCCGAACGTGCGCACCGGGACACCGAGGATGGCTTTGACGCCCTCGTCGATGATGATCGGGTCGATCACGTGGGTGTACTGCTCGTCGGCGAGGTAGTTGCGGGTCCAGCGGGGTGCCATCGCCTCCGCGACCTGCCCACCGAGGCCGAGGCCCATGCCGAGGCGGATGGTGTCGAAGCGGGGGCTGGTCGCGCCCTCGGCCATGCGCATGTAGGTGTCGCCGCGCTCGGGGTCGAGCAGCATGACGTACGCCAGGTCGGTGCCCACGATCTGGCGGGCCCGCCGGATGGCGATGTGCAGGACGGCGTCCTCGTCCTCCGCCGAGGCGAGTTCGGCGGAGGCGTCGAGGACGTCGCGCAGGCCGAGGGCCAGGTCGACCGCCATGTCAGCGGCCGGTGAACTGCGCCTTGCCGGGGCCGTTGTCGATGAACGACTGCATGCCGAGTTCGCGGTCCTCGGTGGCGAACAGGGCGGCGAAGAGGGCGCGTTCAATGGCCAGGCCGGAGTCGAGGTCCACCTCGATACCGCGGTCGACGGCCTCCTTGACGGCCTGCAGGGCGATGCGGGGCCCGCCGACGAACTGGCGGGCCCACTCGAGGGCGCGTTCGGTGGCCCGGCCGTCCTCGACGACCTCCTCGACGGCCCGCAGCTCCAGGGCCTCGCCGGCGGTGAGGGTGCGGCCGGTGAGGCAGATGTCCTTGGCGACGGCCGGGCCGACGAGCCGGGTCAGGCGCTGGGTGCCGCCGGCCCCGGGGATGATGCCGAGGAGGATCTCGGGCTGGCCGAGCTTGGCCTTGGACTCGGCGATCCGGCGGTCGCAGCACAGGGAGAGTTCCATGCCGCCGCCCAGGGCCGCGCCGGTGATCGCGGCGACGGTGGGCTGGGGGATCGCGGCGACGGCCGAGAACGCCGACTGCAGGGAGCGGGCCTCGGTGACCATCTGCGCGTGGGTCATGTCGCGCATCTCCTTGATGTCCGCGCCGGCGGCGAAGACGCGCTCGCTGCCGGTGAACACCACGGCGTCGACGTCGTCGCGGCCCGAGACCTCGGCCGACACCGCGCGCAGTTCCTCCTGCATCGCGCGGGACAGAGCGTTGACCGGCGGGCGGTTCAGGGTGATGAGGGCGATGCCGTCGGTGACGTCGAGGGATAGGAATTCATACATGGTGAGGCTCCGAAGCTAGGGGGAATCTCCATTGTATGTGAACCAGGCCACTTCTACGGTCGAGGTATGCACCCTCAGGTAAGAGAGATCACACAGAGCCAGAAACCCTGGCGTCCGCCGCTGCGGCCCGAGGACTTCCGCTGGGAGATCCCGGAGCGATTCAACATCGGCGCGGCGTGCACGGACGCGCATCCGCCGGAAGCACCCGCGATCGTGGTGGACCGCGGCGACGCCCCGCCGGAGGTGACCACGTTCGGGCAGCTCGGCGAGCGGGCCCGCCGGCTCATCACGTTCCTGCGCGAGCGCGGGGTCGGCGAGGGCGACCGGATCGCCGTGATGTGCGCCCAGTCCGCGGAGACCGCGGTCGCGCACGTCGCCGCGTACCTCATGGGGGCGATCGCGGTGCCGCTGTCGGTGAAGTTCGGGCCAGAGGCCGCGTTGTTCCGCATGGGCGACTCCGGCGCGGTCGCGGCCGTGTTCGACGCCGACTGCTACGCCCGCCTCGCCGGCGAGCTCGCCGACCTGCCCGAGCTGCGCACCGTGCTCGTGACCGGCGACGCCGTGCCGGAGGCGACCTCGTCGGTGGCCGGGGCGATGTTCGCGGCGGGCACGGCGCCGGCGATTGACGAGTCGGGCGCCGGCGCGCTCACCGTGCTGCCGCTGGCGGTGGCCGAGGGGGCGGACCTCGCCGTCGTCACCCCTGACACCGGCCCCGACGACCCCGCGCTGCTCATCTACACCTCCGGTACCACCGGCCAGCCCAAGGGCGCGCTCCACGGACATCGCGTCGTGTTGGGGCACATGCCTGGCGTCGTGCGCGCGCTCGACGGGTTCCCGGGCGGAGCGGCGGGGCAGAGCGCCGCGGCAGGGGACAGCGCCGCGGCAGGGGAGAGCACCGACGTGTTCTGGACCCCCGCCGATTGGGCGTGGGCCGGTGGGCTGCTCGACGTGCTGCTGCCGAGCCTCTACAGCGGCGTGCCCGTGGTGGCCTCCGACCGGCGGCCGAGCCCGGAGAACGTCGAGCACATCCTCCGGCGTCACGGCGTGACCTGCTCGTTCCTGCCGCCGACGATCCTCAAGATGATGCGCACCTCCGACGTCGACTACTCGCGCACCGGCCTGCGCGCGGCGTTCTCCGGCGGCGAGGCGCTCGGCGAGGCCGTGGCCGAATGGGCCCGCGAGGCGCTGCGCGTGCAGGTCAACGAGATCTACGGCCAGACCGAGTGCAACCTCATCGTGGGCACGTGCCACGTCGAGTTCGACACCCCGCCCGGTTCCATGGGCCGCCCGACGCCCGGCTTCGACCTCGAACTGCTCGACGAGCTCGGCCAGACGGTCGGCGCGGGGGAGGTCGGCGAGATCTGCGTGCGCCTGCCCAGCCCGAACGCCTTCCTGCGCTACTGGAACGCGCCCGAGAAGACGGACGAGAAGACCGCCGGCGGTGTGCTGCACACCGGTGATCTGGCGAAGGTCGACGACGAGGGGAACTTCTGGTTCTCCGGCCGCAACGACGACTTGATCTCGTCGGCCGGCTACCGCGTGGGCCCCGGCGAGATCGAGGACCAGATCCTGCGCCATCCGGCCGTCGAGATGGTCGCCGTGATCGGCGTGCCGGACGAGCTGCGCGGAGAGTCGATCGTGGCGTACGTCGTCCCGTCCGCCGATGCCGACGCGGGCGACGAGTTCGCGCGCGAGATCCAGGCGTTCGTCAAGGAACGGCTGGCCTTCTACCAATACCCGCGGGAGGTCGTCTTCCTCGACGAACTGCCCACCACCAACACCGGCAAGATCCGCCGGGCGCAGCTACGTGCCTCGTTCTCCGCCGGCCAGACAAAGGACAAGTCGTGAACAATCCCGTCGTCATAGGCGTGGTGATCGCCTACTTCGTGCTGATGTTCGCCATCGGCGCGTGGGCCAACACCAAGATGAAATCGGCCAAGGAATTCCTCGTCGCCGGACAGTCGCTCGGCTTCTTCGTCATGGCCATCGCCAGCTTCTCCTCCATCCAGTCGGGCTGGGGCATGGTCGGCGGCACCGGGCAGACGTACTCGTGGGGCCTCCAGGCGCTCATCGCCGTCGGCCTCTTCGCGCCGTTCGGCTTCGCCGCGGCCTGGTTCCTCCTGGGCAGCCGGCTCAACTGGATCGGCAAGAAGCACAGCGTCTACTCGGTGCCCGACCTCATCCGGGTCCGCTTCCAGGACCGCACCTCGCACGCCACGATGTCGGTCGCGGTGTTCATCGCGTCGATCGCGTACATGACCGCGCAGGTCACCTCGATCGGCGTCATCATCTCCCTGCTGCTCGGCACCTCCGTGGCGACCAGCGCGTGGATCGGCTCGCTCGTCGTGGCCGCGTACACCATGGCCGGCGGCATGCTCGCCGCCGTGTGGACCGATCTCATCCAGGGCGTCCTCATGGTGGTCATGTCCGTCGGGCTGTTCTTCTTCGCCGTCCAGGTGGCCGGCGGGTGGGTGCCGATGCTCGGCACCATCTCCTCGACCAGTGCCGAACTGCTGGCGATCGACGGGGTGCAGTCGCCGACGTACATCTTCGCGTTCGGCCTGCTCATCTTCGTCGGCGCCGTGGGTCAGCCGCAGCTGCTCACCAAGTTCCTCATGCTGCGCGACATGACCCAGCTCAAGTGGGGCGCCGCGGTCGCCGGCATCGCCTACGCCGTGACCACCCTGTTCTCGGTGGGCATCGGCCTGGCCACCCGCTCCATGACGATCACCGGTGACGCCCCCGAGCTGGAGAACATCGACGACACCGCCATCTGGTTCCTCGACTCGGTGACGCACCCGATCGTCGGCGGCATCGCCCTGACCGGCCTGCTCGCGGCGATCATGTCCTCGGCCTCGAGCTTCATCACCATCGGCGCCTCCTCGATGATGCGCGACCTGCCCGGCGCCTTCGGCATCCGCGTGGTGCGTGAGGTGCTCTGGAGTCGGGTGTCGACCCTGACGCTGGTGGTGCTGTCGGTCCTGCTCACCCTGTTCCTCTCGCAGGTCGTGTTCCTGCTCGGCGCGCTGGGCTGGGCGGCGTTCGCCGCGGCGATCGTGGGCCCGGTGGTCATGTCGATCTACTGGGAGCGCGCGACCGCCACGGCCGCGACGGTCACGGTGGTCTTCGCGATCCTCGGCAACATGATCATCAGCTCGCTGGCCGCCCGCGACGTCATCTCCGTGCCCACCTACATGCAGGTCGGCGGCATCTCGCTGCTCGTGTCGATCGTGCTCTTCTACGTCGTCTCCCTCATGACGAGCAACCGCCACCCCGACGCGACCCTGGCGTTCCTCTACGGCGGCCCCGTCGCCCGGACCGACGGCTCGCTCGCCGCCACCTCGCCCGCCGCCTCCACCGAAAGGCCCGACCATGTCTGATCTCGCCGCCCTCGACCGCGCCGGCGCCCCGATTCCCGAGCACAAGCGCGCCGGCACCCTTATCCACGTGTTCGTCGGCGTGGCCGCGTTCGCACTGGTCGGCATGCTCTTCGACGTCTGGCAGATGGTCTTCCTGGCCGTCCCGCTGTTCGCGGTGGCCATGATGCTGCTCGGCTCGCTGCGCGCGAACGGGACCTGGGACCGCGCCTCGACGATCGGTATCGGCGCCTACTGCGCGGTCCTGGCCGTGCTGGTGGTGTGGTCGGTGATCGCCGAGGCCGGTGATGCGACCTTCTGGGGCCTCCCGATGTCGATGGGCGTGATCGTCTACCTCATCTGGCCGTACACGGCCGTCGGCGCCGGACTGCTGTACGCATTCGTCTTCGACCGCACCATCGACGAGAAGCGGCTGGCGGCCGTGGCTGAGTGACCTGGGGACCTCTGCACGGCCCCGTCAGGGCCCCGCAGGTCAGAGCGCTTTCCTTACAGTCGCGCGCAACCACTGCAGCCGCTCACGAATTGTCGTGAGCGGCTGCAGGTGTACCACGCGGTTGTCGCGCGGCCGGGTGAAGGCGCGCGTCGGAACTGATTGGGCTGGTCGCTCACAGACAATACTCAGCCTGGCAGTAAGTTCTGTTAAGATTAAACGCGTTATCGCACCTCAATTCTGGAGCATCATGGCTTTTCCGTCCCTCCGGCTCCCCGTGGCCGGCGCGCTCGCCCTCGCGCTTGCCCTCGGTGTCGCCTCCCCCGCCGCCGCGCAGCCCGAGCTGGACTTGTCAAGCCTCAGCGAGCAGCAGCTCGGGTCGATCATCGAGGGCGTCGGCTCCGTGCCCGTCGGCTCGACGGCCGACCTCCTGGGCGCTGTGGGTTCCGCCGACCTCCCGCTCACCGGCGAGGGCTCGTCGATGCCCGTCGAGACGCCCCGCCCGGTCGATCCGAGGATCACCACGAGCGAGTTCGTCGAGGTCGAGCGGACCGAAGGCGAATACCAGTACTGGCTGGTCCGCTCCGCGGCGATGCACCGCGAGGTGATCCTCGAGGTCGTGCCGTCGCGCGTGTCCGACAAGGCCCCCGTTCTCTACATGCTCGACGGCGTGGACGCGCCCGAGGGTGACAGTGGCTGGAACCACCGTGCCGACATCGCGTCCCGCATGGCCGACGAGAACGTGCACGTTGTCGCCCCGACCGGGGCCGGCGGTGCCTACTGGACCGACTGGGAGAACGCGGACTCCGCGCTCGGCTACAACAAGTGGGAGACCTTTATCACCGAGGAGTTGCCCGGCATCATCGAGCAGGGACTTGCCAGCATGGGCGAGTCCACCACCGGCAAGGCCGCCATCGGCGGCGCCTCAGCCGGCGCCCAGGCCGCCATGCACCTCGCGGCCACCTACCCCGAGCTCTATGACGGGGTCATGGCCTTCAGTGGCTACTACTCCACCATGGACGGCATCGGGTACCAGAACCTGCGGCTCGCCGTGGAGCTCCGCGGCGGCGACCTGGAGAACATGTGGGGGCCGTACCGCAGTGAGCGGTGGCGCGAGAACGACACGGTCTCGCACGTGGAGGGCCTGGCCGAGATGCCCGTGTACTTCTCCACCGGCAGCGGCGAGATCGGGCCCGACGACCTCGGTTACTACGGGGCCGACATGCTGGGCGTGGTCCTCGGCATCATCATCGAGCGCGGCTCGCTCGAGGGCGCCCAAGCGCTGGAGCGGGCGCTGAACGCCGAGGGCATCGATCACCGGGTCGACTACCTCGACACCGGGCTGCACAACTGGCCGACCTTCCTTGAGAACTTCGACGAGGCCTGGGAGTACATCGAGCCGTCACTGCAGCAGGCCTGAGGCGGTGTCAGCAGGCGCCAACGGCTAACACCTACTGGCGCCTGCTAACTGTGCTGATCGCGGTCAGAGCTGCGCGAGCTGCTCCTTCCACACGGGCCGCCAATAGCCGATGGCCTCGGCCGAGTCGAGCTTGCTGTGCACCAGTCCCACGGTGCACTTGCCGCCGGCCTTGTCGCTGAAGTTCAGGGCCACGCGGGATCCGTCTGCCAGCGGCACCCGCCAGTAGCGCCACTTCTCGGTGCTCGAGGTGGACGGCTCGGCCTCGATCTCGACCCCGCCGAACTCCTCGCGCTCACCGACGAGCGCCACCCACGCCTCGAGCGCCGCGTCCTTGTCGCCGGCCACGGTCTTCGAGGTGGACAGCTGAAAGTCGCCGTCGCAGGACTGCCCGGGGACTCGCAGCTCGGCGTGCTGCTCGTAGGCGACGGCGGCGTGCTGCGCCCACCATTCGCGCTGCTCCACCGACTCGGGCATGTGCTGCAACGTCAGCCGCGCGATGGCGGTGTGCTTGAGCTCGCGGGCGCCCTCGCGGTCGAGCAGCTCGACCCAGTCCTCCCACGAGCGGCCGGTGGCGGCGGCGACGGCGGCGGTACTCGACGACTTGACCATGCCTTCATGCTGCCCGACGCGCGGACCCGCGGTCGCCGTTCGCCTCACCGGGGTGGCCGCGAACCGCGCTGACCTGCGGCGCCCTGAAACCCCCGCCCAGGGCACTGCAGGTCAGCGACCAGGGAGACACGGCCGTCGCCCTGCGAGGGTTAGGGAGCGACGGCCACGACGACGAGCCCGCCCTCCGCCACGCCGGGCCACCGGGGGTGGGCGGCACCGGCGGAGTGGTGACGATTCCCGGCAAAGACCCGCCACCAGCAGGTGGGCCGGGGAACGATAAGGGTTCCGCGGCGAGAGGAGCGGCATGGAGGTCGAGCAACCCCGCGAGCGCGACGAGACCGAGGCCCAGCGGATCGACCGCAACTGGATCGAGCTGCTGCAGGAGTTACGCATCGTCCAGACCGGCGGCCAGGTCCTTACCGGCTTCCTGCTGGTCGTGCCGTTCCAGGAGCGTTTTGCGGAGCTCGGCGGTGGCGCCCGAACCCTTTACCTGGCGGTTCTGACGCTCACCTTGACCTCGTCCGTGATCCTGCTGGCGCCGGTGATGATCCATCGCGCGGTGTTCCGCTCCCACCGTAAGGACCGGGTGCTCTGGGTGTCCGCGAGGTTGGCGCGCGTGGGGCTGACGATCCTCTCTGTCGCGATGGTCGGCCTGGTCGCGCTCATCTTCACCTTGGTGATGGGGACGGTGTGGGGCCTTGCCGCGGCGGCTGTGATGGCCGCGTTCGTGGCCGTCATGCTGTTCGTGGTCCCCGCGAGGATGCGTCGACGTGCCCCGACGAATCCCTACGTCGCCGACTGAGGGGCGTGCGGCGGCGCGGCGACCGGCGATCGCTCTTCCGAACTTTGGTGTAACCATTGCGCTTTCCGGGCCGCTTTTTCGCAGTGGTGCCGACAAGCTTCCGGCCGCAGTCGCGAGGTGGGCGAGCCGCCGCCCGGCGCCGATCTGCCAGCGGTGCCCTGAAACCCCCGTCCAGGGCACTGCAGGTCAGCACCGCTACAAGTCCCCTGGCAGCTTGTCGCGGCGGATGTCGCGCCAGGAGGGTTGGCGCAAGTTGCCGTCGTCGGTGAAGCCCTGGTGGCGGACCTCCACGACGATCTTGGGTAGGACCCAGATGGCATCGCGGCGGGCGTCAGCGGGCAGCTGCTCCACGAAGGGGCTGGTCTTCCGGCGCAGGGGCTCGAGCTCGTCGAGCAGGGCGCGCGCCTGCTTGTCGGTGAACCCGGTGCCGACGCGCCCGATGTAGGCCAGCCCCGTCTCGGCGGGCACGCCCAGCAGCAGGGAGCCCAGCGAGCCGGAGCGTCCGCCCTTGCCGGGCCGCCAGCCGCCGACGACCGCCTCGGTGGTGGTGAGCAGCTTCTGCTTGAGCCACGCCTTCGACCGCCGGCCTGACTCGTACTTCGAGTCGCGACGCTTGGCGACGATGCCCTCCCAGCCGTACTCCTCGGCCTCGGCCAGGGCGCGGTCGCCGGGCCCGTCGAGGACGTCGGGCACGTGCACACGCTCGACCTCGGTCAACGCCGGGGCGAGCAGGTCCAGCACCTCGCGGCGACGCTCCCACGGCTGCGACTGCAGATCCACGCCGTCGACCTCGAGCACGTCAAAGACGAACAGCTCGACCGGCGGAAGAGACGAGTCCTTGCCCTCGGCGGCGGCCTGCTTGGCCAGCGAGGCGAAGTCGGGCACGCCGTTGGAGTCGAGGATGACGAGCTCCGCGTCGATCACGGCGGGCTTCTCGAGTGTCTCGGCCAGTCCGGGGAAGCCGTCGGCGAGCCAGTCCATGGAGTTGCCGTTGCGGCTGACCAGGCGGGTCTGCTCGCCGTTGGTCGCCACGGTCACGCGGTAACCGTCCCACTTGCCCTCGAACGCCCACGTGTCGTCGGGCAGCCCGGTGACCTCGGCGGCCGTGGGGATCATGGGGAGCGGGGGCGTGTCGGGGCGGGCGGCGCTGTCGGATCGGTCGGAGTCGTCGGAGCGGGACGCGCGGCCGGAACCTCCGGAGCCGCTGCCGCCGGAGCGCGACGCGGACTTGTCGCCTTCGGGATACCGCGACTTCGGGTTGTCGCGGCCGCCGTAGAAGGAGTCGGGCGACTGGTCCTTCATGTACTGCACGATCCACTGGTTCTTCTCGGCGCTCGTGCGGACGAGGACGTACCGGCCGGAGACCTTGTCGCCGTCGAGCCACACGATGATCTCGTCCTCGCGCCACTTCTCGCACTCGTAGGTGCCGCGGTCCCAGATGGTCATGTGGCCGGCGCCGTACTCGCCCTTGGGGATGGTGCCCTCGAACGTCTCGTAACCGAGCGGGTGGTCCTCGGTGTTCACCGCGAGCCGGCGGTCCTTGGGCTCGGTGGGCAGGTTCTTGGGCACGGCCCACGAGGCCAGGACCCCGTGGTGTTCGAGCCGCAGATCGTAGTGCAGGCGGCGCGCGTGGTGTTCCTGGATCACGAAGATGGGCCCGTCGCCCTCTGAGCGATCGGTCTCGACCTCGTCCTCGAACGGCTCGGGCGTGCGACGGCGATCCCGCTTGCGCCGGTACTCCGCCAGGCTCGTGACCACCGCGTCCTCGCTGGTGGGGGAGGCGTCGCAGCCCTCGGCCTCGGCGGCGCGGGTGTCCGCGCCGTCCGAGTCGGTGTCGCCGGTGGAGCCGTCGGTGTCGTCAGCGTCGGTGTCCGCGCGGTCGGGGTCCTCGTCATCCGACGACGACGAGCTCTTCTTGCCCCCGGACGACTTCTTGGCCCGCGACGCCGAGCCGGACGAGGACGCCTTCTTCTCGGCCGGGGTCTTCTTGGCGGGGGCCTTCGTGGCGGGCTTCTTCTTGGCGGAGCCGCCCTTCTTGGCCGTGCCCTCGAGGCCGTCGAGGAGGTCGCCGTCGGAGTCCAGTCGCTTGAGGACGTCGTCCCAGTGCAGGTGCGTCAGGCCGCCGTCGCCGAGTTCCTCCCACGAGCGGGGCGCGGCCACCCACGGCTCGGCCCGCCCGCGTAGGGAGTACGGCGCGACGGTGGTCTTGGCGCCGCTGTTCTGGCTCCAGTCGACGAACACCTTGCCGTCGCGGATGGAGCGCTTCATGGTGGCGGTGACCAGGTCCGGGGTCTGCTTGGCGAGGGACTGCGCGATCTCCTTGGCCACCTTGGAGGCGCTGGCGGCGGTGACGGCCTTGTCCAGCCGGGCGTAGAGGTGGATCCCCTTGGAGCCACTGGTGACCGGGAACGACTCGAGTCCCGCCTCGGACAGCAAATCTCGGACGCGCAGGGCGACCTTCGCCGTCGTATCCAGTTCCACGCCCTCACCCGGATCGAGGTCGATGACGATCCGCCGCGTCCTCCCCGGCTCACCGTTCGTGAGAGTCCACTGCGGCACGTGCAGCTCGAGGGCGGCCTGCTGGGCGAACCAGGCCAGGGTCGCGGGGGAGTCGAGCACCGGGTAACGGACGGTGCGCGAGGAGTGCTCGATGGTCACGCTCGGCACCCAGTCGGGCGCGTGCTGGGGCAGGTTCTTCTCGAAGAAGGAGTCGGCGTCAGTGCCGTCGGGCCAGCGCTTGCGGGTGACGGGCCGGTTGCCGGCGTAGGTCATGAGCAGCGGCGCGACGGCCGTGTAGTACTCCAGCACGTCGGCCTTGGTGGTGCCGGTGGCCTCGTAGAGCACCTTGTCGGGGTGGGTGAACCGCACGGTCCGCCCGTCGACCTTCACCGACTCCTTCTGCCCCTTAGTCGCCATGGGACCACTCTCGCATCCGACTCGGACACTGGCGACCGGCTCGGTGGGCGTCCCTGCCGAGGGTGGCTCATGCCTCGGCGGTGGTCACCGACGTCTCGACGCTGGGCTCGCTCGCGTCTGTGGTCGGGCTCGAGGTGGTCGCCGGCGCCGACGGGCTGGTCGTGGCGGTCACCTTAGGCAGCGGCGGCAGGTCGAACATCCACCCGGCGGTGCCGTCGGGTCGGAGCATGGCCTGCTGCGCGGAGTCGTCGAGCGCTATCGCGATGACGATCTCGTACTCCCGGCTCGCCGAGAGCGCTGCGATCCTGGAGTTGGTCGACTGATCACAGTCCGAGGTGACGGTGCCGGCCCTGCGGATCGACCCGCTGGGGCGGACCTCGGCGAAGTCGCCCGGGCCGATGGACGCCCACCGGTCGGGGCCCGCCTCGGCAGAGGTGCGGATGCTCAGGGTTAGCTCCGCTCCGCAGCCGGGCGTGCGGACGATATCGTCGATCCTTGCGGTGCCGAGCTCGAGGCCGTCGCGGGTGACCACTTCGAACTCCCGGCCGACGCGCACCGCCTCTGGGTTCTGCGGACCCTCGGGAACGGTGGTGGGCACGGTCGGCTCAGAAGTCGCCGGCTCCGACGTTGCAGGCTCTGAGTCCACAGTCTCCGGCTCCGCGGCGAGCGGTTCTGAGGACTGGGTCGGTTGCGGCGAGGCGGTCGGGCTCGGGGCCGCCTCGGTCGATTTGCCCTCCTCGTCTGTCGACGACTCGTCGTCCGCGACGTCCTCCAACGAAGGCAACTCCGTCTCGTCGACGTTGCCCGGGGGAGTTTCACTAGCCGGCGCTGCCTGGGTCTCTGTTTGCAAGACTTCGGCAGTCCGCATGGCAGATACCCGACCGAGTTGCTCTGGGAGCGGGCTGGGCCAAGAGGTGCTGGGGCGGGTTGGTGCACCAGTAAAGGAACTAGAAGCGCCACATTCGGCGTGGGCGAGAATTACATGGAAGGTCCAAGGGTCGGAGCCGAGAACGTTTCCTGATGCTTCGACGAAGAGTCGGAGTTGGGACAGGGCATAGCCGTTCTTTTCAACACTGTGATGCTGGAGGACTCCCTTGTACGTATACAGCCCGATGTTCCTGGTGAAGGAGACCTGACGGCCTTCACTGGGTATCGAAATTTGGTCACCAGAGTTCCAAAGAAATCCGCCGATCGTAATTGGAGAACCGGAAATCGAGGCATCGCCGTCCACGCCAGGAGCGCACGAAGCGGTAGCGGTGATCGGCGTGGAAGAAGTACGAACGAGAGGCACCCTCACTAACAGGGCCCAAGCTGTCGCCTCGAGATCCCTGGTCTGGGACACGGCGTAGCTAGTTCCGGGGCCATCCGGGAGATCTTCGAACTGGCACCCGTCAGGCTGCTGGTTTTCACGACGCGCGCACGTCCGAGTGTCAGCACTTGCCCGAACCGAGGTCCAGGCGTCGCCGGCGGACTCATTGCGCCAGTTAGAGGGCACTTCGTTGCGCGCGATCCAATGGGTGGGCGGAGCTACTTCGCGCTGAACCGACCCGAGGTTCCTCGCGCCGGAGAGCCAGGGCTTGAGGGAACCATAAGCCGCGGCGGACCTTGCGAAGTTCTGGCCAGCGATTTCGCTGGTCCCGAATTGGGAGGTCCCCATGACTCGGTCCTGCCACGTCGCCTCTGTAGGGCGAATGGTGATGGCGCTCAGGGCCACCGTGGCCATCAGCGCCAGGACACCGACGAATGCCAGGCTCAGACGAAGGATGCCGCGTGACCTACGCATCTCCGGACCTCTCGCTCGCGTCGTCCCCCTCGTCCTTCTTCGGCCAGAACGCCCACAGCACGCCGAGCGCGGCGATCAGGCTGATCCCGCCCAGGACGTAGGGGTTGCCGAACCACACGATCACCTTGGCGAGCTCGGGCACGGACCAGAGGACCTTGCGGACTGTCTCGACCCGATACATGCCCGGGTCGACGATGGGGTTGGCGTCACCCTTCATCTGCACGAGTGCCTCGCCGGGTGACTGCGTGTGCACTTCCACCACCCGGTGGGTGACGGGGAGTTGGCCCTCTTCGCGATCTACCGTGATGACGTCGCCCACGCGGATCTCGTCGGCGGAGATCTCCTTGACCACTGCGACGGACCCGGTGGGGATCGTCGGCGACATCGAGCCGGTCTTAAACATGATCAGCGAGATGTTCATCGACACCGCGAGGATCACCAGCGCGATGCACACCACGCCGCCGGCCGCGAGCAGGTTGCCGATGCCGCCGCCGATGTACGACCACACTGACCGGCCACGTGGCACTCGATGAGAGGCAACTGCCGAGACGGACGCCTCGGACGGGGAAGGCGCAGTCTGTGCGCTCATGGCGATCTCCTGACGAGGGCGGAGGTGAGGGGGGAGGGGAGGAGGAAATTGAGCGGGTGTCGGCGAGGGCGACGGCGGGTCACCCGCCGTCGCCTACGCGGCGCGGACTACCTGACGTTGGCCGGGCTGGTGGTAGCGGTCGGGGTGGCGGGTGCGTTCTTGGAGGTGGCCGCGAACTCCCAGAGAATCGGCTGGGACACCTTGTTGGAGACCGCCGGGGTGGCCTTGTCATCGAGGGTCGCGGAGAAGCACACCCAGCGGTAGCCATCCGCAGCGATGTCGGTGGTGAGCATCTGGGAGGCAGGCGCCCCGATCGTCACGGGTGCACCGAAGGTGGTGCCGGCTCCACACGCCGGTGCGGTCTCGCCGGTGCCGGCGTCGGCGACAGCGACCTTCACGACGTCCTTCAGCGCACTGGTGTCGGCATTGGTCCGCTTGAGGACGATGTCGGCGCCGAGATTCCCCTCAGCCTCGTGCAGTCCGACCAGCTGGTAAACGGGAACGCCGGGGATGAGGGCGTTGGCGTTCTGGGCGAAAGACATGGCTCCCGGCCCGTTGTCGCCGGTGCCGGTCGAGGAGACGTGCTCCTTCCAATCGGTGCCGCCGTCGAACGAGCCCTGGGTGTTGAAGGCGTTGCCCTCGGTGCCGAACGTGCCCGATCCCCACACGGTGTCCGACCACGCGGCAAGGGTCACGGCGGCGCCGATGCCCAGGACGAGACCGGAGGCCATGATCACGCGGGCCTTCTTCCGACGGTTCTGGTTCTTGGCGGCGGGCTGGGGCTGCGGGGCCTCGGGCGAGGTGCTCATCGGGATGCCTTTCTCGGAGGGGTCCTGCACCAACGCTCGTTGATGCGACACGTTTAGCATTCTTCATCTACTCGTCAGTAGCAACCGGAATGCTCGAAATTGTTGACTTATTCACACATCGATGTTTCTCGGGACAACCGCACTTTAGCAGGCACTATGAGGAAAACCTCGGCTTTTGCGGTGAGTGGCGTACCGGATAGAGCGTTCTGGTCGACTGACTTGGACACTCGATTTAGAAGATTGGAGATCCAAGCAAATGGCGACGACGACAACGTGCCCGCCACCCTCGTTCTGCCCCTGCTGGGGGCGCGGGACTGGCGCACTGGGCGGCGTATACGCACTGGCCACGGTGCGGTGGTGCCGCGAAGACCGTGCCGCGGGGGTGGCAGACCCGGCCTAACAGCGTTCGGGACTCGCGGCCGGTGCCTCAGTTCTCCTGGCCCGCAGGCGACCTCGCGGAGGTTGCTGATCAGTTGATCGAGCGTCCGAGGTGACCGGCGGCCGGGCCGATGGGATCCACCCGCCCGAGTGTCCGGCGCTGACGGGACTCGAAAGCTGCGGCGCCCGACGCGCCGGACAAGCAGTGGACGGCCCGGACGCTGCGCCAGCGTCCGAGCCGTGGTCCGTCTTCAATCGGCGCTGTGGCCAGGGCCTTGTTGTCTCTGTGCGACGCCAGCCATCAGCTGCCGAGACTGCCGAGACTGCCAAGGGCCGAGGAGCCGCCACCGTCCGGGCCGCTGCTGCGCTCCCATCCGGCGTAGACGGTGATGTCCTCGTCGAGGCTGGCGGCGGCGTCGGGATCGAATCGGGTGGCCAGGTCGGGCGAGGTGTACCAGCCGGTGAAGGTGTAGCCCGGCCGCGCTGGGGCGGGCGGCTCGAAGCCCTCGCCGGGCCAGATGGTCACCGGGTCCACGGCAGGACCGTCGCCGGTGTCGAAGAGGACGGTGTACGCGGGGACCGTGGGGTAGCCGTGCCACTCAGGCGTCGTGTAGCCCCCAACGTCCTGCTGATACCGCGCGGCGAACTCGACGATCAGGTCCGGAGATTCTGCGAGTGACGGCCCCGATTCCTCGGCGCCACTGATGCTTGGTGCGGGCCCGGTGAACCGGACGCGGGTCAACCCGGGGTTGTTCCAGAAAGCCAGCGGGCCGATCTCGGCGACCCGGGCGGGGATCTCGACCGTCTCGAGGCGGTTGTCCATGAAAGCGCCCCACTCGATGGCGGTGAGTCCCTCGGGCAGGGTGACCGACGTCAGCCGGTTGTTGGCGAACGCGTATCTGCTCACGGTGGTGAGAGCGTCGGGCAGAGTCACCGAGGTCAGCCTGTTGCTGACGAACGCAGACCGACCGATGCTGCGGACACCGTCGGGCCGCCTGACCGACGTCAACGCGTTGTTGGCGAATGCCCACTCGCCGACGCTGGTGACGGTGTCCGGAAGCGTGACCGACGTCAGCTGATTGTCGATGAACGCCCCGTCGCCGATGGTCGTGAGGCCGTCGGGCAGCGTCACGGCTTTCAAGAGGTTGTTGGCGAACGCATCGCGCCTGACCGCGGTGAGGGAGTCCGGCAGGCTCAGCGAGGTCAGCTTGTTGTTCTTGAATGCGTACTCGCCCAGGTGGGTGAGGTGCCGGGGCAGGGTCACCGTCGCCAGCTGATTGCTGACGAACGCCTCGTCGTCGATGCTCTCGAGAGAGTCCGGCAGGGCGACCGATTCCAGCGGGGCCATGGCGAACGCGCCTCTGCCGAGTAGAGCGAGAGCGAACGACAGTTGGCGGCGGGTCGCGGCGGTAATGGTGGGCAGTTCGGAGGGCATGGGAGAGCGTCCTGATGAGTCGGGCGCGCGCACCGTCCGACAGGGGCCGGCGGGAGACGCGTGGGGCAGGGGGTGCCACGCGGCACCGGGTGACCGGCAGGTATCGAACGACCGCGATGTGGTCACACGATAACTCTCCCATCGGCGGTTATGTGGACCTTCTTAGGAAAAAGCGTCACCGTAGGCGCGGGGTACCGACCCTAAGCGCACCACTCACGCCGGTGCCGCCCCACCCGCCAGCCCCGCCCGCGCATCTCCGCGTGAAGTCGATGACCAGTCGTCCGCGGGTGCCGCCGGCTTCGAGGCGCTCGTGGGCCTGCCACGCGTCCTCGGGCGCATAGCTGTCAGCGACGCGGAGTGTCACCACGCCGTCCTCCGCCAGCTGCCGCAGCTCGTCGAGCTTCTCCTGCTCTTCGGCCATGTCAGCCACGCTCACCGGATGGACCTGCAGGTCGTGCTGGCCGTCGCCCTGGTACCACCGCACCGTCGCGACGCCTCCGCCGGTCTTGACCGCGGGGAGGACGGCGGCTTCCTGCACGGATCCGTCGAAGAGGCCGTCGACGCCGTCGGGGTAGAGCTCGAGGATGCGGTCGGCGACGCCCTCGCCGCGCCGGACGATCTGATCGGCGCCGAGCGACCGGACGAGTTCCTCGTCCGCCTCGGACGCGTCGGCGACCACGACGAGGCCGTCATGCTTGGCCAGCTGGATGACGTATCCACCGGTCGAGCCCGCCGCCCCGGTGACGGCGAGGACCTGACCGGGCTCCAGCCCCAGCAGGTCGAGCGCACGCCGGGCGGTAAGGCCGTTCATCGGGAGCGTCGAGGCGGCGATGTCGTCGGCATCGCGGGGTGCGGCGGTTATCGAGCGTGCAGGCAGGACGATGTCCTCGCGGTACGCACCGTGATCGTCTCGCGGCACCACGATCCCCATCACCCGGTCGCCGACCGACAGGGAGGTGTTCGCGTCCTCGCCGACCTCGACGAGCGTTCCGGCGATGTCCATGCCCGGGACGTCTGCGGCTCCGCGCGGCGTTCCGGTCTTCGAGCGGGAACCGTTGCGCGTGTAGGTGTCGGTGGGGTTGATGGTCGCGGCGGTGACGCGCACGCGGACCTCGGTCGGGCCGAGTTCCTGCTTGGGGACTTCCACGACCTGCAGGGCGTCGGGGCCACCGTAGGTCGTTACTCCGACGGCGCGGACGGAGGCGGTTGAGACGGTCATTGTTCCTCTTTCCCGCGAACCCGGTCAGTGTGGGCCGGTCCGCTGGATTGTTGGCACGATTGACTGCTGTCTCGCAGCGTAACCACGCAGCCGTTCAGAAGATTCCGGCCAGGCCCCCGACGCCCCGCCCGAGCAGACTCAGCCGATCACGCCCGCCAATCCTCGCCCGAGCAGGCTCAGCGCGCCGACGGTGACCACGACGATCGCCACCTTCCGCCCCACGGCCGCGGGCACCCGCCGCGCGACCAGGCCGCCGATGACGATGCCGATCGGCACCATCGCCACGACCAGCGAGACAACGGCCAGCGGCAGTTCGGAGACCGGCGCGGCGCCGAGCCCGACCTTGACCAGGACGGATACCACGCCCATGGTCCCGAAGATCGGCTGCAGGGTCGCGGCGAACGACCGCTGCTGCCAGTTGGTCGCCTGCGCGTAGACCAGCATCGCGGGCGCGGCGACGCCGACGGCGGTGTTGAGGAATCCTCCGGCGGTGCCGGCCGCGGCGGCGGGGAGGCGTCCGCTCATGGGCGGGATCCGCACCAACGCGGTCGTCAGCAGCGTGCCGATCAGGGCGACACCGATGATCACCTCGAGCCAATGGCGGTCCGCGGCGCCGACCAGAAGCGCGCCGGGCACGGACCCCACGACGATCAGGGGAGCGAGGCGGCGGTAGCGCTGCCAGTCGATGTCGTGTCGCAGCGTGATCCCGATGAGCGCGGCGGAGACGACGGTCGTGATGTTGGTCAGCAGTACGCCGGTGACGGGCCCGAGCAGCAGCGCGAGCGTCGGCGAGACCACGAGCCCGACCCCCATCCCGCTGACCCGCTGCAGCACGGTCCCGAGGATGACGGCGGACGCCGCCACGAGCAGGAGCAGAGGCGCGACGTCGGCGGGCATGGGGAACAGCATTCCAGGTGCCTCCGGCGGGGCCGCTGGCCGATCGGTGGGGTGGCACCGCCCGGCACGTAGGTGAGGGTCGCCGTGACTATGTGACGACGACGAGGTGAGCGATCGCGGCCCTGATTCGCCGCCCGGTGGGCCGGTATTGCTGGCCGACAAGCTAGCAAGCTGGAGGAACAGCTGAGCGAGCCGCGCAGAGCACGGAGTAAGACCTCGAGACGGAACTGACAGTGCGCGTTGTGCTCTAGCGGCCCTCGAGTGGCATCTTCGGCTGAGTGTCTGTCGAACTCATGGCATAGGTTCCTCAGCGTCGCCCGATTCGCCTTCTAGTGCATCGACGGGCGAATTATCTGGGGCCTCACGAGAGAGTGTGACTCGAGAATCTCGTTCGTCGGGACTTACCGCACGATTCTCATCGGGGTAGAGCAGGTCGTCGATCGCGCCGCTCTCTCTGAGAGACGCGAATAGGGGCCATTGGAGCGCGTCGACTATTGAGAGTTTTTCTTCCTTGATTAGGGCCCTAACTCCCGCTTCGGCGTGACTAAGGTCGTCGAGAAGTGCCGCCTGGGCGACCTGATACAGGGGCGAAAGTGGGCCAGTATCCCAAGCTCGGACTTCTCCGCGAATCGATTCAACCCCGTGAAGTTCTTTCTCGGCCAGCCATGAATTCACGCGGACCTGCAGTTGGGCCGAAGCTTTGAGCCTATTGTGATCCAAAGCGTCACTTATTGCTTGGGTAACTGACGGATTCTTTGCGTCAAGAAACTCGACTTGCGCTGCGGTGGCCCATTGTCCAAGTTCGTCGTCATTGCTTGCGAGCCTTGACCACATTCGGAGCCCTAGCGTCAATCCGAGTTTAAGTAGAAGATCGAGCGCATTGTCGAGGTATTCTTCATCGACATCCAGTCTGTCGCCAACGGAGAGTTCGCGACTGAACTCGGTCGAGACTTTCGATAGGTACTGCGAACTTACCCTACATGATCGGTGAAGGACAAGGTTTCGGCGCTCGTAAATTTCACGGGCGGCCGCCCAATCTGACGATTTCAGCTTCCTGTCCAGCTCGATGGGGGGCTTGGAAAGCCATTCTCCCCAATCGTCAAAACCCTTCCGAGTAAACTGGTCCACTTCGCGGTCGATGAGGGTTTGCTGTGCCTCGTCAATTGATGAGAACGCTTGGATTTCCTTTAGAGAGAACGACTTCTCGCTTGAGTTAATTATTCCGGGATGCAGTTCGAGGTTTTTGCGATACAAATCTCCAATATATGACTCAAAGGTGCCAACGAGCATTGCCAGGAGTGATCTGCGAAGTAGCGTTTTGTGGGAGGGTCTGATTAGCCTACTCTGGAGTCCGTCGAAAGTGTCCATGACCGATCTGCGCAAATCTCGGTCGGTTCCTCCGATGGACAGCTCACTGCCGTCGAATTCAAAAGAGAGTCGATCGTCGATGGCATCGGCCTGGTCGACGACCCTCTTGACTTCCTCTGGATCTGCCGTGGTTAGGGCCTCCCATATGTCGATCGTGGCTACCACTGCGGAAATCGCTACCTTCTGCTTTTCGCGATCGAACAGTTCTATAGATTGAAGAACTCTTTTCTGGAATGGTGGCTCTTTTCGGAGCCTGTCGAGTTCGGGGGTCAGATTCTTGGAGAGTTCGCCGATGGCTATTACCTGCTCCTTGTAGCGTTCGACGATCGAAGAGAAGGAGGATGGCATTGCGTGTCACTCTGTCTATCTGTGAGAATTCTGGTAGATGTTAAGCAGTCTAAAGCACCCGGTATCATGGCCGTAAATAACGGGTCGGGTTCATGGCAGGTGAAAGATCGGATGCAGGGCACCTCTCGGGCGGGCGCAAGGCTCTAGGAGCATCGATTCCTGAATCGCAGACCCGGTCTCTCGAATATCTGGTGGCGATCGAACTGGTGCATCGCCTCGCGGCGGTCGGGCTTGAAAGCCATGCAACTACGCCCAACCACGCCCCCGCGTCCGGCTGCCGCCGCCCCCGATCTATCGCATACTCCCTATATGCGATCCATCTGGAAGGGCGAGGTCTCGTTCGGTCTGGTCAACGTGCCGGTCAAGGTGTACGCGGCGACGGAGGACCACGACCTGCACGCGCGGCAGGTGGACAAGAAGGACGGCGTCCGCATCCGCTACAAGAAGGTGCGGGACGACAACGGCGAGGAGGTCGAGTTCTCCGACATCGCCAAGGCGTACGAGTCCGAAGAGGGCGAGATGGTCATCCTCACCAAGGAGGACCTCGCCAGCCTGCCGGTGGAGCAGAACCACGAGATCGAGGTGACGGAGTTCGTCCCGGCGGATCAGGTGGACCCGGTGGCGTTCGACAACGCGTACTTCCTGGAGCCGGCGTCGCGATCCAACCGCGCGTATGTGCTGATGCGCGAGGCTCTGCAACAGACGGATCGCCTCGCCATCTGCACGTTCACGCTGCGTAACCGCACTCGCCTCTGCGCCCTCAGGGTCTACAAGGACGTGCTCATGCTGCAGACGCTGCTGTGGCCGGACGAGATCCGCCCGGCGATTCTGGAGGGGCTGGACAAGGAGGCGAAGGTCCGGCCGCAGGAGGTCAAGATGGCGGCGTCGCTCATCGAGACCATGGCCGCGGATTTCGAGCCGGAGAAGTACGAGGACGACTACCAGACTCAGCTCAAGGAGTTGATCGAGGCCAAGGCGGCCGGAGGTGAGGCGTTCACGGTGGAGGAAAAGGACACCTCGGGCGACGATGACGGCGACGACGACGTGGCCGATCTGCTCGCGGCGCTGCGGGCGAGTGTGAAGGACCGGGGCGGTAAGGCGGACGAGGCCGACGACCAGGACGACGACGAGGATTCCGGCTCCGCCAAGAAGGCCACTAGTAAGAAGAGCGGGAGTAGCTCGGCAAAGAAGACCCCGGCCAAGAAGACTGCGGCGAAGAAGGCGCCCGCCAAAAAGGCCGCGGCCAAGAAGTCGACTGCCAAGAAGTCGACAACCTCAAAGTCCACGGCAACTAAGTCGACCGCAAAGAAGACCTCTGCGCGTAAAACTCCGGCCAAAAAGTCGGCCTGACCGGAACGACCCCGGCCTCTGGGGTGATGTCCCGCCCCACCGAGCGCGCTCTGGATAGGTTCGTCTGGTGTTCTTCTTTGCGCTTGCCGTTGTGCTGACGATCGTCTCTGCTATCAGGATCGCATCGGAGCCACGGCGGCTGTCCAACGCTCTGATCGTCCTCGCCGCTCTACTCGCGTGGGTTTTGACCGCAGTGAGCGTGATGAACCTGTTGGAGCCTCGGGTGGAGGCTGCCGTGCTCGCCGTCATCGCGGTGCTTCTCTTCCTGACCGCGATCGGATTGATCGCAGCGGCAGCGGTGAACGGGGTGGTGGTGATCCGTCGCGAAGGATTCCGCCTCGCCACGGTCCTGCCGCTCGCGCTGGCCACGGTGACGATCCTCGGGGCCGGGTTGCTGTTCACGGTGGCCCGGGTGCTCGAGTCGCATCCCCTCCCGCTGTGGTTTCTGGCTCTGTTGTGGACCGGCGTGTTCTTCGCAGTGGGACTGGGCCTCCAGCTCGCAGCGTTCTCGGTGTATGCCGTGATCTACGGGCATCTGCGACCGCCGACGGGCAACGCGGCGGTGCTGGTGTTGGGGTGCGGACTGGGCGCGGGCGGCACTGTCACCCCGCTTTTGGCCAGCCGATTGGATCGTGCGCGCGAGGTGTACGACGCCGAGGTGGAGGCCGGACACAGGCCCGTCCTCGTGGTCTCGGGCGGGCAGGGCGTGGACGAGGCTATGGCCGAGGCCACGGCGATGAAGAACTACCTCAAGGACTACGGAATGTCCGAGGAGAACATTATCGCCGAGACCTCGTCGCGGACCACTCACGAGAACCTGGTGTTCAGCGCGGAGCTGCTGGACTCGATGGGTATCGAGTACCAGCCGATGATCGTCGTCACTAGCAATTTCCACGTCCTGCGAGCAGCCGCTTTCACCCGCGATGTCGGCCTGGACGCCCAGGTGACGGGGGCCCGGACCGCACGCTTCTACGCGCCGACCGCGTTCCTCCGTGAGTTCGTGGCGATCGTGCGCGGCTACTGGAAAGCCAATGTAGCCCTGCTCCTCGGCATCCTCGCGGCGGTCGTGCTGCTGCAGAATGTCGACTGACGGAGGGACGGGGACGGGCCACTCAGTTCACTGCGCGGCTGTGCATTGGAGCGAAAGCCTCCCTGCACGTGGTATCCACGCGGTGCCACAGAGCCCAGAAGGCGAGAGCAGTGAGCCCTGAGAATCCCGCTGCGAGTGCATGCGCACCGAGGTAGGCGGTGTAGTCCTGGGCTGCGTCCGGAATTGACAGATCCGTGCCGCGAAGATGTGGGATTCCCCAGAGGGCCGCCCCGAGGGCTAAGGAAATCGAGGTGAGCGCCGCGACGATCACCACATAGACGACCCTGCCTCGTCGGACGCCGCCCTGGTAATGGCAGAGGCTTCCCCGGCGGGCCAACCACCATGCCGCGAGGCAGCCACAGAGCAACGCGACGGCATCGGCGCCGATGGTGTCACTGAGACGGTGCCACTTCGCGGTTGTGGTGTATGCGCCGATACCGATCGCCCACGTGAGAACCACCAGGGCGGCGATTCCTCGCCAGCGGTGGGGGACAACGATGAAGACCGCGAACAGCACGGTCATAGCGATCGTTGTGTGCCCACTCGGAAAGCTGTTCTGGGTGTAGTTGCTGCTGACCTCGACCAGTTCTGGGCGCGGTAGGACAAATCGTTTGAGTGCTTGCGTGATTACCTGGCCCAACACGATCACGGCCACGCCCGCGATGGCCAGGTCCGGACGTCGCCGCACTAGCCCCACCAGCGCGATCAGAATCACCGCCACCGCCAACGTAGCGATGGTGATGTGGCCCAGGGCCTCCGAGGCTGCCGAGAAGTCCTGTTCACTGACCTGGTCGGCGCCTCTGAGCGCCGCGTTCTCGGTAGCTTGACCGCGGGTCGTCCATACCGCGCTCAAGTAGCTGATCGTCAGCACGAGAACGCTCGCTACCGCAGCGGCGATCCATCGAGTGCTCCGGATCGTAGGCGTGGCAACGGGAGCGCTCCCAGGTCGGTTATTTCCCATAGCTGGACGCTAACAAGGTCACGTGCTGATGCTGCAGACGTTTGTTGTGGCCGGATGAGATTCGCCCGGCGATCCTGGAGGGGCTGGACAAGGACGCCAAGGCCCGGCCGCAGGAGGCTAAGATGGCGGCCTCGTTGATCGAGACGATGGCGGCCGAATTCGAGCCGGAGAAGTACGAGGACGACTACCAGACGCAGTTCAAGGAGTTGATCGAGACCAAGGCGGCCGGCGGTGAGGCGTTCACGGTGGAGGTGAAGGACACCTTGGGCGACGACGAGGACGACGACGAGGACTCCGGCTCCGCCAAGAAGATCGCCAGCAAGAAGGGCGGAAGTAGCTCGGCAAAGAAGTCGACGGCTCGCAAAGCGCCGGCCTGACCGACTTCGCCGTGGGGTCAGATGCGGCCACATTGCCCATGACGCGTCGTCCGAGAAACTGCTCTTGCGACCACTCGGCGAGCCGGCGGCGCTCGACTACCTGAGCACCGGCCTGGTCAGCGGTTGACGAGTTTGAAGAAGGTGCTGCCCTCTCCGCTGGCCTTCTTCTCCTGGTACAGCAGGGCGAGCTTCTGCGAATCGAACTTCTCGAACCACTCGTCCCAGCTGATCTGCTCGAGTGCTTCGTCGCCGGCGCCGCCGGGGAAGTCGAAGCGCAGGACGCCGGGGTCGTCGCCGTCGCCGGTGTCGCGGACGCAGGCGGGCTTGCCGTCGTTGCTCTCGACCCACTGGCGGATCTCGTCGTGGTCGGTCGTGGTGGTGGACTCGGACGCCATGTCGGACACTCCTTCTGCTGTGAAGCGGTGGATCTTTTCGATGGCACCACCCGGGCCCACCACCTACAACCGGTCGGGCCCGGCTGCGGAACCAGCGGACTATGCGGGCGCCGGCACTAGGACCACATTCCGTGGAGCTGTACCGGCCGCAGTTCGTCAGCGACGAGCTGGAGTTCCCGCATGAACTGAGGTGGTGAAGGAGTTGATCAACATAAGGGTGGGCAGGGAGGGGTCGTACTCGGGGCCGAACCGGCAGCCGATGGTGGAGCCGCCGAGGTGCGGGTTGCCGATGGTCTGAGTGGTCATGGCGACCCTGAGGGCGGGGACCGAAAGGGTCTCCGACCATCGGACGGCCGCCGCCCCGCTATACCCCGAATGCCGCCGGATAACGGATGACTCCGCTCGGGACGGCGTAGGCGTCGTCGAGGGCCAGGGACATCATCGCGTCTTCGGGGGTCTCGAAGGGTGCGCGAATGCCGAACGCGGAGGCGCGGCGGAAGCCGAACCGCGGGTAGTAGTCGGCATGGCCCAGGACCACGACGAGCTTTTCGCCCATCGCTCGGGCGCAGGCCAGGGCTGCTCGGACGGCGGCGGAGCCGGCGCCGGTGCGTTGGAACTCGGGCAGGACCGAGCAGGGCGCCAGGGCGAGGGCGGGTTGGTCCCCGACGTGGCAGCGCGTGAGCAGTGCGTGGCCGACGGGGCGGTCGCCGGCGGCCGTGGCGATCACGGACAGCCCGGCGATCCACGCGGCCGGGTCGGCGCGGAGGGCGTCGACGAGGTCGGCCTCTCCGGCGGTGGGGAAGGCGCGCAGGGTGATGTCTCCGATCGCGGGGATGTCGTCGACGGTCTCGGGGCGGGTGGTCCAGGTGGTCATCCGGGTTCCGTTCTGGTGTTGGATGCTCAGCAGGTCGGCTAGTGGAACGCCTAGACGCACTCGACGGCAGCATGAGCAGCGTCGACACGAGTGCAACTAGGCCTCGACGGGAACGAAATGACGGATGTGACGCTACGCGTGCTCGGGTGGTGGGGCACTGCCTACCTGAGCGCCGAGCGCCCGGCCGTACAGGGAACGACGACGGCGATCAGAGCTCCCACTTCACCGGTTGGGAGATGATGTCCGCGAGATGCCGCCGGTAGTACCGGGCCGAGCGTTCCACGAACACTTGCATCGCGGCCTCGGCCGCGTCCGGGTCGCGGCGACGTAGTGACTCGAGAAGGTCGGACTGGAGTTCGGCCGCGTCCAGCCTGGTTGCAAGGGGATGCTCGCTCGGTTCGGCGTCGCGAACCAACAACCAGAGTGTTTCCATGACGATCCTCAGCGCCGGATTCCCGACCGCGTCGTAGATCGTCCGCTGGAACAGCGCGTTGTTGAGCTGGAATGCGTCGTGATCATGGGGGTCATCGACTATTCGGTCGAGTGCTCCCTGCATCACATCGAGCTGATGATCGGTGATGGTTTCTGCGGCGGCGCGGGCGACGATCGGCTCGAGCATGAGACGGACGTCGATGACGTCGCTGATGGTGGCGCCGTTGATCTGGAAGAACAGCTTCATCGTCTGGCCCAGCGACTCGAGTTGCGGCATCTTGGCGATAGGACCGCCACCGATGCCGGCCTTGACGGTGACGAGGTCTCTGCTCTCCAAGAGCCGGAGCGCCTCGCGGACCGTAGTTCGTCCTACGTCGTACTCCTCGATCATCTCTTTCTCTGTCGGGAGTCGGTGCCCTTCGACGAGGCCGCCGGAGAAGATCTTCTCGGCGATGAGATTCCCCACCCGCGCTGACATCTTGCGTCCTCGCGGGCGGGGAGCCTCAGAATCTCGTGCGGTCATTGTTCTCCAGATCAGGGAAAGCGCAGGTGGCTGATTACTCTACTCATCGGCCTTACGCTTGGACCTGGTGATGAGCCGCCGTGGTCAGCGCACGGGCGCGGTCTCGGGTAGCTGCTGAGTCTCCTCGGTAACCGCGGAGCCCTTGTACATCGCGCCGCGAATGGTCGCGAGGGTCAGACCGCCGACAACGCTTGCGCCGATGAGGAAGTAGGCCGGGGAGATCGGGTCGCCCGTTCGGTCGATGAGCCACGTGGCGATATACGCGGCGGTGCCGCCCGCGGCGACGGTAGCGAGGTTGAAGCCGAGCGCCACTCCGGTGAGACGCACCCGGGGATCGAAGAGCTCGGGGAACACCGGGGCGGTGCTGACCTGGATTAGCGGAGTGCACACGGCAAAGAACGCAAACGCGAGGCCAGCGATGAACAACCCGTGCCCGGTCATGAGAGACATCGCGGGGTACGCGAAGACGGCTGCCCACAGGAGGCCGACCGTCACCATGACGCGGCTGCCGAAGCGGTCGACGAGTAGGCCCGCAACCGGCATAAGTAGGGCAACGAAGACAATGACCGCGGCCGCGGTCCAGGTAACCGCAGTCTGGCTGTATCCGCCCTCGCGGACGAGGTGAATGCCGACGTAGGTGAGCACCATGTAGCCGGTGGCGTTCTGGGCGATGCCGAGGCCGAAGACCTGGAGGACCTGCAGCGGCTGGCGCGAGAGCAGCTCACGCACCGGCGACTTGGCGAGGTCCGCGGAGGCGGCCGCGTCCTCGAATTCGGGCGTGTCCTCAATGCGCGAGCGCAGCCAGAGGCACAGGATCAGCAACGGCAGGCCTGCGATGAAGGGGATCCGCCATCCCCAGCTCGACATCTGGACGTCAGAGGTCAGGGCGGATGTCGTCGCCACGACGATGGCGGCGAGCGCGAAGCCGGCGTTGGATCCGAGCGCGACGATCGATCCTCCAAGGCCGCGGCGGCGGGGTCCGACGATCTCGTAGACGTAGGTCAGGGCGCCGCCGAGCTCCCCGCCGGCGGAGAAGCCCTGGGCCAGGCGCGCGATGACCAGCAGGGTCGGGGCGATCACGCCGGCCGCGGCGTAGGTGGGCAGGAACGCCATGAGCAGCGTGGCGAACCCCATGAGGATGACGGAGACGAGCAGCGCGCGCTTGCGTCCGTAGCGGTCGCCGAGGCGGCCGAAGAACAGGCCGCCGATGGGCCGCATGAGGTAGGCGGAGGCGAAGACGGCGAGGCTGGCCAGCAGCGACGCGGTGGGGTCGTCACCCGGGAAGAACAGGGGGCTGACGACCACGGCGAGGTACGCGTAGACCGTCAGGTCGTAGTACTCGACGACCGTGCCGATCCCTGCTGCAGCGACCGACCTGCGCTGCTTGGGCTGGATTTTGTTCACTTCAGTCACCTTCCCGGTGAAGGGGGAGTTAGGGAGTGGACGCCTCTCGAAACATGTGCATATTTAGGGAGACGTGCGTTACTCTAGGTCGCGAGGACGAGGTCCGGCAAGCAATTCGTGAAGGAGTTGGTATGAGGCCCACTCGATTTCCAGACGAGCGCAGGATGGCGGCGTTCCGTGCCGAGGGGCACTGGCAGGACCGACCGTTGGACTACTTCACGGAACGGGCGGCGCGGCTCTGGCCGGACGCGGTCGCGGTGGTGGACGGCGACAGGCGACTGACGTTCGCACAGGTGTACCGGGACGCGCTTCGGTTGGCGGCCGCTCTCGTCGAGCGCGGCGTGCGGTCGGGGGACGTGATCTCGTTCCAGCTGCCGAACTGCGCTGAGGCGGTCATCGTCTATCACGCGCTGCACCGGATCGGCGTGGTCGCGAACCCGATCGTCCCCATCTACCGCGAGCGTGAGGTCCGGTTCATCGCGGCGCAGGCCCGGTCTCGCGCGGTGATCGTTCCGGGCGTGCATCGCGGGTTCGACTTCGTCGAGATGTACCGCTCTATCGCCGCCGACCTGCCCGATCTCGATCTGATCGTCACCACTGACCCGACACCGCACCAGGGGGCGGAGAGTCTCGCCTCGTTGATCGACGACGTGACAGATGAGCAGGTGGAGCGGGTGCGCGCGTTGCCGACGCCCGATCCCGACGATGTCTGCCTGCTGCTCTACACCTCCGGGACCACGGCCGACCCGAAAGGCGCGCTGCACAGCCACAACACGTTGGCGTTCGAGAACCGGTCGATGATCGACACGTTCGAGCTGACCGAGCAGGACGTCATCTTCAACCCCTCTCCGGTCACCCACATCACCGGCGTGAACTGCGCTCTGATGCTGCCGTTCGTCCTGGGCGCGCCGGTGGTGCTGCAGGACGTCTGGGACTCACGAGTGGCACTGCGAGCCATCCGCGAGGAGGGCGCGAGCTTCATGATCTTCGCGACGCCGTTCCTGCGCGGACTGCTGGAGGCTGCACGCGAGACGGGCCTCGAGACCCCGTCGATCCGCTACATCATCTGCGGCGGCGCGGACATCCCCGACGCCCTGGTGACGGAGGCCGATGAGCGGCTGGGCACTGTCACCCGGATGTACGGCGCGACGGAGGGGCCGTCGGTCACCTCGGCGAGCGTGGCGGACGGGCCGGACCTGCGTCAGCACTCGGACGGCCGGGTGCTGTCGCCGACGGAGGTCATCGTCGTGGACGAGTCCGGGCGCCAGGTGGAGACCGGCCAGGTCGGCGAAGCGCTGTGGCGGGGGCCGGACACCTTCCTGGGCTATCTCGACGCGTCGCTCAACGACGAGGCGTTCACGGATTCCGGGTTCTTCCGGACCGGTGATCTCGCGCGCTTCGACGAGCGCGGGGGTATCCACATCGTCGGCCGGATCAAGGACATCATCAATCGCTCCGGCGAGAAGATCAGCGCGTTCGACGTGGAGAACCAGCTCAGCGAGCACCCGGAAGTGGTCGAGGTCGCGGTCGTCGCCGGCCCCGACCCGGAGACGGGCGAGCGGGGCTGCGCGTTCGTCGTGACCCGCGAGCAGGTCGATCTCCCGCTGGAGGAGGTGCGCACGTTCCTCATCGGGCGTGGCGTCGCGATCCAGAAGGTTCCCGAGAGCGTCTTCGTGGTGGACAGCCTGCCCAAAACGGCGAGCGGGAAGATCCAGAAATTCGCGCTGCGGAACTACACGCGCGACCGAACCACCGCGCCCGAGCAGATGGCGACCACCAGCGTTGTGGCCGTCCACGAGAGGTGACACAGAAGATGACAACGACAACGACAACGACAACGGCGACGACGAGGACCGCGAACGCGGCCGACGTGCCACTGACCGTGACCGAAGCCCGCCCGGGCATCGCCGTGGTTGAGTTGGCCCGCGGCAAGGTGAACGCGCTGGACGGTGCTGCCTATCGCGCCATAGCCGAGGCGTTCGACCGGATCTCCGACGACGAGCGATTCCGTGCGGTGATCCTCACCGGCCGGGGGCGGGTCTTCTGCGCGGGGAACGATCTCCACGAGTTCCGGACGATGGACGGGTCCAACGGCGACGCGGCGATGCGGGACGCCCGGCGCGCATTCTTCGCGGTTCTGGAGTGCCGGCTTCCGGTGATCGTCGCGGTGAACGGGCCGGCGTTGGGTAGCGGCATGGGGCTGACCGCGAGTGCAGACCTGGTGGTCGCCTCCGATCGGGCGACGTTCGGGCTCCCCGAGATGCAGGTCGGCGTCTTAGGCGGTGGCCGTTTCGCCGCTCGGATGCTCCCCGAGCAGGCCATGCGACGGATGTTCTTCACCGCCGAGGCCGTCGATGCGGAGACCTTCCGGAGCTGGGGTGCACCGATCGAGATCGTGCCCCATGACGAGCTGATGGACAGGGCGCTGGAGCGCGCCGAGGTGATCGCGAGCAGGAGCAGATACGCGCTGACGCTGGCCAAGCAGTCGTTGAACGGCTGCGAGGGCCTGGACCTGCGTCGGGGCTACGAGCTCGAGCAGACCTTCACCGTCCGGCTGTCGGAGCACCCGGATTCCACGACGGCGGTCGAGCAGCGACTGGCAGCGATCGCCGGCACCGGCCGAGACGGGCGGGCCGACGAACGGAAGGGAACGAACCCATGACGGCAACGCAGGTGCCCGCCCCCCTGAGCAGCGGTGAGGTGGCGGCGTTCGAAGCGAGGTGCCGCGACTGGCTCGACGCCCGATTGCCCCGCAGGGACACGGCGGCGCGGGAGCCCAACTACGCGATCTTCCACAATCTCGGTCACGAGGAGGAGAAGGCGGTCATCGACGCCGGTCGCGCGTGGCAGGCCGAGCGGGTGGACGCCGGATTCGGCGCGATCGCGTGGGCACCGGAATGGGGCGGGCAGGGCCTCACGGCGAGTCACGAACGCGTCTATGCGGGCGTGGAACGCGAGTACCTGGCCCCTGATCGGCACGAGACGATCCTGGTGACGGTCGAACTGGTGGCGCCGACGCTGTTCGAGCTGGGCACCGACTGGCAAAGGGACTGGTTCGTCCGACCGTTCCTGCGGGCGGATGAGCTGTGCTGTCAGCTGTTCTCGGAGCCCGGGGCGGGATCCGACCTGGCGGGGTTGTCCACGAAGGCGGTCCGCGCGGGGGACGGGTGGCAGATCAACGGGCAGAAGGTGTGGAGCTCCGGCGCCCAGTTCTCCGAGTGGGGACTGCTCATCGCTCGGTCGGATCATGCCGCGCCCAAGCACCGCGGCATGACGGCGTTCATGGTCCCCATGGATCTCGACGGTGTCGAGGTGCGCCCTATCCGTCAGATGTCCGGCGGATCGACGTTCAACGAGGTGTTCCTCACCGACGTCGAGCTGCCGGATGAGTACCGGGTGGGCGAGGTGGGCGACGGCTGGAAGGTCGCGCTCACCACCCTGGGATTCGAGCGCCAGTCCAGCGCGGGAATCGTCAGCGCGGGCGGAAACACGACGGATCTTGTTCGACTCGCTCGATCGCTCGGGATCACGGACAGCGCCGAGGTGCGGAGTCGGATCGCCGAGTCGCACATCTACGAACGCGCCCAGGCGCTGATGGTGGCCCGGTACGCCGAGCTCGAGCAGGCCGGGGGAGTTCCGGGAGTCGAGGGGTCGATCGGGAAGCTGGTGTGGACGCAGAACCTCAAGCGCGTGGGGGATGCGGCGGCGTCCTTCCTAGGTCACCGCATCCTCGCGGACACCGGCGAGCCGGACACGTTCGCATGGGCGCAGCATCTCCTCGGCGCCCCGGGCTATCGGATAGCCGGCGGGTCGGATGAGATCCAGCGAAACATCATCGGTGAGCGCGGGCTCGGTCTTCCGCGCGAACCCCGTTAGGAGGACGGTATGCCCATCAACCTGACCGTTGAACAGAAGGACCTCGCGGAGACCCTCGGCGAGATGTGGGCGGGGTTCGTGCCGGGCGAGGACGCCTGGCCGTCGATCCGCGAGCTCGGGCTCACCGAGATCCCGTTCCCGGCCGCCGTGGGCGGTGCGGACGGCACGTTCAGGGACCTCGCCGTCGTGATGACCGGTCTCGGTCGGACGCTGGCGTCGGCGCCCTTCTTCTCGTCCGTGGTGATGGCCGGCCTCGCGGTGTTCGAGGCCGCCGATGACCGTACGCGCCGCGAGGTCCTGCCTGGCCTCGTGTCGGGGGCTCAAACTGCGGCGCTGGTGTGCGGTCCGACCATCGTGGACTCGTCGGTCTCGGCGTCGTCGGTCGATGCCGGGGACGCGGGTGGTCGAGAACTGATCCTGTCCGGCGTGCAGCACGCGGTGGTGGACGGCGCGAGTGCGGACCTCCTCGTCGTCGTCACGCATGGCTCCTCCGGGGTCCAACTCGCCCTCGTCGAGGGCTCGGCTGCCGGGGTGCAACGGACGGTCGGCGAGCAACTGGACGGCACACGCCAGCTCGCCACCATCGCGTTCCGCGGGGCGGTGGCGCAGCCCATCTCCGGGCCGGACGTCGCGGCGCGCCTCGCGGACGTGCGGTCTCGAATCCTCATCGCTCTCGCAGCCGAGCAGGTTGGTGCGGCGAGGACGTGCCTCGAGATGGCGGTGGACTACGCGAGGACTCGTCAGCAGTTCGGGCGGACGATCGGCTCGTTCCAGGGGATCAAGCACAAGCTCGTCGATCTGCTGGTCGCCATCGAGCTCGCCGAGGCCACGGTGCTCGATGCATCAGGGGAGGCAGGGCGTCGCGAGGGAGGGTCAGGCACTGCCGAGCTGGCCGACCGCGCGGCGGCGGCCCGAGTGCTGGCAACCCGGGCGGCGATGACGGCCGCGGAGGAGTCGATCCAGGTTCACGGAGGGATCGGCTTCACCTGGGAGCACCCGCTGCACCACTATTTCCGCCGCGCGAAGGCCAATCAGCTGTTGTTCGGCGACGACGCAGTCCATATGCAGGCGGTCGGACGGTCTCTCACGGCGAGCTGATCCAGGCCCTGACCGTGACAGCGCTCAGGCGTGAGCGTGGTCGGCCATGCCCTCCGGAGCGTCAGCCAGACGTGCCCGGTCCTTCACCGCGCCGATGACTTCTGCTGGTAGCTACCGGGACGCGGTCTCGCGCGGCGCGGTGAGTCGCCAGATTCCGGCCAACCACTCGCCGCACTTCGCGCCGGTGGAGGAGCCGACGCTGCTCACGGCGAGGCGGGCCCACGTGGTGGCGGCGCTGGCCTACCTGGGCGCCGAACGTCAGGCTGTGCAGAGAACGACGACGAGGTTTCGCTCCCTCACTACACCGCAGGCGCAGCGAAGGCGGAACCGGCGAGTGAGCTGCAAGCCGGGCGGAATTGCGACCGCGTCCGACTCCGCCTGCGGGAGTGGCACGCGGTGCGGTCAGGGGCCTACTTGACGCCGAAGAGGACTTTCGTCCCGCCCCTGAACTGAGCCACCATCGCATTCGCGTCGACGCCCTCGAGATGTACCTCTTCGCAACCTGCTCGATTGATCGCTGAACGTCGCGGCCGGAGCGGTTGCTGCTGCGCGCGTAATTCGTACGAGGTCTCGGTTCGCATCCTTCGCCAGCTTCGCGATTCCCTTCGCGAGTTCCTTCTCGTTGAACCTCGCATTCTCACCTCCTCTCATCGTTGCGCGCAGCGTAGAGGTGATCTACGACACAAAAATTCTGCGGTCGCCGGACGGGTCCTGGCCTAAACCGCACAGCGAATGGCGTCGAGACTGTCGAGGTCACGCCGCAGTGCTTCGCGGGCCAGCGCGGTCCTGTTCGGAACGCCGAGTTTCATCAGCGCGGACTCGATATGGGTGCGGACAGTGCGGACCGAGACTCCCAAGTGCTCGGCGATCGTGTCATTGGTCCAGCCACGTGACAGGAGCCCCACGACGTCCAGTTCGCGGACGGTGAGGCGGTCGTCCGGCTCAGTCCGCTCGAGCCGGATGAGGACCCCGTTCGCGGCGGAAGAAGTGTCTACTCGCCACCAGCGGCCGGCGGTATCGCGGTGCCGGAAGTGCAGGTCCCCGTTCGCGCGCCGGTGAAGTCGCTCAATCTGCGTGAGTCGCTTGGCGGGGAACGGGGAGTCAGTGAGCGTGCCGATTCGCGGTTCGATCCGGCTGTCGGACGCCCAGACCACGAGGTCTGCGGGGGAGCGGATTGAGTCAGGTTGCGGGTCGGTGAGCTTGGCGAGGTCGGGGGCGAGCATGGTGAGCGCGAGTCGGGCGTCGTCGGGAAGAGGTCGCCCGTGAAGGGAGCTGAGAGCGAGGAACCCTGGGCTGACCGCGCTCGGTCCGGCCGTGCCCTGTTGGCTCGCACCGAGGTGCAGCGCTCCGAGAGGCACGGTGAGGCCCTCGTGGAAGCCACAGGGTTCGAGCGCCTCCTTGTAGGTGCGCAGCGCGCGGAAGTCGTAGGGCAGGTCTATGAACCGACGCGCCACGCGGTGCTCGACGGCATAGCGGTGCGCGGGACATTGCATGGCGTAAGTGGTGGCGATGAAGTTGAGGGCCTCGCCGGGGTAGTCGATGTTCACCAGTACCGGATGGCCGGTTGCCAGGGGGCCGCCCTGGGAACGTTGCTCGCGCAGCCCGCCATGCCGCGGGCCCACGAGAGTCGCGCAGTCGAACCCCAGCCCGTCACGGATCATTCGGATGGGTTCGTCCACAGGCACGTCCCCGCGTCCGGCCGCGCGAACGCTGTCGGTGAGTCGGATCCACCAGGTCATGTCCATAGTCGTGCACTCCGCGAGCAGTCGCAGTCGTCGCGGCCGACAACGTCCGACCGGCGCGACGGCATCGGCCGATCGGCCGATGTGAGTCAGACCACATGGTGCCACTCTTGGGGCATCGGCGCGATGCGCCGACTGCGTACACCCCCGGAGCCGGTAGTGGCCGGGTACGCCGACCCCTTGGAGGAACCATGAATATCGAGGAGTACTCGTCTCAGGACGCAACCGGTCTGGCGGCGTTGGTCGCGGCCGGTGAGGTCACAGCCGATGAACTGGCCGCGCTGGCCACGGACGGTATCAACGCGGTGAACGAGCACATCAATGCCGTCGCGTCGGGTCCGTTCGATGCCCCGTTGGACTACGCGCAGGACGGCACGTTCGCGGGCGTGCCGTTCGTGATCAAGGACCTGGTCTGTCATGCGGAGGGGGTTCCCACGCGTATGGGCACGCGAATGCTGGCGGACGGCATGACGCCGCCGTCGGACACCCATCTGATGGAACGGTTCCGGGCGGCGGGGCTCGCGACGCTCGCCGCCTCCACGACGCCGGAGTTCGGATACAGCGCCAATACCGAGGCTCTCGTCTACGGTTCCACGCGAAACCCTTGGGACACGACGCGGAGTCCGGGCGGATCGAGCGGCGGGTCCGGGGCTCTGGTGGCAGCCGGGGCGGTTCCGATGGCGCACGCCAACGACGGGGGCGGGTCCATTCGCATTCCCGCCGCGGTCAATGGGCTCGTCGGGCTGAAGCCGAGCCGAGGCCGCGTCCCGCTCGGCCCGGACGTGGACGGGAATGCGCTGAGCGGTATGGCCATCGAATTCGCGGTGACGCGTTCCGTGCGCGACGCGGCGGCGCTGCTCGACGAGGCAGCGGTGAACTACCCGGGTGACCGCTTCATCATCGCTCCGCCCGAGCGGCCGTGGGCACAGGAAGTCGGGGCGGACCCGGGCCGGCTCCGCATCGCCGTGCACACGGAAGCATGGTCGGGGACATCGGTCGATCCGGAGGTAGCGGCCGCGGTGGAGCAGGTGGCCAGGACACTCGAGGAGGCGGGCCATCACGTGGAGTGGGCGACACCCACGTTCGAGTGGGAGCCGTTCCTGGAGGCCACTGCGAAGGCGTGGGCGGCGTTCCTTGCGGAGTCGGTGGCCGGGATCGAAGCGATGACAGGACGGACGGCGGGCCCAGACAACCTGGAGGCCACCACCTGGGCGTGTGTGCAGTACGGCCGAGACCTGTCGGTGTTGGAGATGGCGGCGGCCAACGCGACGTTCAACTCGATCTCCCGCGAGGTCGGCCGCTTCTTCGAGAGCCACGACGTCCTGCTCACGCCCACGACCAACCATCCGGCGATGAGGCTGGGTTACCTGGATGCGAACGCCGATCTGGACGCGTTGGGCTGGACTCGCCGGATCTTCGAGGCGTTCTCCTTCACTCCGCTGTTCAATACCACAGGGACGCCGGCGGTCAGTCTGCCCCTGGCCGAGTCGGGGGAAGGCCTGCCGATTGGGGTGCAGGTGGCGGGACCGATGTGCTCGGAATCGATGCTGCTCCGGCTCGCGTCGCAGCTGGAATCGGCGTTGCCGTGGGCGGAGCGCAGGCCCCGCGTCCACGTCACGAAGGTGTGACCCGGGCACCGCGGTACGTGCCCGCGTGACCGCCGACGCGGGAGGGGTCCGAGGAGGCGGCGGCGAAACGCCGTCGCATCCTCGGGCTTATCAGCCCCTCAGGCGTGCGCGGCGACGAGTTCGTCCATGGGGTCCCCGGTGTGCGCGGCCCAGCGGCTGAAGACCGCGGCTGTCATGGACGCGGCGGCGTAGAGGGCGGACGCCGGCCCGTGATCGCGGACCACGGTGCGGATGCCGGTGGCGGCGTCGCAGTCGAGCAGCACCGCGTCGGACAGCTCGGCCATGCCCTCCGGAGCGTCATCGAGACGCGCCCGGTCCCGGACCGCGCCAATGACCTCTGCCGGTAGCTGCGGCGCCAGCGTCTGGGCGAGCTGGGCGAAGCGCGTCGACACGGTCAACGCGTCGGGGATCGGCGGGGGAGTGGTCTCGGCGGTCAGCTCCAGCTCCTCGAGAAGCGCGCCGGCGGCGGAGATGTCGTCGCGGGCGTGGGCGTCCAGGACAGCGCGGACCCGGGCGACCGCAGCAGCGCGGCGCTGCTTGGCGCGCTCCATCCCGGCGTCGAGGTCGGCGACGGTCGCGGTCCACACATCGACGCCCTCGCGAGCCAGGAGAGGGGCGAGGAGCTCGAACTGTGCGCGCTGTTCCGGGGATGCCATGCACCCATTGTCTCCGGTCGCGCTGCCGGGGCGTGCCCGGCCGCCCCCGCCTGCCCGCTCAGCAGCCGGTGTGCGCGCAGCCGCCTCGCCAGGCCCCCGCGCACGGTCGCCCCGCCGGCGCGCGCCGCGCCGAGCCCGACCACCCAGCTAGCTCACCCCGCGCCGCCTCACATTGGCGAGGATCCGGGCCACACCGGCCAGGAAGTCCCGGCTGCGCCGCGCGGCCTGCTGCTCGAGGAGCAGCAGTTCCAGCGCCCGGATCACCGCGGCCAGATCGGCGCCGGCGGCCAACCGATCTAGAGCCACTGCCGCGGCAACCGCCTGCCCCTCATGGAACGCCAGATCCGGCAGCACCGCCTCGACGGCCCGGGACAGCTCGCCCGCGGGCCGATCGTCGAACGCCGTGCTCACGGAGACACGGTACTGCTCGAACCGGTCCCGGGCGGCGTCGAGCTCCTGGCGGAGGTTCGCGGTCGCAGACATGGTCGTCAAGCCTACGACGACGACGTGGTCACCCCGCCCTCACGGTCCCGCGGTCGCCGCGGCTGCGCGCGCGGTCACACCCCGAACGCCGCGGGATAGCGGATGACGCCGCCCGGGACGGCAGGGGAGTCGTCGAGGGGCAGGGCCATCAACGCCTCGTCGGGGACGTCGAACGACGCTCGGATGCCGAAGCTGGAGGCGCGGCGAAAGCCGAACCGCGGGTAGTAGCCGGCATGGCCAAGCACCACGACGAGTTTCTCGCCCATCGCCCGAGCCGCGGCCAGGGCCGCGCGGGTGGCGGCCGAGCCGGCGCCGGTGCGCTGGAAGTCGGGCAGCACCGAGCACGGCGCCAGCGCGAGGGTGGGCTCGTCCCCGACGTGGCAGCGGGTGAGCAGCGCGTGACCCACCGGACGCCCGCCGGCGGTCGCGGCGATCATCGACAGCCCGTCGATCCACGCGGCCGGGTCAGCGCGGAGCGCATCGACGAGGTCGGCCTCGGCGGCGGTGGGAAAGGCCCGCAGGATGATGTCGCGGATCGCGGGGATGTCCGCGTCGGTCTCGGCGCGGGTGGTCCAGGTGGTCATGCGGTTCCTATCCGGGGCGTGGTGGCGGTGCCGCCGGGGTACAGCTCGCCGTTCAGGGCGTGGGGGACGACGGCGACGTGGTCATACCAATGGATGACCGTCCCGTCCCCGGTCACGTACGAGACGCCGATGAGGGTCGTGGAGCCCAGCTCGTCGCCGACGTAGGTCGCGGTGAGGTCGACCAGGGCCCACTCGCTGCCGGCGGGCGGCGGGTCGCCCGAAGCGGTTGTCCCCATCACCTGCTCGGTGGCATCGCGGTGAAGGAGTTCACGACGATCTCCCAGTCGCCCACGGTGACGGTCTCGCCGGGCACGGCGGGATCCTCACGGCTCTCCGCTGCACCACCGGCCGTGGTGCTGCCGCCGGCCTCGCCCGAGGCGACCACCTCGTCGTCAGTCAGCACCGAGGTGGGGGAGACGCCGGTCGCCACGACAAAGGCGATCGCGGCGACGAGCACCCCGCCCAGGGAGGCGCCGATGCCCGCGATCGCGACGCCCGTGCGCTTGCGGGTGGAGGTGACGGCGACCAGACTCAGGACGAATGCGATCAGCAGCACGACCCAGCCGAGCGGCATGATGCCGGGCACGCACGCCAGGAGGATGCCGAGCCCGGCGAGCCACAACGCGACCATTCCCAGAGTGTTGCGCGGCGTCACCGGCGCCGGCTCGGTCGCGTTCTGCGGCCATCCCTGCGGGGGAGCGGGGTGGCGGTGGGGCGCCGGCCCGGCGTGCTGGTCGTGCGCGGGCGGACGTGCCCAGGGGGAGCGGTGAGGACCCGACATGCCCTCGACGATTTCACGCTCCCGGCGAGAAGAGTCGGGCGAGGTCGGGAACGCTGCGCCCGGGCGACACCGCTGGTCGCTGTCCGCGTCTCGGATCGTCGGAACAGCGGACAATGAAACACTTAGCCTTGCTCCGTATAACTGACGCTTGTGAACTGGCGCGGCCGATCCTATAGTGGGCCTCGTTGGCGAAACATGATCCCCCCTCATCTCGCCGACCCCGCCGCGTCGCGCGGAACACGCGGACCATCCCCGGTCGCGACCCGCGCGTCGTGCGATGGAATCGCCGGCGGTCGCTGACCCCCCTTCCGCGGCCGCTGGCGGTTCACTCCCGTGGAGCGCCGAGCACCGGGCCTAGAGGCTCAGCGATTGACGAGCTTGAAGAAGGTGCTGCCTTCTCCGCTGGACTTTTTCTCCTGGTACAGCAGGGCGAGCTTCTGCGAGTCGAACTTCTCGAACCACTCGTCCCAGCTGATCTGCTCGAGCGATTCGTCGCCAGCGCCGCCGGGGAAGTCGAAGCGCAGGATGCCGGGGTCGTCGCCCTTTCCGGTGTCGCGGACGCAGGCGGGCTTGCCGCGATTGCTCTCGACCCACTTGCGGATCTCGTCGTGGTCGGTCGTGGTGGTGGACTCGGATGCCATGTCGGACACTCCTTCTGACGTGAGGCGGTGTGTCCCTTCCGATGGCACCACCGGGGGCCGCGTTCGATCAACCGGTATGGTCTGACGGCCGAAGGGCGATGGCCAGCTCAGCAGCTCGGTTCAGCAGGCTGGCTTGAGAAACGCCTTGAAGTAGCCTCCAGTCTCGTGGAGGAGCGCATCCTTACGGGACTTCGACAGCGGCCGGGGTGTGTCGGTGACGTAGACGGGCCCGTCAAAGCACTGCTCGAAGTAGATGCGAACTCGCGAGACGTGCCCCCAGTAGGTCACCACCAGGAGCGAGTCGTACCCCCGCTCGCGTGCGATGCGAGTGGCGTCAGTTGCCTCGCCCTCGGTGGTACTGACGTCCGGCTCGAAACACTCGATCTGGATACGTCGACCGTCGCGGGCGACCACCGGACTGTTCGCGCAGTAGGCGTTGATCGAAGCTGAGTAGGATTTGTCGCCGCTGGGTGATGGCTGAGAAACCAGAACTCTGTCGGCGACTCCGGTCTCGGCCAGGTGTCTGGCGTAGACATAACGGTCATCCGCTGCGCCCGCTACCACCACGACGGCGTTGACCTGACCGGGCGAATCTACTTTTGGGTAGAGAACTGCTCGTGCGGCTGTCAGTCCAGCTACGGCGATGGTTACCAGGACGACCAGCACTACAACGAGAACAACTCGGCGACGACGAGAACGGGGCCTCACGGAGTCGACCGTACGGCTGCTCACCGGGATCTAGTGAATCCTGTAAGGAGTGAGGGTGCCCTCGTCTATAGTTCCCACTTCACGCGGCATGACGTCGGCGAGGTAGCGCCTGTAGTGCCGGAATAGGCCGTTCGGCGCACACCTTCATTGCGGCACCCGTGGCAGCGTTATCGCGGTGGCGCGCAACGCCCATATCCACCCTCGGCATCTCCCCGGCCCCGGTCCTCGCCGGCGATCGCTGCCCGCGGACAGTTGACCACTAACGCGGTAGCCAGGTGGGTGGTTGCACACATGGACGACTCTGGCAGCGTGATGATTACCGACGCCACAGTCTCCGACGTGTTGTCATTCGTCGGAGTCTTCGAGACCGAGCGGTTCGGGCACCGCACGCCTCGGTCGCTCAGATGGGGCCATGGATGAGCCACCCTTAAACCGCCTGTCCCGGTAGTGGTCACCGCTTCAGGCAATGAGCACGAACCGATCCAGCAGAGACTTGTCGCGGCGCATGCGCCGCGACTACAAGCGGAGGTGCACGTGTCGATTCGATAGGCCTCAGAGGTCGCGGTCTAAGGAGGAGAGGTCGCCTCGGCCGGGAACAGTGGGTCAAGTGGCAAGGAGGTTGTGTAGCAAGGGAGGACAATTCTGCAGCCGATCCGGTGCCCGGACAAGACTCGGCCGGCGAGTCTGTAGCGGTTGGAGAAGGAGGCGAAGGACCGTCCGCAGGAGGTCGAACTGCTGCGAGCGCAAAGGACCGCGGTGGTGACGCCGGTGCATACGAAGATGGCGAAGACGACGAGACATTTCCACCCCCGGCCGTGGGCTATCCGGGTGTTGGCAGTGAGTTCAACTTCGGTGCTGTCGACCTCGGGAGAAAAGCACTAAATCTCGACGCCCCGCCGATCGAGTGTGAAGCCAGGCCTAGCGGACCAGGAGGACTCGAGAGCAGGGACGGATCGCCCAGAAGACTCGCGCGGCCGGTCGATAAAACTGCGCCCGCCACCCCGTTTCGACCAGGTGGCGAACGGAATCGGTCGGCCATTCCTAGACCCCGCCACCACTACCAATGCGGCGACTCGCTCGGAAAGGCTGCATATGGGGTGGAGCACGGAGTTGGCGGGGGACAAACCCGCGCTCGCCGTACACGCAGGGAGCGGGTTCTAGAAGCGAGTATCAGCCAGTAGCGACGGGTCGGCGGTTGACGCAAACGAGACCGAGTAGCCCAACTACGAATGCGCAGAACCGCAGCGGACCCGCCGGGTGCCGTTTCGGTGAATCCATGTTCATCGTGTGAACGACGAGTGTTGAGGCGGCCCTCAGCAAAGTAGTGTCATCGTTTGACCCGATTCGCGTCCGCTGAACCGGGTCGCTTCCGTGTGACTGGCCTCAAGGAAAGGACCCTGGAGTGGATCTGCGGGATCTGTTGTCCGTACTCCGAGCCCGCTGGATCGTCATCGTGGCTGCAACGCTCATCGGGGGTTTCTTGGCGCTGGGCATGAGCTTGCTCACCCCTCCGAGCTATCAAGCGAAGGTCCAGTTCTACGTGACCGTCGCCGGCGGGGATTCCGCTGCGGCGGCCTACCAGGGTTCGCTCGGCGCTCAGCAGCGGGTGCAGTCCTACGCTGCGCTCGTCGAGAGCACGGACATCACTCAGCGGGTGGTGGACACCGCCGGAGCTGACCTCGCCCCTTCCCAGGTGGCGAGCCAAACTACCGCCACTGCCGATGCGAAGACCGTTCTGCTCAATGTCGCGGTCACGAATTTAGACCCGCAGCGCGCACTTCAGTTGGCGGAGGGCTTCGGTGAGGTCCTCCCCGAGGCCATCAACCGCCTCGAGACCCCGGATGGCGGCGGCCCGGCGTTGGCGAAGCTCACCGTGGTCAACCCGCCCGCGTTGCCGACTTCGCCCATCGCGCCTAAAACCGAGCAGAACGTGGCGATCGGCCTCGTCCTGGGACTTCTCGCCGGCATCGGCATCGCGCTCCTCATTAACGCTTTCGATCGCAGGGTCAAATCATCGGAGCAATTGGAATCAATCGCGGGTAAGCCAGTCGTGGGGTCGATTCCGTTTCGCAAGGCGGAGGACAAAGAACAGGACGCCGAGCATATCGTTCCGTTCCGTGAAGGACACTCTCCGGCGGCGGAGTCCTTTCGGCGGCTGCGGACCAACCTGCAGTTCCTAAACGTCGACAATCCCCCACGCGTCTTTGTGCTGACCTCATCTGTGGCCACTGAGGGCAAGTCTGAAACCGCAATTAATCTCTCCCTTGCCCTCGCCGAGTCCGGTAACCGGGTCCTGTTAATCGAGGCTGATCTCCGCCGCCCCCTAGTGGTCAACTACATGTCCATGCCGGACAAGGTGGGCCTGACCAACATCCTGTCGGGTCAGGCCAAGTTCGCAGAAGTGGTGCAGGAGACCCGACACGACGGAGTGGACCTGCTGGCATGCGGCCCGTTGCCGCCCAACCCCTCCGAGCTCCTCGCCTCCGATATGGCGCGGCACCTCCTCGACGAGCTGCGCAGCAAGTATGACTACGTGATCATCGACTCGCCGCCGCTACTCCCTGTAACGGACGGCGCGTTACTTGCCAGGATCACAGATGGCGCACTGCTCGTGGTCCGCTCACATCGGACTACCGCCGATCAGGTCGCGCAGGCAGTAGACAACCTGGCGAAGGCAGACGCCATCCTCCTGGGCATCGTGACGGTCGCTAACAAGCCCGTCAAGAAGGGCTCAGTTGGATACTACGACTCGTATTACTACTCGTCCAAGAAGACCTCAGCGGCTGGGAAAAGCTAAATGTTCAAGTTCCTTCCGGTAAAGAAGACTTGTAGCCCCAGGGAGGATGTTCTATGACCAGGGATGCTCAAGCCGAACGGCTCAGAGGGCCTTTTCGTCGCCCCATTGATCTCGGCATGTCCCAGTGGATCGTCGTCGATGCCATTTTGTGGGCGGCAATGTTCGTACTTGCCCTGTGGATGCGATTCGATTTTTCGGTGGACCGGCTGGCTCAATCCCTGAGGATTGGGAACGCGTACTTAGTGCTGGCTGCGCTCATCGTGCTGACGTGGATCGTAGGCTTGTTAGTAGGGTTGTATCGTGGTCGGTTCGTTCCTGGCAGCGTTCTGGAGACCAGTGTCGTCACTTTCGTATTTTCGGCGGTCACGTTCACGGTGTTCCTCGGTCATATCATCGGTGGGCGGTACGAGGGGGTCCCACGCTCCACGTCCATCGTGACCGGAGCCTTCACTATCCTCGGCGCGCTTGTCCTCCGACTGCTCGTGCGGCGGAAAAGGCTGTTCGGTGCAGGTGGGGCTAAGGATGCGGAGCGCGCGTTGGTCTTCGGCGCCGGTGACGGCGGTCTCCAACTAGTGCGCCAGCTTCGACGTTCCGAGGTCGCGCACTTCAATCCTGTCGGGATTCTGGACGACGACGCAGGAAAGCGCCACATGGTGATCGAGGGCGTGCGCGTGCATGGTGGACGCGAAAGGCTCGAAGAAGTAGCAAAGAAGACGGGGGCTTCCACTCTCCTGCTCGCAGTGCCGAGCCTGCCCAGCGAGGAGCTTATAGACATTCGCGACCGGGCAGAAGCTGCAGGATTGCATGTCCTGGTGCTGCCGCCGCTCGATTCAATGATGAGGGGCCGGGTCGCTGCGGATGAACTTCGTGAGATCAATGTAAATGATCTGTTGGGGCGCAAACCAGCCCAGCTGAATCAGACGCAGATCGCCGAGTACCTCCGTGGAAAGCGGATCATGGTGACAGGTGCTGGGGGATCCATCGGATCTGAACTCTGCCGCCAGATAAGCAGGTTCCGGCCTGCTGAACTCATGATGCTGGACCGAGATGAATCGGGTCTCCATTCAGTTCAGCTGTCTCTTCACGATCAGGCGATGCTTGACGGTGACGACACCATCCTCGCGTCGATCCGCGACCGAAGTTCGATCCTGGAGATCTTCGCCAATCGGAAACCCCAGATAGTGTTTCATGCGGCGGCCCTCAAGCACATGCCTCTCCTCGAGCACTATCCGCTGGAAGCTCTCAAGACAAACGTTCTTGGGACACTAAACTTGCTCGAGGCAGCCTCGATGAGTGGTGTCGAGACCTTCGTCAACATTTCCACAGACAAAGCAGCCAACCCTAGCTCGGCACTGGGCACCAGTAAACGAATAGCCGAAAGACTCACCGCGGCAGAAGCTGAAAAGAATGAGCGCGCCAAGTTCGTGTCCGTTCGTTTCGGCAATGTGCTCGGTTCTCGCGGCTCAGTATTGACGGTATTCGAGAAGCAGATTAAGGATGGCGGCCCCCTCACGGTGACCGACCCTGAGGTTGACCGCTTCTTCATGACTATCCCAGAAGCCTGCCAGCTGGTACTCCAGGCAGCAGCAGTGGGGTCGAGTGGTGACACGCTCGTCTTGGATATGGGCGAGCCCATCAAGATCGCACAAGTCGCCAAGACGCTCATCGAGCAATCGGGAAAGCCCCTCGAAATTGTCTATACCGGCCTCCGTGACAACGAAAAGCTGTCGGAGGAGCTTTTCGACGACACTGAAGAACCACGGATCAGTTCGAAGCATAAAGCTTTGTCGGAAGTTCAAGTGCCCCCCCTTAGCTTTGACCTTACGGAGGTCGATGCAATAACGAACCACGATCAGGCGAGAATCTGGTTGGAACAGCACGTATACCCGCCACACAAAGTCACATCTTTCTGAGAGCGAGAATCTGCGCAGATGAGAATTACAGTAGTCGGCCTTGGGAAAATCGGTCTCCCGCTGGCCGTGCAGTTCGCCCGATCTGGGCATCAGGTGTACGGCGCGGATGTCAATCAGAATGTCGTGGAGTTGGTCAATAGCGGTGCAGAGCCATTCCCAGGCGAGTCCCATTTGGCCGAGTATCTCGCGGAGGTTGTATCAGCAGGCCATCTTGTTGCTCAGACGGATACTGCCGCCGCCGTATCGAAAAGCGATGCCGTCGTGATCGTGGTGCCGCTATTCGTAGATGAGGAGGCGCGTCCGGATTTCGGATGGATGGATACCGCCACCAGTGACATCGCACGTGGACTGCGTTCGGAAAACTCGACCCTCGTAATCTACGAGACCACCCTGCCAGTAGGCACCACAAGGACCCGGTGGAAGCCGAGACTCGAACGAGAGTCCGGCCTGACCGAGGGAACAGATTTTCATGTCGTCTTCTCCCCGGAGCGGGTGCTCACCGGGCGGGTCTTTGAAGACTTGCGCAAGTACCCCAAGTTGCTCGGTGGGCTCTCCGAGGAGGGTGCGCGCCGTGCGGGAGAGTTCTACGAGCAGGTCCTCCAGTTTGATGACCGCCCGGACCTTGAGCGAGGTAACGGGGTGTGGGATCTGGGTTCGGCGGAAGCCGCTGAAATGACGAAGCTCGCTGAGACTACTTACCGGGACGTCAACATCGGACTGGCCAACCAGTTCGGTGTGTTCGCGGCGAAGAACGGCATTGATGTTTACCAGGTCATCGAAGCGAGTAACTCGCAGCCGTACAGCCACATACACCGACCGGGAATCGCCGTTGGCGGGCATTGCATTCCCGTGTATCCGCGGTTGTACCTGTGGAACGACCCGGATGCCACCGTGGTCCGTGCTGCGCGCGAGGCCAACGCGGCGATGCCGAGCTACTCCGTGGGCCTTGCCGTTGGTGCCGCTGGCGGATCACTTGAGGGTAAGAAGGCGGTTGTTCTCGGCGCCGCTTACCGAGGCGGGGTCAAGGAGACGGCGTTCTCCGGAGTGTTCGCCACAGTGGAGGCCCTTCGGAAGGCCGGCGCCCAGGTGAGCGTCCACGACCCTATGTACTCGGACGATGAGCTACGCGGCTTCGGGTGGGAACCGTACGCCATGGGGAGCTTCGTCGACGTTGCCGTTCTGCAGGCTGATCACGCATCCTACCGAGAGCTCTCCGCTGATGACCTGCCCGGGGTGAGCATCGTCGTGGACGGTAGACGGGTCCTCGACCCCGGCCTTTTCGATTCGGTCACTTTCCTCGTCGTGGGGCGCGCGGCCGACGGAGCTGACGACTGATGGCGGTACGTGTGATGGACTCCGCCGACGTTGCGGAAACGGCAACGATCGGCGACGGATCCTCGGTGTGGCACCTCGCCCAGGTGCGCGAAGAAGCGCGAGTTGGCGAGAACTGCGTCATCGGACGAGGCGCCTACGTAGGCACCGGGGTGACGATGGGAGACAACTGCAAACTGCAGAACTACGCGCTCGTCTATGAACCGGCCGAACTCGAGGATGGTGTGTTCGTCGGACCAGCTGCGGTGTTCACCAATGACCACTACCCGCGGTCGATCTCCCCGGACGGGTCCCTCAAACGGGCAGAAGACTGGGAGCCAGTGGGCGTTACGTGTCGGACTGGTGCCTCGATCGGGGCTCGCGCTGTGTGCATTGCCCCGGTCACCATCGGGCGTTGGGCGATGGTCGCGGCAGGGTCGGTGGTTACTAGAGATGTTCCCGATTTTGCTCTCGTCGCGGGAGTTCCAGCTCGCCGCATCCGTTGGGTCGGCCGGGCAGGGGTGCCGCTTCAGAACGCCGGAAATGGAGCTTGGACGTGTCCGGAGACAGACGACCGGTTCCGTCAGTCCGGAGATACTCTGATCGAGGAGACGCAATAATGGACTTCATTCCCCCCGCTAAACCGCTTATCGGTGATGAGGAACGCGCTGCGGTTGACCGCGTAATGCGTAGCGGCATGATTGCGCAGGGGCCGGAGGTTGGGGCGTTCGAGGAGGAATTCTCAGCCCACTTCGGCTTGGGTCGAGAGTGCGTCGCGGTGAACTCCGGTACCTCGGGCCTTCACCTCGGCCTGCTTTCCAGCGGGATCGGCCCCGGTGACGAGGTCATCGTGCCGTCTTTCACCTTCGCGGCGACCGCCAACTCCGTCGCGCTCACCGGAGCGACGCCGGTGTTCGCGGACATTGATCCCGGCTCTTTCTGCCTTTCTCCGGCAGCGGTCGAGGCCGCGATCACCGATCGTACCCGGGCGATCATGCCGGTCCACCTCTACGGCCATCCGGCAGACATGCCGACCTTCCTTCGCCTTGCAGAGTCCCGCGGCCTTGAGGTTTTCGAGGATGCGGCTCAGGCGCACGGCGCATCTCTTGACGGCACTCCGGTCGGGGCCTTCGGCCGGTTTGGCATGTTCTCGCTCTACCCGACGAAGAACATGACCTCTGGCGAGGGAGGCATGGTCTCGGTCGGGGACGCCGAAACCGGTCGAAAGTTGCGGCTATACCGCAACCAGGGCATGGAGAAGCAGTACCACAATGAGCTAGTTGGTCTGAACAACCGGATGACTGACATTCATGCCGCGATCGGGCGGGTACAGCTCACCAAGGTCGACGCTTGGACGGAGGCCCGTCGGGCGAACGCAGCGTACCTCGACGCAAACCTCGAGGGAGTCGTAGTGCCGCCGGTGGCGGCCGGCGCAAAGCACGTCTATCACCAGTACACGGTGAGAATCTCAGAAGATCGAGACGGTTTCGCTGCCGCGCTCAAGAACGAATTCGGCGTGGGGTCAGGGATGTTCTATCCGGTGCCGAACCACTTGCTCGCCCCGTTTGCTGCAGAGGTTGATCTGCCGGAGACAGCGTTAGCGGCGCGGCAGTGCTTGTCGCTCCCGGTGCACCCGTCGGTTGGCGTGGCGGAACTGGACAGGATCGTCACGGCAGTCAACAAGCTTGCAAAGGCAGGGAGCTGACATGGCGAAACTCAGAGCGGGACTCGTTGGCCTGGGAATGATGGGGCGTCACCACGCGCGTGTGCTCGGTTCGCTCGACGGTGTCGACCTTGTGGCTGTCGCCGATCCAGATGGAGACAAGTTCGGCGCCGCCAACGGGCGGCGGCTAGTTTCTTCAGTCACTGAGCTCATCGAGCAGGGCATCGACTACTGCATGGTTGCTGTGCCGACAGGCCTCCACGAGGAGGTGGCCTTGGAACTCGCAGAGGCGGGAGTCCACGCGATCATCGAGAAGCCGCTGGCGCATGACACCGCATCCTCTGAGCGCATCGTGGCGGCCTTTGAAAAGGCCGGACTTGTGGGCGGAGTCGGGCACATCGAACGGTATAACCCTGCGCTTCAGCAGGCGCGGTCTCGGATCGAGAATGGTGATCTCGGAGAGATTTACCAGGTTGCGACCCGCCGACAGGGTCCCTTCCCCGGTCGGATCGCGGACGTAGGAGTGGTGAAGGACCTTGGGACTCACGACATCGACCTCACTGCATGGGTGACGCAACGGCAGTATCTCAGTATATCTGCCCAGACGGGCTTCAAGTCCGGCCGACAGCACGAAGATCTGGTCGCGGCTGTCGGCAAGTTGACTGGCGGGGCAGTGACGAACCACCTAGTTAACTGGCTGTCTCCGCTTAAAGAGCGCACCACGGTCATCACTGGAGAGAAGGGTGCATTCGTGGCGGATACGCTCACGGCAGATCTTACCTTCTTCGCCAATGGGCAGATCGAGACGACGTGGAATGAAATTTCACAGTTCCGGGGCGTGTCGGAGGGGGACGTCATTAGGTACGCCTTCCCAAAGCCAGAGCCACTACGGACGGAGCACGAGAGCTTTCGAGATGCGATCCAACAAGGGGAGATGCGGAATATAGTCACCTTTGCCCAAGGGTTGGCAACTGTAAGGGTGGCGGAAGCGGCGCTAGAGTCGGCTCTCCGCAACGAGACGGTTGTAGTTGCGTAAGTGGAGAGGTGCTTAAGCAACTGTCGGACACTCGGACTACATCGTGAATAAAGCGAGAGAGCCTCTATCCAAGTCTGCTGGTTCCGTAAGCGACGAACTGAATGGCTTGGGGAAACCTAAGAGCACCGAAATCGCCGCAATGGTCGTTCTTTACCTCGCATTCGTAGCCGGCGATAACAAGCTTTCGTCCATAATTTCTGCTGCGCCCGACATCGAGCTTCGAGCGGTCGGAGTCGTTCTGGTCCTAATCCTCACTTTGGTTAGAGGGAATGGACGCTCCCGAATGGGCGGAGGCTATTGGCTATTCTTTAGTGCCGTGTGGCTGGGATACTTACTGCTCTCTACCCGGTGGGCGCCGATGAATGTTTCGAGCTATCGCAGCGCGACGGCTGAATTGCTCTGGCTGGCCGTAATGGCGTCTTTGGCGGTCCTTACAATTGGCCTCACTAAGTATGGCAGTCAAGTACATCTGTGGTGGAGCGCCTACGGAGTTGGCATTCTTTTTGCGCTTGCTGGTCTAGCTTCGGGAGCGGGCAGCCAAGGGCGTTTTTCGGCATTCGGCGGGGGGCCCAACACGTTTGTTCGGGTAGTCTTTATTGGCTTACTGGCGGCCGTAGTGCTCGCGATATATCGAGGCCAAGCACGGTATCTCATCCCAGTACCACTGCTCGTCGTGGCCGTGCTCTTGTCAGGAAGCCGCGGTGGGTTAGTAGCTTCGGCGCTAGCGACGCTATTTTTGCTTGGCGCGATTTACCGCAGGATCGGATTGCGCGCTATCGTATTATCAATCGCCGGAGTCGGCGCAGCGCTGGGACTGCTTGCCTTTGGCAGCCCACTGGGCAACGAGGTGAGGAAGCTTCTCGCGCAGCGAGTGGTTACCGAGGCAATCGGCGAGGGGAATCTCTCAGGTCGATCGGGGCTCTACGCCGAAGCTATTCGCGTTTTTCTTGAGAATCCGTTATTTGGGGTCGGCGCTTCCGGGTTCGCTCAAGTACAGACCGTCATCAGCGGGGAAAGCCACGCGCACAATCTTATTCTGTCGACTCTCGCCGAGGGCGGGGTTTTGGGAGGCGCCGTTCTCGCTCTCGCTTTTTACGCTTGCTCGCGCCGGCTCCAGTTCGGAGGTAAAGCGTCGATACTGGCGGTTGGCGCCTCGGCAGGGGCCGTATTTATTTTCGTAGCAGCGCAGTTTTCAGGGTATTACTTTGACTTCCGGCTTTTCTTCCTCTTTGTGGCGCTGGCCGGATCGTCGTCGATCGTAGCGAAAAGCGAATCGAGGAATGATGAAGCCGCGTAATCTCAGTGCAGCCGGGGGCCTCGTCGTAGGCTCACTGACCGCAGCGGCGGGCGCTTTCATCGTTAACATACTATCTGCGCGAATGTTAGGTCCCGAGTTGCGGGGCAGCCTAGCTTTGGTCCTGCAGCTCTCATACTTTATTTCGCCATTTCTTCTGCTAGGCGCCGAGAAAAGAATCCTGCGTTCCGGGAAAGACGCTTCACCGAAAGACGCGCCGCCTTACAACTCGATTCTGATCGTAGCGCTCATAGCGACGCCAGCGTGCCTTATTGCGGCCGGTCCGGGCGGCCTCTTGGCGGTCCCAATTTCCATTGTCGCAGTAATGTTCGCTTATGTAAGGGCTTGGAACGTTGCTAGAAGCGCGGTTCGATCTTACGTAATACCCTTTGTTTGCTACCAGGCTTCGGTGGTAATCGGCGCGTTAGCGTTGTTCTTTGGTGGCGTAGATCGTTGGGAAGTGTGGGCGGCTGTCTACATTTTGCCCGGCGTCTTCATTGCTGTTTGGAACGTGCGTAAACTCCTTTGGCGGTCCCGGAAGCCACTTGCCGGGCTATGGAGCACTCTTAGGGGCAATAAAAACTACATGCTTGCTTCAGTTAGCGTGATTGCTACTACTCGCTTCGAGCGACTGTTGCTACCTATTCTCGCTAATCCGCGCGAGCTCGGCCTTTATATTGTGGTAGCTACTGCTTCAGAGCCTCTATTCTGGTTTGCTCAGGCGCTTTCGGATATTCGGGTAGGAGCGGGAAAGGCAAGTGCGTTCTCGCGACGCGCGTTTGCAATAGACATTCTGCTATTCGGCTCGGTAGGTGCGATCGGCGGAGTTGCAATCAACTATTTATTGGTTCCGGTGTTCGGCGAAGCGTACGAAGAGTCTCGGGCGCTAATCGCACCCCTAATCTTGGCAAGTATTATCTTGGCGTTGTATAGACAGTTATCCGGAAAGGTGCTCCTCGGGCGGTCGAGCCGCGCCTTTGCAGCTTCGGAAGTAGTTACAGGCATTCAGGCAGTTATAGTTTATTCTTGTTTCTTGCTAGTCTTCCCGTCTGCGCTTGGTGCCGCTTGGGGAAGCGTCGCCGTATATAGCATAGCCATAGTCGTTCTGGCGATCTTTGGTTTTCGAAAACCGTCGACATAACCGCATTAGAGTGCGGATGTTTTGCGCCCGCCTCAAGGGGGCCGAATTTAAGATTCGGACATTCTGACGTTTAGCAGTTGGGGTGTCACGGCTTTTTATTTACTTGATTTGGAAGAAGTTGTCGCCGGAATAGGAGTACCCACTGGGACTATCTGACAGTCGACGACCACTCACGCCTGACCTACTCGGAAATCCGCCCCGTCGAAAAGCGCGCGACCTGCGCGAACTTCCTGCGCCGGGCCGCCGCCTACTTCGCCGACAAGGGCATCACGCGCATCGAGCGGGTCTTGACCGACAACGCCTTCGCCTACCGCCACTCAGCTGACGTGAAACGCGTCTGCGCTCCGGTACTTCGATTCCGGGGACTCGGTACTGCTCAGGATGGTCTGCTCGAGGTGAGGCGGCGCGACCGCGCCGTCTTTTCCTATTTGAGGAGGCTGAATGGCCGACTACCACGCCATCATGATGTTGGCGCTGGCCGGGCATAGCTACAGCGAAATCGTCGCCGCCGTCGGGTGCTCGCGGCGGGAGATCGCGGCGGTGAAGAAGACGATCACCGCGTACGGCATCACCGCAGGGCAGGCGGCGTCGATGAACCCGGCCGAGATCGCCGGGATGTTTCCCGACGGACGCAAGCGCATCTCGGAGGATTCGCCAAACCAGCTTTTGATCGGGTTCTGGCGTCGATGAAGTTCAACCGGCACTTCGCCATCCAACAGGCCTGGGGCAAGTACCTGGCCGACCCCGCCGGGGCGGGCAAGAAGTACGGGTACTCGCAGTACTGCGCCCTGTTCGCCGCGCATGCCCGCATCAAGGACGTCGTGGCCACGCTGCATCACGCACCCGGCAGAACGATGCTGGTCGACTGGGCCGGCGACACCCTCGACGTTCTCGACGCGGTCACTGGTCAGGTCACCAGGCTGTACTTGTTCGTGGCGGTGCTGCCGTACTCCGGTGCGGTGTTCTGCCGCGGCTTCACGGATATGAATATTCGTCTCACTGGGGGCCATCGCTATTGCCTTCGAGGGCCAGTGGCCGGAAACGTGGATATTGCGCTTGGGGGCCAGCAGTAGCGTCCGTGGGGGCCACCGGTCCTTAGGCTCCTTCCGCCGCGTGTAGAGGGCACGTGGCGGAAGGAGCAATCCGTGACTGTACGGAAGATCAGGGCGAAGCTTGTGTTGCAGCTTCGCTCCGAGGGACTGTCCGGGCGGGCGATCGCCGCCTCGCAGGGCATGTCCCGCAAGAGCATCACGGCGGTGCTGGAGGCCGCCGATGCGACCGAGACGAGCTGGGACGACGTCGCCGAGCTGACTGATGAGCAGGTGTACGCCCGCCTGTTCCCGGGCCGCGGGGAGCACGAGAGCGTGTTCGCCCAGCCGGACTGGGAGCAGGTTCACCGGGAGATGGCGCGGGTCGGGGTCACGCTGAAGCTCCTGCACAGCGAGTACACCGACCAGTGCAGCGCCTCGAAGGCACCGGCGATGGGATATGACCGGTGGTGCAAGACCTACCAGCGGCACGTGATGGTCACCGGCGCCGCTTCGCGGGTTGGCCACAAGGCCGCCCAGACGGTCGAGGTCGACTGGTCCGGTCCGACGATGGAGCTGACCGACCCGGTCACCGGCACGGCGACGAAGGTGTACCTGTTCGTTGGGTGCCTGCCGTTCAGCCGGTACGCGTTCGTCTATCCGGCGACCGATATGCAGCAGGACGCGTGGCTGCGGGCGCACGTGGCGATGTTCGAGAACTTCGGTGGCTCGGTACCGCGGATCGTGTGCGACAACCTCAAAACCGGGGTGGTCAAGCACCCCCGCGACGGGGAGATCGTCTTGAACGACGCGTACCGGGAGATGGCCGCTCACTACTCCGCAGCCGTTTTACCAGGGCGTATCCGGCGCCCCAAGGACAAATCTGGGGCCGAGAACACCGTTTTGCATGTGGCGACGTGGGTGATCGCCGGACTGCGGGACCGGAAGTTCGCCTCGCTGCCCGAGCTGGCTGCGGTGATCGGTGAGCGGATGGATGCCTACAACCGCGAGCCCTTCCAGAAACGCCCCGGCTCAAGACTCGGCGTGTTCACCGCGGAGGAGCAGCCGCTGCTGACGCCGCTGCCGGCGGTGGCGTACGAGATCAGCCGGTGGCTCTACGGCCGCCGCGTGGGCCGCAACGGGCACGTGGTGGTCGAGCGCAACTTCTACTCGGCCCCACTGGCGCATATCGGCACGAAGGTCGACGTTCGGATCACCGCCCGAACGCTGGAGATCTATCGCGGCACCGAGCGCCTCTCCTCCCACCTGCTGCTGCCGGAGAGCGCCTCGGGCCAGTACCGCACCAACGACGCCGACCTGCCAGCTGGCGAGCGGTACCAGCCGTGGGATGCGCCGCGGGTACGCCAGTGGGCCGAGCGGGTGGGGCCGGCGGCGGTGATCGTGGTCAACCGGATCTTCGAAGCCGTCCCGGTCGACGAACAAGGTCTCGACGCCGCCCTGGCGGTACTGCGCCTTTCTCGCCGTTTCTCGGCCGAGCGGGTCGAAGCCGCGTGCGCCCTGGCGCTGACCGGCCCGGTGCGCTCGCCCCGGTACGCGCACATCCAACCGATCCTGGTCACCGGTCAGGACAAGACCGCGGCCCTGCGACCAGCACAAGAAGCACCCGCTGAGGTCGGCGGCTACGTGCGCGGCGCCGACTACTACGCCGGAGGCACGCGATGAGCGCCATCGATATCGAGACCAAACGCAAGCTCCGCGAGATGGGCGCCCAGCCCCTGCTGGAGGCTATCGAGGCCCAACACGAGGACCACGTTCTCGGGATGAGCTTCCATGAGCGGCTGCAGCTGGTCGTCGACCACGCCCACGAGAGCTTCAACCACTCCAAAGTCGACGGCCTGATCCGGCGAGCAGGCCTTCGGTACCCGAGCGCTGACCTGCGGCGAGTGGACCTGATCGGCGAGCGCGGCCTGAACCGGGCCGTGCTCGCCCAGCTGGCCACCTGCTCATTCATCGATCGCCAGCAGAACGTCGTGTTCCAGGGGTTCACCGGCTCGGGCAAGTCCTACCTCGGATGCGCCCTGGCCAAGCAGGCCTGCACCCACCGGTACCGGGCGCACTACATCCGGATGCCCGACCTGGAAGAGGTCTGGGCGCTGGCGAAAGACCGACCGCAGGGGCAGACGAAGTTCCTGAAGAAGTACGCCGCCTTCTCGCTGCTGGTCATCGACGAATGGCTCCTCGACCACCCCGATGAGGCGATGCGCAGCATGCTGCTCGAACTGCTCGAGCGCCGCTACGACACCGGCTCCACCGTCTTCTGCACCCAGTACGCGAAGAAGGACTGGCACCAGCGGCTCGGCTCCGGGGTCCACGCCGACGCGATCATGGACCGCATCGTCCACAGCGCCATCTGGATCGACACCGGCACCCACAACATGCGCGAGCACGCCGCAGCGCACCAGTAGCGAAAACCCCGGCGGGGGGCCGGTGGCCCCGACAGTCGCGATCACCGGCCCCCAACGGCAATACTGCTGGCCCCCGAACGCAATATCCGGTGGCCCCCAACCCTCCAAATACTCAGATATGAAGTCGCCGACCTGGATCGATGCCCACGTGGCGGCTTTCTTGTTCTACGGCGGGGTTCCGCAGATGGTGGTGCCCGACAATCCGACGACCGCCACTCATCGGCAGAAGAAGGGAGAGGCGGCCCGGGCGGTCAACGTCCGCTACCAGCAATTAGCCGATCACTACGGCACGGCGAGCGTGCCGGCTCGGGTGCACAAACCCCGCGACAAGGCGGCCGTGGAATCGGCCGTGGAAGTGATCAACAAGCGCGTCATCGGCTACCTCGCCGAAGAGGTCTGGACCACCTTCGAGGCCCTAAACGCCGCGATTACCGAGCGAGTCGCGGAAATCAACACCGCGATCCGCCGGGCTGACGGGACGACTCGGTGGGAGCTGTTCGAATCCGACGAAGCACCGCTGCTGGGCGCCCTGCCTGACGATGGGTTCGCCACGGTGGAGTGGAAACAGCTCAAGATGGGACGGAACTATAACGTGTCCTGCGATTCGCAGTACTACTCGGTGCCGTACACCTTCGCCGGTCAGCTGCTGCGAGTCCGGTTGACCGCGCAGTCGGTGACGATCTTCGATGGCGATCAGGTCGTCTGCGAGCACCCCAGGCGCCACGGCCGCAAAGGCCAGTACTCCACGGTGCTCGCCCACGCCCCAAAGGCGCATCAGGGCATCGACTGGCTCTGGTCACGGAAGTGGTTCACCGATCGTGCTCGCGGGTTCGGCCCCGCCACCGAGCAGGTGATCGCCCAGATGCTAGATCGTCACGTGATCGAGGCGCAAGGATATCTGGACTGCCAGAACATCCTCGAGACCCTGGGCAAGCGCAGTCGCCAGCGGCTCGAGGCGGCCTGCCAAGTGCTCCTCAACCAGAACGGCGCCGGTAGTTACAGCGTGCTCAAACGCGTCATGGCCACCATCGACTCCGACGGCAAGGCGCCCCGGCCTGTGGTGCCAGCGGCGGCCACACGAAAACCCGCACCACCGGCCGGGGCCCGAAACGACGGCGCGATCCAAGTCCGCTCGGCTGATCACTATGCGCGCGGCCGTGCCGGCGGTGAGGCGTGATGCTCACCGAGATCGATCACCAGAAGTTCCGCAGCCTGCGCATCACGCACGTGGCCACCCGGTTCGAGGAGCTCATTAGCGATGAGGCCAAGGTGTCCGCGTACAGGGTGACGTGTCGTGCGGCGTACAAGCTCACGTGTCGGTGTCCGGCTGGGGTTTATGGTGCCGGTTCTTCGGCGGTGCTGACAAGGTCTGCCCGGTCTTTGAGCCGGTAGGACGGACCGTTGATGGCGATGACCTCGCAGTGGTGCAGGAACCGGTCCAGGATGGCGGTGGCCAGGACCTCGTCTCCCAGGACAGTGCCCCATTCGGCGAAGGTTTTGTTGCTGGTGATGATCGTCGAGCCCTTCTCGTAGCGGCGTGAGACCAGCTGGAAGAACATGTTGGCCTCTGCGCGGTTGAGTGGGAGATAGCCGACTTCGTCAATGACCAGCAGTGACGGTCGGGCCAGGCTGGAGAGTTGCTTGGGCAGGGTGCCGAGGCTGTCGGCCTTGCGCAGCTTGCGGACCAGGTCGTCGAGGGTGGTGTAGTAGATCGAGTGACCGGCCCGGCATGCAGTCACTGCCAGTGCCACGGCGATGTGGGTCTTGCCCACGCCGGGCGGGCCGAGCAGAGCGATGTTGGCTTTGCGTTCGACGAACTCCATCGCCGCGAGATCCTTCAAGCGCCTGGCATCGACGCCAGGTTGGAACGCGAAGTCGAAGTCTTCCAAGGTCTTGTGGTGAGGCAGCCCGGAGAGCTTGAGCGCGTTGCGGAACCGGCCCGACTCCCGGTGGGTGACCTCCTCCTCGAGCAGCTGGTCGAGAAAGTCCAGGTAGCCCAGTTGCGACTGCTCGGCTCGGGTCGCGGCGTCAGCGGCGCTGGCGGCCATGTGCGGCAGCTTGAGCCGCTGCGCGGCGGCAGTGATCCGACTGATGACGAACTCGCTCACGACGCCTCACTCGCCATCAGCTCGTAGGACGCCAACGGCCGCCGGATATCGGGAACCGGGTCCATCGAGGCCAGATAGTGCGCCAGCACCGAGGACGATTCCTCCGGCCTGGCAGATGCCCCGGCCCGGTCGGGCTCGGTGTGACAGACGGCGCGGCCGGCCCCGTCGGGCAGGCCGTCCCAGTGGGTGGGGTCGATGATCCACTCGTGGGACCGGCCGCCACGCCGATGGACCGCCAGCTCCTGGGCGGGGTCCTCCAGGCGGCAGACTGTGATGCGGTTGGCTGTGGCGCGGACCAGGACCTTCTGCCTCGCCGTCACCTGGGAGGCAGGAACCGAGTAGTGGTCGGACTCGAACGAGATCAGACAGTCCTTGCCCACCGTGCGCACGTGCTCATCGAAGATCTCGTACTCCGTAGCCGGAAGCGGGCCCAGTGCGGCGTGATCGGTTGCGGCGGCCTCGGCGATGACTTGCCCGTGCGTGCGATGGACTTGGCCGCGGCGGATCTTCACCCACCGGGCGAACGCGGCATCGGCATCGCCGACCGAGCGGAACCGGCGACCGGCCACGACGTGGTCACGCACGATATCGACCTGCCGCTCCACCCGGCCCTTGCCGGTGGGCCGGTAGGCGGCCAACACATCGATGTCGTACCCGTAGTGGCCGGCGAACGCGGTGGCTGCGGCGGTGACCGGGACTGCCTTGCCCGGGGCCACGTGGCGGCGCACCACGGTCTTGAGGCGGTCGTAGACGATCGCTGCCGGGACTCCGCTGAAGTGGTCGAAGGCCCGCCGGTGGCAGTCGAAGAACGTCGCGGCATCCATCGAGGTCACGAAGCAGCAGAACGGATCTCGCGAGTACGACAGCGTCATGTGGAACGAGTAGACGCGCACGCCGGTGCCCAGCAGGTCCCCCTCATCGCCCCAGTCGACCTGGGCCTGAGCCCCGGGCAGGGTGGCAATGCGCCGGTGCAGACTCCCCGCTCCGGGTTCGTCGAGGCCGAGCTCGGCGCGGATCTGAGGGCGGCGGGAGCGGCAGTAGGTTTTGACCCGCTGATAGTGCACATGCACGTCGTGCTCGTCGGCGAGACGCTCGCAGATCACGGTGGCCTTGAGGTCGATGCAGGCTCGCAGCATCGCATCGATCAGCGCTGCGATTACCTCGGTGATGGCCACCTTCTGCGTGCCCTTGCGCGAGGGCGCCGACGGGGGCGCCGTCGGGGAATCCTCGGCCAGGTACTTGCGTACCGTGCGCCAGTCACAGCCGCACTCGCGACCGATCTCGGCGTACGTCATGCCGGTGGCATGCAGCTGTTTGAAACGTCGGATATTCATCCAGGACTCCTGATCCAGGATCATGGGGGTGGGCCACCCTTCGGAAATCGTCAACTTGCCGGAAGACGACTCCAAGGGTGGCCCACCCACCTCGGCGAACAACTACGGAACACCGAACATCGACCTACATATGAACCTGTCCCCAAACCGACGTATCAAGGTGTACGCGGACAGCCAAGGCGAGCTCACCCCAGAGCAGATCTTCCTCACTGCCGTCGACGACGCCCTAGACCAGCGCCAAGCCCACCGGATCGACAAGCTCATCCGCGCCGCCAAGCTCCCGATCCCGCAGGCCTCGATCGCCGAGATCAACTACCAGGACGGACGCGGGATCACCCTGGTACGGATGAAACGCTACGCCGGACACCACTGGCGGCAACACCCCACCCACCTGCTGGTCCTCTCACCGACCGGCGGCGGGAAAACCTACCTAGCCTGTGCCATCGGCATAGCGGCCTCCCAGAATGGGCGGAGGCACCGGGGCGTCCTCGGGTACCGCGATCACGTTGCCCACAGTCTGCGAGGTGATGAGCCCATCCGGGATCGTGGGCATCTCGTCCTTGAGTAGATAGGACCAACTCCTGACCACAAGCGGGCGCCAGCTTGAGGAGGCCATCGCAGTGAGCGCCAAGACCCAACCAGCGATGACCGCGCCCACTGACGCGGCCGCCGAAGCCGCCATCAGTGCCGCGACCACGAGCCTGAGCCTGCCCGCCCATCCGTGACCAGGCGATCACGATGGCCGAAGCGGCCGCCAAGCAGTGTCTGATGAGTATTTGGAGGCTTGGGGGCCACCGGATAATGCGTTTAAGGGGCAGCGGTATTGCCGTTGTCGCCGGTGATCGCGTCTGTCGGTGCCGCCGACCCCTGCCGGTATCTACTTACTGATTCGCGGCGGCGTGCTCGCGCATGTTGTGCGTGCCGGTGTCGATCCGGAGGGCATCGTGGACCATCGCCGCCAACTGGGAAGAGCCCAACGAACCAGGACGCCGGAACAACGATTTCAATAAGCCGGACCCGAAACATCGACAAGCCCTATCGGGAATCTTGACAAAAGGCGAAATCGTCAGCAGAAGTTTGCTGTCCTTTGGCAAATGACGAGAGCAAAATGAAGTTAAGCCCTGGTCTTAGATAACTCGTTTAGCGCCGCAGCGAGTTTTCTGGCCAACACATCGAACGCGTAATTGCTTTCTAGTTCTTTGCGGCCGTTTGCCGCCATTTCAGCTCGCATTTCATGGGGCAGCCGTGCCATCGATTCAATGCCTCGCGCGATAGCGTTAGGATCTGACGCCTCCACGACAAAACCCGCTTCGCCTTCCGCAATGGGGTTGTTCGGGGCGCTCGAGGCCGAAAGAATAGGCCTGCCGGCAGCCATGTACATGAAGTACTTATTGAGGCTGACTCCGAACCTGTAGACGGGCAGATCCCGGAGGTTTGCGATCAAACAGTCGGCCTGGCGTGCGCGACAAATTACCTCCGAGCCCGGAATTCTGTCTTCGAAAGTTATCCGCTCATTGTGAGCCAGCGAGCGCGCGTGATTCTTGAGTTCGCCTTTTAGAGGGCCATCTCCGACGAGTCGAAGGCGTAGGTCGAGATCCGGAGCATTCGTGCACGCGGTCTCAAAAGCGTCCAAAACTCCTTCGAGGGCGTTGGCGCGGCCGTGCGCGCCAAGGTACATGAACGTGAAAGGTCTGCCGTCTGACCGTGGTAGTTCGCCCGGATCGGTCGTTGAGTCGTACCCATTGGCGATCCAGCAAAAAGGTTTGTTGGGAAAGCCCATCTCGGCCAAGTGCTGATCGACATAAGGTAGAGGGGAAAGGACGAGCGCCGCCCGGCTGATTAGCTTCTTATCCAACGCTGTGAGTAGGCGAGAAATTGGGGACTTCGGTCCGAGTCGACCCAATTCGAAAAGCGTTTCAGGCCAAACGTCCCGGATTTCGTAAACGAACGGCACGTTGTGGCGACGTGATAGTCGGTAACCGGCCCATGCCGCAATGGGGTGCACGGTGCTTCCGATAATTATGTTGGGTTGTTGAATGCCGCGCGTTGCACTCGGGCGAAGCAGGTTGGCCGTGAACGTGAACATGCCCAAAAAGCGCAGGGGGAGGCTTGAACCGTACGCATTACTGCGAATCCACAGGGCACGGACCCCGTTTTCTACCGTCAACTTCCTCGCCCGCCAGCCGCGCAGTGCCTGACTCCCATTAGAATGCCGGGTGCTTGCCACCAACAGCGTGGCTGTCCATCCATATCGTGGTAAAAGCTCGGCAAGCCTCAGGTGGCGAGCCCCACTGCCGTCTTTAGAGGGCAGCACCGCGTGGTGATTGATAACCCACACGTGCTTTGGCGTCGTTCCCGATTCCATATCGCTCCCAAAAACTTGGATCGTTCTAACGCTGCATCGCCGGCTTGTAGTTGCTGACAACACTCTTGCGTTTACCGGATGAGAGAACAAAACTCTCGGTAGTGAGCTCTACTTCGACGTTGGCGGAAGCGCCTACGATTTCCTTAAACCGGTGAATGACGTCAGCTTCGTCGTTGAATCCGGGTGAAACGTTCAGGCGCAGTAGATAGTCGGCGCGCCCCTTCTGTACGAGCTGGTACTGCCTAATCTCAGGGAAGCGCCACCAAAGGTTGTACATCACCATTGAAGTCAGCGGACGGTCGTCGGCGTCATAAACTTGATCAAGTTTACGGCCTTCGACTACTGCGAGTTTGGTGGTATCAAGGCGACCATGCTCGTCAACACGGAATGCCCCTAGATCACCGGTGTCGTACCGGATCAAAGGTTGCGCTCGGTTAATGAGCTCGGTTACTACAATTCGCCCAACCCGGCCAGGGGGGGCTGGCTCTGGGCTCGCATCCTCTAGAATCTCAACTACGACGGAAGAGGAGTTGACCCTGTAGTCGTTGTTTCCGTTTCGGGCTTGCTGACCGACTATCCCAATCTCCTCTAAGCCATACCGGCTTACCGGGTCGACTCCGAGATGCTCACGGAGAAGGCGCCGTGCTTCCGAAGGTAAATGCTCGGACTGCGCCACGATTGAAGCGATTCGCGGGAGAGGAGAACGCCGAGTTCCATTGAAAGTCTCGGACTCCAACGAACGAGCGAGTAGGTCGAGGCTTGAGGCGTACGATATAACCGACAGTGGTCGGTTGCGAGCCGCCGCGGTTAGCGCGGCGAGTATCTCCTCGCCAGTGAGCTTCGTGGTGTCGATGGGAATGATGTTCCGAAATCTGCGAGTCGCCGGCGTGATCCGGTTCCGGTCACTCCATACTTTTAGGTGAGCGAGCGGGAGCCCCAATTCGTAGCCTGCCTGGCGACCCCAGTAGATCGCATCCGCCGATACTCGGCGACGCTTGCGGCGGTCGTGCAAGATAGAAAACGGCGTGCCAGTTGAACCACTCGTTGATGCGGTTGTGCAACTCAGAATGTCAGTCCCGGTTGCAATAAATCGATCACCGGCCTCCTTGATAGTTGCTTTATTGACAACAGGAAACTCTTCCAGCTTGCGAATTCCTCTGAGATGTTCATAGAACGGCACGTTAGAGCCAGCATGTAGAAGCTGCGCCTCTAGCGCATCTTGTTGCTGTTTTGCCGACGGCTGGTTGACAGCAGCTTCTATTTCAAGTATTTCTCGTTTAATGTGGCCGCCGCGAGCGCGATCGAAGGCCCAGAAAACTGTTTCCCTAAGCGTCATCGGCTTCCCTTCCCCTTGCCAATGCTCGAGCGGGAGTCCCTGCCACTGTCGTGGAACTGAGAACGCTCTCGACTACCGTCGCTCCAGCCGCGATTGTGCTGAGCCGTCCTACCTCTATTCTGGGCAGAACAGAGCAGCTGCCTCCCAGGAAGACTGAGTCGCCGACGTTTACCTCCCCCATTATATTTACGGACGGGCTTAGCGTGGAAAACTCGCCTATTGTAGTGTCGTGTCCAACTGAGCAATTGAAATTTATGTGCACGTGTGGGCCAATGTATGCGTCTGCCGAGACTACTGTCCCGGGGCAGACTATTGCGCCTTCGCCCGCATAGACCCCGTGCGCTAAGACGGCTGTGTCGGCCACGAAAGTGTGGAATTTAGCTGCCCGTCGCGCTAGCAATTGGACGACAGTTCGGCGTACTGCTGGAGCGCCAATTGCGCATAGGATTCGGTCGTCCGGACTTGGTTGAAAATCCGATATTCGACCGACGTGCTCCGCATAAAGATGTTCGCGAGGTGGCGCGTCGTCTATGAAAACAATGTCCGTGACACCGCCTTGGGCGAGGTGCCGAGGCGAGCTGATCAGCCACGAATGGACGCCGCGCCCGAACCCGCCGGCGCCGGCGATTACGACACGGGTCACTGGGTGTCCTCGCGCCCTTGGAACGGAGCGCCAACTACGTGGCCAGTGGTAGCGATTCCCTCGCGCTTCAAGACCTTCTGAAAGGTCAGGGCAAGTATCTTCGCATCGAGCCGCCACGACCGATTATCTACATATTCTACGTCAAACTCGAATCGGGATTCCCAATCGAGCTGATTTCGACCGTTGACCTGAGCAAGCCCCGTCAACCCGGGTCTAACTTCATGACGACGGGCTTGTTCTGCGGTGTAAAGCGGTAGGTAGGTAGTTAATAGCGGCCGCGGGCCAACCAACGACATATCCCCAGTAAGAATGTTCCACAGACTCGGCAGTTCGTCTAGGCTCCAGTTCCTTAGCTTAGAGCCGAAGGCGGTCATACGATCTTCGTTTGTCTCGATGCCCCGGCTCGGATCTGGGTTTAACATCGTGCGGAATTTGACGAGTTCGAACACTTCGCCATGTTGACCCGGGCGTGCCTGGCGGAACAAGACGGGGCGGCCGAGTTTCACTGCGATGAGTACGCTGAGGACGATCGTTACCGGTGCCGTGACTATGAGGGCTAGTGAAGAAGCCAACACGTCGAAAGCGCGCTTGCTCCTGTCGAATAATGTTGGAGTCGCGGAAGGTCTTGAAGTCATCTTCAGGCGCTCCTATCGAGTGGCCTGGTCGCTCAGTGGGCTTTCGAAGTTATTCAGGAGTGCGGTTATTACGCGTTCAACCTCTGAATCCGTTAGAGCGGATCCGCTGGGCAAAGTAAGTCCGCGCGCAAATAGATGCTCGGATGCGCCGTTCGTGAACGCCCGCGCGTTGGCAAAGACGGGCTGGAGGTGCATTGGCTTCCACAGACGGCGTACCTCAATGCCTGCTTCACTCAGTGAAGCGACGATGTCGTCAGGTGATCTAGTGATCGAATCACCCAGCACGATTCCCGTGAGCCAGCAGTTTTCGATCTGTTCACCCTCGGTGTCGGCTGTACCGAGGAACCGGACATCTAGGCCGGAAAATGCCCTCATATATTGCTTGCGTATGTCTCGGCGACGGGCGATCATTTCGTCTAATCGGCCAAGCTGTGCACGTCCGATGGCAGCGAGGATATTCGACAGACGGTAGTTGTATCCTATCTCGGTGTGCTCATACCAGGCGACTGGCTGCCGCGCCTGAGTCGACAGATACCGAGCCCGCTCGAGCAGCTGTTCGTCGTTCGAGAGCAGCATTCCGCCGCCGGAAGTAGTCATGATCTTGTTGCCGTTGAACGACAACGCTGCGGCACGTCCGAACGAGCCTGCTGCCCGGCCCGCTATAGATGAGCCCAGCGACTCTGCTGCGTCCTCCAAAAGCGGTACACCTCGCTCCGCGAGTCCCGCCTCTAAGGTGTTGTAGTCGCATGTGCGCCCGATGAGGTCAACCGTCATTGCCGCGACGACTTCGGTCCCTTCGGCGTGGAGAGTGTCGATAGCGTCGAAAAGTAGTTCGGGATCAATGTTGCCATCGGTTTTTTGCGAATCGACAAAGACAGGCTCAGCACCGGTGTACGCGACCGCGTTAGCCGAGGCGGCGAAGGTCATTGAAGATACCACTACAGCTGTGCCCGGTCTCGCGCCAAGTTCGAGGAGCGCCAAGTGAAGTGCGGCAGTTCCTGAGGACAGTGCGAGCGCACCCTTCACTCCGACCCGGTCGGCGACTTCCAGTTCGAACGCGTCGACCTCGGGGCCAAGTGGCGCGACCCATCCGGAGCGGATTGCTCGGCGGACTGCTTCTTCTTCGGCGTCGGTGATATGCGCCTTAGACATAAAGATGCGATCGCTCATAGGACCTTCCGACTCGGTGTCACCCAGTCAGTGTAGGCCGCACCGGCGTTTTTTCTGATCGTCCAGTTGCTAGTAGCCCCGAATGGTCGTGTCCTTAAAGAAAAAATGTCAGATCTGGCTCCGGCCTGCTCGGCGGCGGCGCAGATTTGCTGGGGTGTGCTGGCGGGACCTCGCTGAGACTGGTACGTCTGCTTCAAACCGGAGCGGCGACGCGGTATTCGTCCGCCCTGAATGCGAGTCGAACGGGCTGGTTTCGGCCCAAGAGACGCTTCTCGATGGCGGTATGCGGAGATCTCCGGTTGTGCTCGCGTGCCGGTCCGGCACCATGGGAGACAAAGCCGGTCTGCGCGCAGAAACGCTCTTCGTGCACGTTGAACCGCAGGAGCCGGAAGCGATCCGAGTCTGCGTAGTGGATCCCCTCGCTGGTGGTTACCGCGCTGACGAACCCCGCGTCAGCGACCGCCGCGACGTCTGGGTCCAGTAAGTCCGACGGTCCGCCGTTCGGGTACGCGAAGTGCCTCGGGACCGCACCCACTTCGGCTGTGATCCGCTCCCAAAAGCCCCGGTGCCGCATGGTGTCGGCGTCGGCGGTGTAGACGGGGATGCCGGACTTCACCAGCAGGCGCTCCAGCGCCCGGGCTAGCGCCGCCAGGTCGCCCGGGGGTAGGGGCACGAGCAGCCCCGACTCGCCGTCGCGCACGGCCTCGCCCAGGTCGCCCATGTACGTGCTCACCACCGGACGCACGTGACTGAACGCCAGGTGGACGACCTCAGTCTGACTGGCCCGCAGGTACGGGGCGCCACCACTCGCGCGGTGCGAACGCCCCCGGGCACCTCGGCTGGTGCTGAATCTACTGGTCGGGCGCTGGCTGCTGTCGGCCCGCGTACGGTCGGGCTCATGACGACCCTGGTGTTCCTTCCCGGCCTACACGGCGATGCGCAGACGTGGTCCCCGGTCATCGACGCGCTGCCCGGCGGGCTGTGCGCCACGGCCCTCGACCTTCCGGCCGTGGCCGACCTCGACGCGCTCGTCGACGAGGTGGGCGAGCAGGTCGCGGCCGGCAGCGTGGTGGTCGGGCATTCCCTCGGCGGAGTTGTGGCCATGCACCTGGCCGAACGACACCCGGAGTTGCTGGCCGGGCTCGTGCTGGTCACCGCGCCGGTGGGGGCCGAGGACCCGGAGTCCGCGGCAGCGCGGGCCGCTCGGGCGGCGGGCCTGAGCCAGGAGGAGTATGAGGAGATCGCCCTCGACGGTATGGAGGCCGTCTACTACGGCGACCGCGGACAGGACCCGCAAGTCCGCGCCGAGCGATTGCGCGCTGCTCGGGTGTACGGGCCCGAGCGGTTCGCCGCGCACTCGGTGGCCATCGGGTCCCGGCCCGACCGCTGGGACTTTCCCGCGACGGCGTCGTGCCCGGTGCTGATCGTCGGCGCCTCGGACGATCAGGTGGTGCCCACCGACGAGCAGCGGCAGTGGGCGGAGAAGAACTCGGCGCCGCAGGTGACCTACGTGGAGATCGCGGAGACCGGACATATGCTGCCCGTGGAGGCGCCGGGTCAGCTGGCCGGCGTGCTCAGCGACTGGCTCAGCTCGCTCGAGGGCTGACCCCGCCGGACCCGCGGCCGTGTGGGGTTGCGGGTCGGCCGGGGGAGGTTGAGCTCGTCGTCGTCGCCCCTTCCCGCTGCTCACCCCTCAGACGGCCGCCGTTCGGGCACCCCGGCGAGAAGCGATGTAATAAAGGGGACGCGCGTAGGGGTCAGCGGTACAGGGGCGGTAGGTGCGGCAGGAGCTCCGGACACAGTGAGCGCACCGCCTCGGCGTAGAGACGCCTGAGGTGCTCCACCTGTTCCTCACTCGACAGACCGTCCGCGTCCATCCGCATCGCGACCCACGTCTTGCGGACCCCCATGTAGAAGCCGCCGAACCCGTCATAGTTCGGATCCCGGATGTCCTCGCATGCCCGCTCGCCGTACGCATACGCCTCGTCGATCGTGAAGGTCCACGGCGTCAGGTCTGCTGCCGCCTTCATCGCCACGGCCTGACCCGCCGGGGGAGAGGGGGACGGGGTCGCCTGCGCGCCCTCGCCGCCCATCCGGGCCAGATTAGCAACGGCGACCAGAAGGACGAGGACAGCGCACAGGGCGCCGACCTCGAGGCGGGCGATTCTCTTCAGACAGAAACCGCACAGATCGACGACGTTCCCGGGGCACGAGCCCAAGCCCAGCGACTCCGCGCCGCTGGAATCCGTCTGGCCGTTGACGACTTCGGTACCGGCTTCGGCTCGTTCCTCTACCTCAAGCACATGCTGTTCGACTACGTGAAAATCTACGGCCAGTTCGTCACCACCATGGACACCTCCTCGACCGACTGCACCATCGTCCGGTCGATCGTCGGCCTCGCCGGCCAGCTGCACATGCAGGTCGTCGCCGAGCACGTGGAAAGCGAGACCGTGATGGAGATGGTGCGCGCGGAGGACATCCACCTGGCCCAGGGGTTCGGGATCGTGCGGCCGTGTCCGGAGGGCGAATTCGTGGTCCGGTACCTGGCCGGTGGCGGTGCCGATGCCGGTCCAGGTGCCGGCGCCGGCGGCCGCGAGCCGGGCAGCGTGGTCGGCGACGGGCCCGGCGTCCGCAGGGGTTGACCCTGCCGGACCCGCGGCCGTGGGGGTTGCCGGTCGGTCGGGGGTGATGGGGCTAGTCGTCGTCGCCCCTTCCCGGTGCTTACCCGTCAGAGCGCGGGTGCGATCGGTTCTTTGCGGGTCGGGGTGGCGCTGGGGCGAACGGGACTCGGGGTGGCGATCGCGCCGATCGGCTCGGTCGCCGCAGTGGCGCGGTGATGGGTGGGGCTGGTCATCGTCAGCGCTGCCTCGTTGCAGGTCTGGGGGAGCGTCTCCTCGGCGTGGCCGACGTCCCGCTGGCCGGTGGTGGCCGGTGGCGTGGGCGGAGTGGGCGCGGAAGTAATCGTTGCCGTCCGGGCGGTAGAGCAGCGCCAGCACCGCGGTGCCCACGAGCGCCACCGCGAGGGAAGTGAGCGACATGAACGTGAGATGCACGGCGGCCAGGATGAGCTCGCCGCTGCCCAGCGCCGCAGCCTGAGGGGCCACCGCGCTCCACAGCCCGATGACCGTGCCGCCCGCCAGGAGTGCGGTGAAGACCGCCCGCCCGGCGCGAGCCGGTGAAGGTGCAGATCGCGATCGCCGCGGAGCAGGAGAAGCGTCAGCAACGCTGCCGATAGGGCCAGGACCCGCCATGGCCCGCGGCGGCTCACTTTCGCCGCTAATCGCTTCTTATGCACGTCCGTCAGTTCGAACCAGGAGCTCGACCGACTGTTTCGACCAGTGCTACCCGCCCGACCTGCCCTGTACCTGTGCGGACGCGAGACCGCTAGCAAGAATCTGGGGCGGCAAGTCCCTGCGCAACTCCATCGTAGTCGGTGAGTGCAGGCGGGCAGCGCAACAATCCACGTCGCTTTGTAACGCTGAGGTGTTGAACGGCGACAGAAGGTATGTAACGCTTTCTTCACTCGGCCTTCGGAGTCGCCATGTTCAATCCGTTTCGCTCTCGCGCTGGTCGAGACAGCCCGGAGGCGGCGCCACAGCCGCCCCGCGACGCCACTGACGCCGAGTACGGCCGGGCATGGGCCGACTACGTCGAGTGGTCTGGCCTTGACGAAGCCAAGCTCGACAGTTCGCAGAGCGACGAGCCACACTCCTAGCAGGATCTACCAGCGGTTTTGCCGCGCCACGCGGGTCCCGGGCATCGAGGCGACTCCCTATAGGATCCCCGCAGGCACACCGCGACAGGCCTTCCAGTCAGTCTTCGCAACGCATGCGACCACAGTCAGGCCCGCGGCTACAGCGATGAGAAGCGGCGAGATCTGGGGAGGCAAAACCGGGACCCCTCGCTAGGTTCGGTCGTCTCTCAGGCCGCGAGTTGGACGGCCTTCCATCGGCTCCTGCCGTTCGGGGAGACGATCACGTCGCTCGGGGAGTTGACGCACCAGTTCACGCGGGCGTAGCCGACTCGTCCCGCCGGCAGCTAATGATGCGGTTGTCGACGCCAGCGCAGGAAGAGGCCTTCAACGTGGCCGGTTCCGTTGCTTCAGCGGTACCCAGGTCCGCATCGCCTCCGCGACATCTCCACCGGACCGATCGAGATAGCTGCCGAAGCAATGGCCTCGACTTCTCGGCGATCCACTCTGACTCAACCACCCCATCACCTCTGAACAGACAGGTGTGTCGGTTCCGCGATACGCGTCTGGCGGGCACCTCCGGCACTTCGCCGAATGTGCCCGCCAGGCGGGTGGTGGGGTGAGGTCAGCCGACCAGGTTGCCGAGGCTGCTCAGGTTGTCTGTCCCGATGACGTCCATGGCACTGCCGAGGTCGAGGGAACCGAAGCTCAGGTCGATTTCGTTGGACGGCGGGCCGGGTTCATCGATCTCGATCTCGGAGGGCCTGACCGTCACGACGGTCGCGTCAGCGGTCTCGGACGGGGCGATCACCTCGTCCGTGCCGAATGCGCCTGAGTACTCCGCCGTGATGCGGTACTCGCCGCGCTCGGCGAACCGGTGGGTGAATACCGCGGTGGCCTCACCCGTGGCCGAGTTGATCACGACCGGTGCCGAACCGATTGCGTCGCCGTCCCGGAAGAACCACACGGAGCCGAGATCGTCGGTTCCGGCGTCGGTGAGGTCCCGCCCGTCCAGGCGGGACACCACGGCGGTGATGGTCACCTCGTCGCCGGCGGTGGCCACGGTCTGCAGCTCGATGGTCGTTTCCGAGTCCACCTCCGGCAGTGCCTCGACCGTCAGCCTGGCGGGAGCGGACGTCGCCATCAGGTAATTGGTGCCGTCGATCTGGGCGCCCTCGAACACCGCGACGATGTTCTTGTCCCCTGGGATGTCGAACTCGTGGCCGGCGAGGACGGCGTTGCCGCCGGCGTCAGTGGTGACGGTGCCGATGTCCCGGCCGTTGGCCCGGATGATCAGCTCGGTACCGGCCGGCAACGGACCGCCGTCGGCGGTCACCGTCGCAGTGATGTCGACCGCGCGCCCGATCAGGACGGTGTCACGGTCCACCGCCACTGAGACGGTGGGCGTGATCGCGGGCGCGACCTGCACCTCTACCGGGTCCGACGTGGCACCCCGGTAGATGGTGTCGTACGTTTCCGTCTCGAGGAGCCGGGCGGTGTAGGTGTACGTGGCCACCGTGGAGTAGTCCACGGTGTCGGTGTACGTGGCCGTGACCCCCTCGACGGGAATGGTGTCGACGACGACGCCGTTTCGCAGGATCTCGACCTGGGCGCCCTCCGGCAGGTCGAGGCCGTTGCTCGTGTCGATCTCGACGTCGAGCGCGACCGGGAGTCGGCCGTTCTCGGGCAGGCCGCGGGAGGCGGTGAGGCCGACGGTGCTCGTCACCTCGGACTTCGGTTCAGGATCGACCCGAACGGTGGTGGTCGACGTCGATGCGCCGAACCTCGGAGCGTCACCCGAGTAGCGGGCCGTCACGGTCTGAGTCACCGGATCGCGGTTGTCCAGCAGCGGAACCGTGTACGGCACGCTCGCCCGGCCATTGGCACCGACGGGCGCGGACCCGATGGAGACACCGTCGACCTCGAACACGATGTCGCCAGCGGTCACGACGTTGGTGCCGTGCACGGCGGACACGTCGGCGGTCAGGGTGGTGGTGGTGCCCTCCTGCGCGGTAGCGGGGCTGGCGGTCACCGAAGTAGTCGTTGCCACCGCTCCCAACGTGAATCCGACGACGTTCTCGGCGGTCGGGAACCAGTCACCGTTGGTCTCAAGGTGTGCACGAATCCCGAAGTTGTGTCGACTTCCGCCCTGGGCATCGGCCGGGATGTTGAACGAAAGCCAACCGGAGCGGGAACTGTCTCTCTGAACTGTTCGCATAGCGAAGTTACTGGGGTTTCCACCGAAGTAGCTGTGCTGACCGTGATCTCCGACGTTTGACATATGGTCGCCACCGCTGCCGCGGAGGGTATATCCGGTCGGAACGGTGAAACCATACGTGTTGAGGACGCGATTACTGGCGAGCCACACTCCGGTTCCGTGGGTGTTAGTGGCGGTGAGGTCGATCCGTACGTGCCCACCGGGGCGGAGCTGACTCTGTCCGGTGTTGATGGAGGCATTGAAGGTGAAGTCGCCGATGCGGACCGATCCGGTGTTCTGTGCATGTGCCGCTGGAGCGAGTCCCACCACCAGGGCGAGGGCAGCGAAGACGGCGAGAATTTTACGAATCATGATCTGTGTGTCCTTTTCCTGGCCGTCAGCTGCCGAGGGAGCCGGTCAGGCTCCCTGTATCGAGAGAGCCGGCGCCATCGCCCATGAGCGAGCCGAGGTCCAGCGAGCCGCTGCCGTCGCCGGGGCCGACGATGACGCCGTCGTCGCCGGTCCCTTCGCCAATGACAGTGACGTTGATCCCGCCGGAGACCCGCTCGGTCCCGTCGGCGGTGTGGTAGGTGAACTGGAGGAACTTGGCCTCCGGGTATCCGCTCGTCCAGGTGACGTCAACGTCGGCGACCCCCCGCGTCACGGCGATCCGAAGGGGTTCGCCGTCAGCACCCAGAACCGCCTCGCCGTTGTTGCTCACCGTGAGGTACCCGTTGAGGGTGGCCGGCGAGGTCAACTCGTCCTCGGGGAGTACCTCGACGCGGAACGCGGCGGACTCTCCCGGCGAGAGTGCGACCTCCGGGCCGGCCACCGTCAGGGTCAGAGCACCCACGTTCACCGCCGAGGCGGAGACCCGGATCGTGTGCACCGAACTGTGCGGGCGCACCACCCGGGGATGTGCGGGAGTGAACTCGACCGTGACCTGCCTGTCGGCAGAGATGGCCGGCGGAAAGGTGAGGTGGACTTGCCCCTCGCCGTCGATGATCGCCACATCGGTGGCCACCACGCGGCCGTCGATCCGCACGTCGGCGGTGCCGTCGGCCCCAGCGGGGCTCACGACGATGGTGTAGGGCGTGGCCTGCCCCGGCTCGATCGCGGACGGGCCGACGAGCTCGGAATCGGACGAGACGGCGTCAACGATCTGGAGCGTGCCGGAGTCCGACGCTCGGTTCTGACCCGTACCGGTCGGGTGGTAGGTCGCGGACACCTCCACGCCGCCGGCACGTCCGAAGGTGAACTCTGCGGTCGCCCGTCCGTCAACGACGTCGACGATCTGTGTCTGCGCACCGGCCACGAACTCGACCCTCCCCTGAGGATTCTCCGTCCCCTCGGCCGGGTTGATGACGGCCTCGAGGGTCAGAGGCTCGGCAACATAGCCCGGGGAGTCCAGACCGTTGAGGATCAGCGTGGTGTTGGTGCTCTCCTCGACGACGATCGACGTGGATGCGGTTGCCGACGCGTATGGGGACGCTGGGGACGGAATGAACACCGCCTCGACCTCCGTGGGTCCGACCTGGGTGAACGTGAGGCTCGTCGCGGCTCGCCCGTCACGGACGTCCACGGTGCGTTCCAGACCGCCGCCGGTGAAGGTGACAGTGCCGCGGGCTTCGCTCGGAAGGCTGACCGACAGGCTGGTCCTCGTGTTGGCGTCAGTTGTCTCGGGGGCCTGCAGGGTCATCTCCGTGGCGAGACGCTCGACCGTGATCGGCAGCTCGGAGACCGCCGTCGCGTATCGCGGATCGGTCGGGGTGAAGACGGATCGCACCGGCTCGTCCGGCTGTGCGGTGAATGTCAGCTCGGCCCGGGCCTCTCCGGCGGTCACGGGGACGGTGACCCGCTGGGCGCCGCTGACGAAGGTGACCTCACCGGCGATGTCGGGTTCGACGGACGCGACGAACTCGGCCGGGGTGCGCAGGTACACGGTGTCAGGTCCGGTGAGGGTGGATGAAGTGGGCAGACCGACGATCTGCACGGTCTTCATCGACGCCGCGCCCTGGTCAATGGGCGAGGCAGCCGATCCGCGGGGGCTGCAGTATCCGGGAACCCACTGAGTGCCCAGCAACGGGACACTCGCCGATGCGAGCATGGTGAGGAAGCTGGCGGGGTTGGGCCCGTAGCCGGCCGCTTGGCCCTGGGTACGGACGCCGATCGCGGCAGTGCCTGCACGCTCGGCCTCGAAAGTGAGGGTCACTCGCGGGAACTCGAAGGCCAGCGAGTTGGCGCCGGCAAGGCTCATGCCGAGGCCAGCGTGGCTGTTCTGCGAGGTGTTGCCGCCGTTCCCGATGGTGTTGTGACCCCTATTGGTCAGGCGCAGGACGTTGCCGTTGACGTCAGGGGCGCCGCTCTCGTTCACCGTGATGACCTGGGCGTCGGCGATGGGGATATTGCCGCCACTGAAGTTGTACCCGACCAGTCGGGTACCGGCGGGTCGCTGCAGGTCGAGCTTGAGTCGTGACGCCTCGCGGAGGCTGATTGCCCCGGGGAGGTTATCCAGGGAGACGTTGATCGGGTCGATGTCGAAGGTCACAGTGAACCTGTCGCCGACGTCGACCGCTTCAGGGGCGGTCACGTGGATCTGTACCGGGTTCTGGGGGGTGATGTCCATCGGCCCGCCCATGCCCGCGACACTCGGCGCAGCGATGTAGCAGGTGGTCGTGAAAGAAGCGGTGGACCGGGTCGTCTGAGCCGTGGCCACCGACGGGATGGTAGCCGCGCCGAACGTCACTGCAGCGGCGGACAACCATGCGATTACGCGGCGCATGAGATTCCTCGAAGAAGTTGGGTGGAGCGCCCCGAGAGCTGGACGCATGTCGAGTTAACTGACCCGAACTATATAGGTAATTCTCAGTCGCGCAAGACGCGGAAACGGAACGTTTATCTCGGTTCGTCAGCGGGGTTGGGTCGACTAGCGCTCGTTACCTTTTCCGCAACCTGGCGTATTTGTCCTGTTCACCGCGGCTCGTCCTCAGGTCCACCTTGCGATGTGCCGCCTCGGCGACCCTCTCGGGCCCCTCCGTGCGGCCCGGCTAAGGTCGAGCTAGCCGAACTCCCGGCCTACGAAAATGGGGCTTTACTTAATCTGCATGTTCACTAAGATGTGATGTTGTTCCGTCAACTGAGTCGCCGCATAAGCGCGTCGGCTGGCGGACGGATCCGAGATCCACCGGCCCCCGACACCTCCGTCGCCCAACCCCCGGAGCCTCCCGATGTCTGTTGACGCTCGCCCTGCCCGCCCGAGATCTGCGCTCTCCCCGTCGCGGATCGCTCGGGCCGTGACGGTGTTCCTTTCGGCGATCGCCCTCGTCCTTGGCTTGGCGCCTGCGGCGAGTGCGCAGACGGGAACCGCCCGACTAGGGAACTTTGACTTCACGGCGACGCTCGACACTGCGGCAAACGCCCGGGTACCCGGCGCTACGATCCGGATCAACATGCTCGCGCGAAACCACCAGTCCGGCTTCCCGTACACGCCGTCGGTGTTGAACACCTATGGCGTGACGATGCCCAACGGGTTCGAAGGTGTCGGCGGCGGCGGCAGTAATATGGAGAACGTCGGTGCCCACGGTCGAGCCCAGAACAATTTCTGGGGTGGGCAACCCAGTGTCACGGACAGGCCGGTGGCCCGTGGCAGCACTCGCGACGGCTGGCTCACCATGCGGATTCCCGAGAACGTACAGGGCGGCACCGTCTTCCAGTTCGGGATCATGGCCCACCTGGGCACTGGAGGCAGCTGGAACGGCCCTACCAACAACGTCATGCGATTCACCCTCCCGGCCGTGGCCACCACCACGCAGGCCGTTTCCGTCACCCCGTCGACCGGGCGTGTGGGCGAGGACGTCACGCTGTCCACGCGCGTGAGCGCCAACCACGGCACGAACACCCCGACGGGAACTGTCCGCTTCGACGTCGACGGCCAGACCCTCACGGCGAACGTCGTCAACGGGGTCGCCACCACCACGACGTCCTTCTCGACGACCGGCTCCAAGTCGGTCACTGCCACCTACATCCCCGCCAACTCCAGCCAGTGGAACGGCTCCTCACGCAGCGGGACGGTCACTATCCAGAGCGAGGCGACCCGCACCGACTTGACTCTCGACCCGGTTGAGGTCCTCGCCGGCGGGACCGTCCAGGCCTCCGCCAGCGTCACCCCCGCCGGCGCGGAGGGTGACATCGAATTCGCCGCGGGCGGCGACCCCGTCCGCGTGCCCGTCGGTGCCGACGGCACGGCCACGGCCGAGCTTCCCGCCGATACGACCGGCGAGATGACCGTGACCGCCACCTTCATCCCCGCCGACCCGCAGCGCTACACCGAGAGCAGCGACAGCCAGACCGTCGACGTGTTCGAGCAGACCGCCACGTCGACCGAGGTCACCGCGGATGCGGACCCGGTCCACGCCGGGCAGGAGACCACACTCACCGCCAGCGTCAGCCCGTCGAACGCGGCCGGGAGCGTCGAGTTCACCATCGGCGACCAGACCTACCCCGCGACTGTCACGGGCGGCATCGCCACGCTCGGCCACACCTTCACGTCTGCGGGCGAGCACGTCGTCGTCGTCGACTTCACCCCCACCAACACCGACCGCTTCGCACCCAGCACCGGCCAGGTCACTGTCACCGTCGAGGCCGAAGCCACCCAGACCGGTCTGACGCTCGACCCGGTCGAGGTCAGCGCCGGCGGTGACATCAGCGCAACCGCGCAGATCACCCCGGCCGACGCCGACGGCCGGGTGCGCTTCGACTACGGCAACCAGACCCAGACGGTCGACGTCACCGACGGCCAGGCCACCACCACCTTCACCGCCGGCAACGCCGGAACCGGCACCATCACCGCCACCTTCCTCCCCGCCGATCCGGCTCGCTATACGGGAAGCAGCGATACCCAGACGGTCGAGATCGACGCCGAGGCGACCCAGATCGGCCTCACGCTCGACGCGAACGACGTCATCGAGGGGGACATCATCCGCGCCTCCGCGATCGTCACCCCCGCCGGCGCGGAGGGCGCGGTCGAGTTCACCGCCGGGGACACCACCGTCAGCGTGCCCGTGGGTGCCGACGGCACCGCTACCACTGACCTCGAGGCTTCCGCCCCAGGAGCGATGACGGTGACCGCCACTTTCATCCCGGCCGACCCGGAGCGCTACGCAGGCAGCTCGGACATCCGTACCGTGACCGTGCTGGAGCAGGTCGCCACGGCGACCACGCTCGTCGCCGGAGCCGACCCGGTTCGCGCCGACGAGGAGATGACGCTGACCGCGACGGTCACCCCGGCGAACGTGGCGGGCACCATCACCTTCTCCATCGACGGGCAGGAGTACACCGCGACCGTCGAGGGCGGCGTTGCCACTCTGAATCACACCTTCGCCACCGCGGGCCAATACCCGGTCACCGCCGCGTTCGTCCCGACCGACTCCGACCGCTACATCGCAAGTGCCGGCCAGGCCACGGTCAACGTCGAGGTCGAGGCCACACAGACCGCCCTGACCCTCGACCCCGTCGAGGTCACCGCCGGTGGGGAGGTGACCGCCACCGCGCGCATCACCCCGCCCGAGGCCGCCGGCCGGGTCCGCTTCGACTACGGAAGCCGGGCCGAGACCGTCGACGTCGCCGGCGGTGAGGCAACCGCCACGTTCACCGCTGGCAACGCCGGAACCGACACCATCACCGCCACGTTCATCCCCGCCAACCCGCAGCGCTACACCGGGAGCAGCGACGCCCAGACCGTCGACATCACCGCGGAGGCCACGCGAACGGAACTGACCCTCGCTGCCACCGAGGTGGTCGAGGGCAGTACCTTCCAGGCTTCTGCCAGCGTGTCCCCTGCAGGTGCGGAAGGCGAGGTCCAGTTCACGATCGGCGAGATCACTGTCAGCGCTCCCGTCGACGCCGAGGGCACCGCGACCGCAGACCTGGAGGCCCCCCGCCCGGGCGAGGCGACCGTCACCGCCACGTTCGTCCCCGCAGACGCCACCCGGTACATCGGCAGCACGGACAGCCAGACCATCACCGTGATCGAGCAGATCGCCACGTCCACCTCGGTCACGGTCGGCACCGACCAGGTCCGCGTCGGCGAGCAGACCACGCTGACCGCGGCCGTCACCCCGGCGGACACGGCCGGCATCGTGACGTTCACCGTCGGCGGCGAGGAGTACCCGGTAGTGGTCGCCCAGGGAGTGGCCACGCTGGCCCACACCTTCGCCACCGCCGGCGACCACGGCGTCACCGCCGTGTTCACCCCGACAGCCGCGGCCCGGTACTCATCCAGCGGCGACGAGCTCACCGTGATCGTCGAGGCCGAGACCACCCAGACCGACCTCACCCTCGACGCCGTGGAGGTCACCGCAGGCGGGACGGTGCGAGCCTCCGCCACGGTCACCCCGGCGGGTGCCGCAGGAACCATCAGGTTCAGCGCGGGAGTGTCCAGCGTCAGCGTCAGCGTCCCCGTCGCCGGCGACGGCACCGCCACCGCCGAACTCCCGGTCGGAACGGCCGGGCAGGTGACCGTCACCGCCACGTTCATCCCCACCAACGCGGAGCGGTACACCGAGAGCAGCGACAGCCGGAGCGTCGACGTCGCGGCCGAGACCACGCGGACCGAGGTCACCGTGGACACCGACGTCGTCCGGGTAGGCGAGGAGGCCACCTTCACCGCGTCCGTCGCTCCCACCGGCGCGGCCGGGGCGGTCACCTTCACGATCGGCGACGACGAGTTCACCGCCGAGGTTACCGACGGCTCGGCCAGCCTCACGCACACGTTCGCCACGGCAGGTGAGCACGTCGTCGTCGCGGACTTCACCCCCGCCGACCCCGACCGATACGCCTCCAGCACCGGCCGGCTGACCGTCGACGTGGGAGTCGAGGCGGCCGCCGAACCCACCAGCGTGGAACTCGACGCGGGCACGGTCGAGACCGGCGAGGAGATCACTCTCACCGCCACGATCACCCCGTCCGGCGCCGAGGGGCATGTCCGATTCACCGTCGACGGCGACGAGCGCCTCGTCCCGGTGGTCGACGGCGTGGCCCCCCTGGCGTTCACCGCAGGCGAGCGCGGCACCTACACGGTTCGCGCCGAGTTCGTTCCGGCGGATCCCGACGCCTACGCCCCGAGTGCCGTCACGGAGACACTCACCGTGATCGACGACGACGACCCTGGCACCGACCCGGAGGAGCCGGCCACCGGTTCCCTGGGGCTGGTCGGACTGGTGGCGTCGATCGCCATCGGCCTGGGCAGCTCCGGGTCCCTCGGCTCGCTGGGGAGCTAGTCCCCCCGGCCCGTCCGGGCTACGACATCCATGTAGTACCACCCCACCCTGACAGGAGATCCCATGACCACCATCCGACTCGCCACCCGCGCCGCCGCGACAGTCGCAGCCTCAGCAGCCCTCATCGTCGGTGCCGCCGGAGTCGCCTCCGCTGCCACCGTCAGCCACAACGTGGAGGGCAACACCGTGTCCACCACCTTCAAGATCGGGCTCACCGACCTCACGGTCCCGGTCGACGGCTGCGTCGCAGTCGTCGCCGAGCGCGGAGAGGCCGACGGCGTGATCGACCGCATCAAGAACCTCGTCGACCTCGACAACATCGGCGAGACACTTCGGGGCGAGAACACCACGGTCCTGCGTGCCGCGAACGGCTCCCCGGTCGCCTTCCCCGCCGCGTTCGTCCCGGCGACGGTGTCGGCTGACGGTATCGCGGACGGTGTGCACTCGCTGATCACCTACTGCGCGACTGACCACGTTCCGGTGATGCGGACGATCGTCGTGGGGGACGCCCAGAACACCATGGGCAGCATCGTCAGCGACGGTCCCGCCCTCCTCTCTTCCGGAGTGAATCTCCTCTAGCCTTACACCGAGGCAAGCGCTCGCCTCGCTACCGCCCTCCGAAGTGGGCGCCTCGGACACCCGCTCTTCCCCATCACTCAAGGAAACTGGTGGACCGAAGACGTCGTGCTGGCCGTGACCTACGTGATACTCCAGGGCGAGCCGCTCGCCGAGACGGACCTGACGAACTGCGACCGGTGACGGCCCGGATCGGCCCGGGCCGGTGCCCGCGCGCGTACCGTCGAGTTCATGACCACCCTGGTGTTCCTCCCCGGCCTGCACGGCGACGCCCAGACGTGGGCCCCGGTCATCGCCGCCCTGCCTGACGGACTGAGCGGCACGGCGCTCGACCTCCCGGCCGTGGCCGACCTCGATGCGCTCGTCGACGAGGTGGCCGAGCAAATCGCGCACGGCAGCGTGGTGGTCGGGCATTCGCTCGGCGGAGTGGTGGCCATGCATCTGGCCGAGCGGCGCCCGTCATTGCCCACCGGGCTCGTGCTGGTCACCGCTCCCGTCGGCGCCGAGGGCCCGGAGTCCGCGGCGGCTCGGGCCGATCGGGCGGCGGGCCTGAGCCAAGAGGAGTACGAGGAGATCGCCCTCGACGGCATGGAGGCCGTCTACTACGGCGACTGTGGCCACGACCCGCAGGTCCGCGCCGAGCGCCTGCGGGCCGCGCGGGTTTACGGGCCCGAGCGGTTTGCCGCACACTCGGTGGCTATCGGGTCCCGGCCCGACCGCTGGGACTTCCCCGCGAAGGCCTCGTGCCCGGTGCTGATCGTCGGCGCCTCGGATGACCAGGTGGTGCCCACTGAAGACCAACGGAAGTGGGCTGACGCGAATTCTGCGCCGCATGTGAAGTACGTCGAGATCCCGCAGACCGGACACATGCTGCCCGTGGAGACGCCGGGCCAGCTGGCCAGCGTGCTCAGCGACTGGCTCAGCTCCCTCGAGGGCTGACGCGGCCAGACCCGCGGCCGTGTGAGGTTGCGGGTCGGTCGGGGGTGGTGGAGCTCGTCGTCGTCGCCCTTTTTCGACGCTCACCCGTCAGATCGCGGGTGCGATCGGTTCCTCGCGGGACGGAGTGGCGCTGGTAGGTGCGGGGCTCGTGGTGGCGGTCGTGTCGATCCGCTCGGTCGGGTCGGTGGCTCGAGGCTGAGGGGGATTGCTCATCGTGAGCGGTGCCCCGGTGCGGGTCTGAGGGAGCGTCGGCTCGAGGAGGTCGCGGTCCCGCTGGCCGGTGGTGGCGGGGGAGTGGGCGCGGAAGTAGTCGTTGACGTCGGGGCGGTAGAGCAGCGCCAGGATCGCGATGCCGACGAGCGCCACTGCGAGGGAGGTGAGCGACATGAACGTGGGATGCGCGGCGGCCACGATGAGTTCGCCGCTGCCCAGCGCCGCGGCCTGAGGGGCTACCGCGCTCCACAGCCCGATGACCGTGCTGCCCGCCAGAAGTGCGGTGAATATCGCCCGCCCGGCGCGCGAGCCGGCGAAGGTGCAGATCGCGATCGCCGCCCACGCCGTGGCAACCACGAACGAGGTGTCGATGATCCAGCCGGCCGATGACGCCGCTAGGCCCGCCGCCTCGTCGACCGCCGGCCACGAGTCGGTGAGGAAGCGGTTGATCGCCGTGGCCTGCACGACGCCGCGCAGCACGAGCAGCGCCACCAACGCCGCCGACAGCGCCAGGACCCGCCACAGCTGCCAGGGGCGGGAGGTCGGCGGTCGGGTGGGGACGGAGTTGCGGTCGCCGGGCGCGGGCTCGCGACGGATCGGGCCGCTGCGCGGCGCGGGATGGGTGGGGGAGACGGACGTCGGGCGGCTCATGGGGGACACCTCTCGGGACGGCGGCCGCACATCGAGGGGTGGGTCGCGCGGGGTAGGGACGAGGTGATCGTCCGTCGAGGGGTGGACGCGTCGATTGCGTGTAGCGCACCTGATTCTTGCGGCACTCCGGTCGATACGGATCGCGCTCGCGGTTGTTGGCCGGTCAGCCACAGGACGACGACGTCGGTTGGGAGTCCGCGAATGGGTCCTCGCGAGTAGAGCGGTCGCTCCACGGTGGCATATTCACCAAGGTTCAGAATGTCAGGTGAAGTGGCACGTCGTTTTAGGTCGTTTCGGGCAGGGCCATTCACGAACGCGGCAGCCAGGGAGGCGCCGTCGTTAGCTTGTCTGCTGCGCTGCTCGCAGCCGCAATCGCTTAACCGAGGCGGATTGCTCGCCGAATGGGGGCGCCGGGGACACGGCTGAGCTCCTCGGGTATCAGGTCGACTCGTCGCTCTGGCAGCTGATGCAGTGGATCGTACGACTTGTGGCCAGTCGTAGGCGCGCAGCTAGACGTAGGACGCGAACACCCGCGTGCGGAGTCGAGGGGCGCGATAAGCTGCTAAGGGGCAACCGCTGATGACATCGGTGCTTGCGGTTGGCATTTCAGAAATCCCCGCGACTTTCGAAGCTGGATCTTCTGCACGCTGTTAACAAGTGCTCGACCCGGTATAGGCTGCAATGATGAGCGTTGAGATTCTCGATTATGAAGCTGCATACAAGTGGGTTGACGGCACCCCTGCGAAGACCAAGCCGCATCTCTTGCTGGGAAATGGCTTCAGCGTCGCATACGACAAAGACCGGTTTTCGTACGGTGCGCTGTTGGAACATGCTCGGGATCGCCACCGAGTAAGCTCGATGGCGGAAAGCTTCTTCACGCGGTTCGAAACCTGCGACTTCGAAGTGGTTATTCGAAAGATGATGGACGCGGCGACAACGCTCGAAATGCTCGACGCTAGTCGCTACGCTATCGAGATCAGTGTTCTCCGTAAGGAATCGGACGCTCTGAAAGAGCTATTGGCAACTACGCTGGCAGAACTTCATCCAGAGCGGCCGAATAGAATCTCCGACGAAGCGTATAGCAGAGTGGTGGGCTTCATTAAACCGCACTCGAAGGTCTTCACTGCGAATTACGACCTCCTTCTCTACTGGGCGCTTATGCGCGCTGGCGAAGTGGGAAGTTTCGTGGAGAGCGACGACGGATTTCGCGGCCTGGAGCAGGGTGCTGAGTACGTCATTTGGGACTATTTAAATCCTCATAATCAGACGATCTACTACTTGCACGGGGCGCTGCATCTTTACCGCGACATCGCTAGTGCTCAGCTTCAAAAATTGACGTGGGTTCGTACAGACGTTGCGCTCATTGACCAGATTCGATACCAGCTCAGTCGAAATAATTTTCCGCTAATTGTCACCGAGGGAACTAGTACTGACAAGCTAGCTAAGATTCAGACGAGCGACTACTTGTCTAAGGGGCTTAGGTCGCTGGCTGCGGTCGGCGGCGGCCTGCTGGCCTACGGTCTATCGTTCGGGGAGAATGATGCACATATAACTAGTGCGATCGTGAAGTCTAATATCAAGAGAGTCGCTGTTTCGATCTTTGGGGATCCATCTTCTCCCGCTAACCAGCAGACAGTGAAGGCTGCTAACCGTCTTGTCTCTGATAGGAAGTCCGTTAAGCCGAATGTCTCGCTCGACGTTGCGTTTTACGACGCTGAATCGGCGCAACTATGGAAGTGAATATTTAGCTAGCTAACGCAGCTCAGTTACTCGATGGCCGCTCCGAGGTACTGCTCGTATATCTGCTGGTCAGAGTTACGCCCGACGCGCGCTATACAATTCAAACTGTTTCGAGAGGATTCGCGCTTCCTTGCCCGACACGGCTCCGGGAGACTGAAGAGGCGATCCGCCCGCAGAGTCCCCGTTTCGGTCGTAGCGTGATGCCATGGCTGGCATCAGCGCGCGGCGTGTGGTCGTCGCCCTCGACTGTCCTAACGCGCGTGAGCTCGCCGAGTTCTACGCGTCGATGCTCGGCTGGCGGATAAATGGCGGCGAACAGAACCCGGACTGGGTCGACGTCCTGCCGCCAGAAGGTGAGTCGGGCGCGCTCGCGCTCGCCTGCCAGACCGTCCCCGACTTCCGCGCGCCCACCTGGCCGGACGGCCCGGTCCCCGCGCAGGTGCACCTCGACTTCCACGTGAACTCGATCGTGGACTCGGAGCCATCTGTCCTCGCCGCCGGCGCGCGGCGGCACGATCACCAGCCCAGCCTCGACGGGCGCTTTGTGGTGTACCTCGACCCCGTCGGGCACCCGTTCTGCCTCTGCGAGGAGTGAGACCGCGCGGAGCGCGCCGGGCGACGCGGTGGCCCGGGCAGGCGGCACGTCCGGCGATCGCGGGGCTCCACGTCGATGACCCTCTCAGCACGTCCCGCCTCGGCGAGTGATGCGGGGCGCGGGTGGGGATGGCCTTGTCGTCGTCGTCCCGCGGTCTTCCCCCGCCACCCCACGGTGACCCCTCTCTTATCCGGCGACGCTCCGCCGTCCGCGCGGCGCTGCGTAAACCCGTAGCGCTACGGGTACCCGGGGCCGATCGGCGCCGAGACACTGGGCGGTGGAAGCACCAGTCACCAGGAGGGCACTATGACCAGCAGGATTCGACGGGCACTGGCGGGAGGGCTACTGGCCGCGGCCACGGCCACCGGCATCGCTCTGGCGGGAGCGGGCACGGCCAACGCCTATAACTTGCCGCCCGAGCCGACCCATCAGGGGACCGAGGGCGAGCAGGCCTACTACCAGGGCGGCGGCGACCCCACTATCCACCGCTTCACCTGGACCGGCGGCGCGTGGCGCTACGACGGATGCGTCGGCGTCGGCTACTACGAACAAGTGCGGTAATCGCTACTCCCGCAGCCTGTCCTGGGGTTTCGGCTCAGCGGCGGGGCGGGCGCTGATGCGCGCGGCTATGAGGGTGAACGCCCGTAGAGCCACCAGAGGATCGCGTCAGTGGTCCACTCACTGATGGGTTCTTCTCCGGTGGAGCCGTCGCCCCACCGCGGGAGATCCGCGGAACTCCTCGACCGCGGGCGCGGATTCGTCACGCTAGCAGTGAGGGGCGGCCCTCGGAGGGTGCCTCCGCTCCAGCGCGGGCTGACGCTGCTAGTCCCGCGGGCCCTGGGTTCGCGGGTCGGGTGGGGGTGGTGGCGCTCGTCGTCGTCGTGGTGGACCTCGACCCGGTCGGTCATCCGTCTTGTCTGTGTGAGGAGTGAGGCGCGGGCGCGCCGTAGGCCGCGGCGGGTTGCTAGCCAGTGCGACCCGGAGGCTCGACGGCGCGCTCCCTCGCTGCTGCCGTGAACCTCATCATCCGTCCCTGGAGTCAGAGCCTCCCTCCGACCCGGGGCGATCGGGGCCCCGGCGTCGCGACACCGCTACGTGCTCGAACCGCTCGCGCAGGCCGACGATGAGGTTGTCGAGTGCGAACTCGAAGCTCTCGTGGTCGACTTGTGCGGCACGGTCGGCTAGCTTGTGCGCCGATTCCAGGTGCGGGTAGCGGTCGGCGTACACCTGCGGGTCGTCGGCGAAGCCCAATGCGAACGACCCCATCGCTGCACCGAACACCAGGTACTTGCCCGCAGCGCCGATCATGGTCGCTTCCCGGGGCGGCCAGCCGTTCTCGACCAACCCGCCGTGCACCTCCTCCGCCCGCTGCAAAGAGTCCGCCCGGCGCCCCGGTGACGGAGAGATCACCGACACCAGCCGCGGATGAGCGGCGAGCGCCGCGCGCAACGAGCGCGTCCACGACCGGAGGCCGGCCTCCCATCCCAGCTCGAACCCGGAGGTATCGACGTCGGCGAGCACCTCGGCCGTGACCGCGTCGAGCAACTCGTCCTTGGTCGCGTAGTGGAAATACAACGAGGCCGGCGTGACGTCGAGCGCGGCGGCCAGCCGGCGCATGCTCATACCCTCGAGGCCCTCGGCGTCTACGAGGGCGAGCGCGGCGGCGCGGATACGTGGCTGGTCGAGTTTTGCCACGTGCGGTCGGCCCATCACCCTCTCCTTCGCGAATTTTCAGTGACCCAGCGCACAGTACTGTACCGTCGGCCTTAATCGAACGCCGTTTGGTTTGTGCGCCCGCCCCTCCGCACTGCGCGGGCGCGAAGAGAGGAATCAATGCTCCGCACCGTTTTCGACGACGATCACGAGTCGTTCCGCCAGACCCTCCGAGCCTTCATCGAGGCCGAGGTCGTCCCGAACTTCCAGGAGTGGTTCGACGCCGGCATCGTGCCGCGCGAGTTCTACTACAAGCTCGCCGATCTGGGACTGTTCGGCATCAACGTGCCCGAGGAGTACGGCGGCTCCGGGCTCGAGTCGCACAAGTTCGAGGCCATCCAGTACGAGGAGACCATGCGTGCCGGCGTCTCGTTCGGTGGCTCCGGTGTGCACGTGCTGCTGGCGCTGCCCTACCTCAAGATGCTCGCGACCGACGAGCAGAAGCAGCGCTACCTCCCCAAGTTCGTCGCCGGCGAGGAGATGTGGGCCCTGGCCATGACCGAGCCGGGCACCGGCTCGGACCTGGCGGGCATGAAGAGCTCCGCAAAGCTGTCCGAGGACGGCTCGCACTACGTCCTCAACGGCGCGAAGACCTTCATCACGGGTGGCGTCCACGCCGACCGCGTCATCGTCTGCGCCCGCACCGCGCCGCCGCGAGAAGACGACCGTCGCTTCGGCATCTCGCTGTTCGCCGTGGACACCCACTCGGAGGGCTACGCCGTCGGACGCAAGCTCGACAAGGTGGGTCTGCGCACCTCGGACACCGCCGAACTGTCCTTCACCGACGTCAGGGTCCCTGTCGAGGACCTGCTCGGCGAGGAGAACCAGGGCTTCTCCTACCTCGGCCGCAACCTGCCCTCGGAGCGCTGGGGCATCGCCTACGGCGCCTACGCCCAGGCCGCTGCCGCCGTGCGCTTCGCCACGGAGTACACGCAGCAGCGCGAGGTGTTCGGCAAGTCAGTCGCGTCGTTCCAGAACACCAAGTTCGAGCTCGCCGCGTGCCAGGCGAAGGTCGACGCCGCCCAGGCCGTCGCCGACCGGGCGCTCGAGGCGCTGGACGCCGGTGAGCTGACGGCCGCCGAGGCGGCCTCGGCCAAGCTGTTCTGCACCGAGGTGGCGGGCGAGGTCATCGACCGCTGCCTGCAGCTCCACGGTGGCTACGGCTTCATCAACGAGTACCCCATCGCGCGCCTGTACTCCGACAACCGCGTCAACCGCATCTACGGCGGCACCAGCGAGGTCATGAAGACCATCATCGCCAAGAACATGGGGCTGTGATGACGGCGCTCTCCCTTGTTTCCCTCCTCGCCGAACCGGCCCGTCGCCGACCCGACCACGTCGCGCTCGTCGAGGGGCACACCCGGGTCACGTACGCGGAGCTGTGGCATGACGCCCGAGGCGTCGCGGCGGCCCTCGCGGATCGGGGCGTACGCCCCGGTGACCGCGTGGCGCTGCTCGCCCCGAACGTGGTCGGCTTCGTGCGGGCCTATTTCGGCATCCTGGCCGCTGGCGCGGTCGTGGTGCCGGTGCCGACGCTCCTCACGGAACGTGAAGCCGCCCACCTGGTGCGCGACTCCGGTGCCGCCGCGGTGGTCTACCACGCAGCACTCGCCGCCACCGCGGCCGGCGTCGCCCGGGCTACCGGTGCCGAGGCGTACGACGTCGACGAGCTCGACGGGGCCAGCGAGCCCTTGCCGACCTTCATCACGCGACAGGCCGAGGATCTCGCCGTCGTCTTCTACACCAGCGGGACCACGGGAGCGCCCAAGGGCGCCATGCTCACCCATCTCAACCTGGTGATGAACGCGACCACCAACGCCTTCGACGGCAACGGGCTGTCGCCGGATGACGTCGTCATGGGAGTTCTGCCGCTCTTCCACATCTTCGGGCAGAGCGCCGTGATGGGCGCGACCTTCCGTGTCGGCGGCACGCTGATCCTACAGCCGCGCTTCGACGCCGCCGCGGCGCTGGAGATCATGGTGCGCGAGCGGGTGACCCGTTTCCTCGGCGTCCCGACGATGTTCATCCAGCTGCTCCGGGCTGTCGACGGAACCGCCGAGCTGCCGCGGCTGAGGTCGTGTACCTCGGGCGGCGCAGCGATGCCGGTGGCCGTTCTGGAGGAGGTCGAGAAGGTCTTCGACACCCCCGTCTACGAGGGCTACGGGCTCTCGGAGACGTCGCCGACCTCCGCGTTGAACCAGCAGATCTTCGGTACCCGACCGGGCACGGTGGGGCACGCGATCTGGGGGGTCGAGGTCGAGATCACCGATCCGACCGACCTCGATCGGGTCGAGCCGCTGCCGCCAGGAGAGCTCGGAGAGATCGTCGTCCGCGGGCACAACGTCTTCGCCGGCTACCTCGACCGCCCCGACGCCACCGCCGAGGTCATGGTCGACGGCTGGTTCCGCACCGGCGACATCGGTACCAAGGACCGCGAGGGGTTCGTCACCGTGGTCGACCGGAGTAAAGATCTCATCATCCGTAGCGGCTACAACGTGTACCCGCGAGAGGTCGAAGAGGTGCTCGCCCGGCATCCGAGTGTCGACCAGGTCGCCGTCATCGGCGTCCCCGATCCCGAGCGGGGCGAGGAGGTCTGCGCCGCCATCGTCCCGAAGCCCGGGAGCGACGTCGACTCCGACCAGTTCGTCGCCTGGGCCAGGGAGCACCTGGCCCACCACAAGTACCCCCGAGTGGTCCATCTCCTCCCGGAACTCCCGATGGGGCCTTCCCAGAAGATCCTCAAGCGGGAGTTGCGGGCCCGGCTCGCCCACTGAACTCGTCGTGCGCTGCCGGTGAACCGGGATCCCCGGCAGCGCACCGGGCGTCAGGCCCCACCCCTGCCGGAGGCCACGGCGAGGTCATGGGCGATGATCGCGAGCTCGAGCAACAGCCTGCCGCGCGGCTCCTGCAGGTCGCAGCCGGTCAGCCCCACCAGCTGACGGCTGCGATACATCACGGTGTTGCGGTGGCAGAACAGCTCCCCGGCCGCGGACGTGGCCGAGCCGCCGTGGCGCAGCAACGCCCGGAGGGTCTCCAGCAGCGTCGTGCGCTGGTGATCCGGCAACGCCAGTACCGGGCCGAGCACCTGTTCCTCGATCATCGCCCCGACCTCGGGGCTCGTCTCGAGCAGAAGCTCCGGCAGCCGGGCCGAGGCCCACACGAGACGCTGCTCGCCTGCCGAGAGCGTGGCCGCGGCGCGTGCGGCGAGCCGGAACGCGGCGGCGGTCCCCGCCATACCGTGGCGTGCCAGGGCCACGCCGACTCGGCCTGCGACCGCCGGGCGGAGCACATCAGTCAGCCACGCCTCGTCGACGCCCTGGAGAGTGACCACGCCGTAGAGGGCGCCGTCGCGCACGCCCCACCGGGAGGTCCCGCCCATCCGCTCGACGCGGTCCTCGGGGTGGCGCAGGGGTTCGCTGCGCGTGTCCTCCAGGATCGCGACGACGCACGCGAGGGGAACGTTGGGACGGATGCCCAGTATCTCCTCGGCCTGGGTGGCGAACTCCGGACTCGAGGCCCGGCCTTCGAGCAGGCCGGCGAGGTAGTTCTCCTGCCGACGCAGGTCCCGCAACTCCTGCCTGGCGACCTCACGGCGGTAGGCCTCGCTCATCACCTCGCTCTGGATCCCGAGGTCCCGCCACAGCCGGCGGCCTGCGGCCAACAGCTCCTCGGTGGAGACGTCGGCCCGACCCTCCCGCACACGCTCAGTCATGGCCTCCCACAGGGCCAGGTTTCCGGTGGTGTACGCGGACAGCACCGCCTCCAGGGGTACGCCCTGGCGCGCCCGCTCAATGCCTGTCGCCCGCCACACGTCGGCCACCCTGACCTCGCGCCCCGCGTCGTCGACCTGGCCGCCGAGCCGCTTCAGTCCCCGCCGGACGTGCTCGCGGATGCTACGCCGCAGCACGGCCCGCAACTCCGGGGTCGACCAACCGGAGACCGAGTCCTTGGCGACCATCGTGGCGGAGATCTCGTCCGCGATGCGGTCGGAATCCTCCAACATCTCGGCCCACGCCGCCTTGAGTCGATCCTCGCGTCCCGACTCGGCGAGAGCGTCCGTCGTCATCCCGTCCATTTCTCCAGAATCTCACGCGGCGCACAGGAGAGACCCCCTTTTGGGCCGCTCGCGCACCGGGTGCTCAACCAGATTTGTGCTCGGCGCCCATAGCGCCCGTGTGATCTGCAACACATACTGGGCGCGGCGTCCCTACCGCCGTCGAGAAACGAGCGCTCGGGCGGGCCCCCGGACGAACCACAAACGACCAGGAGTGCCGATTGAACACCGCCAGAATCGTCGAACCGGACATCCCCCGGACCGCAACCCATGACTCGCTCTTCAGCATGAGCGACATCGACGTGCGCTTCGGCGGGATCCGCGCCCTCAGCGGCGTCTCGCTCGACGTGCGACCCCGGACAGTGCAGGGCGTCATCGGCCCCAACGGCGCCGGCAAGACCACCCTGTTCAACGTCGCCTGCGGCTTCATCCAGCCGCAGGAGGGATCGCTGTCCTGGAAGGGGGAGCGGCTCGCCCGCCTCCGCCCACATCAATTGGCAGGGCTCGGTATCTCCCGCACACTGCAGGGCCTGGGCCTGTTCGAGAACATCACCGTGCTCGAGAACGTCATGGTCGGGCTGGACCGGCACGCCCGGTCCGGGTTCTTCGCGGGACTGCTCGGCGTCGGCCGCAGCAGCCGCGAGGAACTGGCCCTGCGCGAACGGGCCATGAGCATTCTCGAGGAACTGGGGATCGACGCCCACGCCGACCGGCTTCCGCCGTCGCTTCCCTATGCCATCTGTAAGCGCGTCGCCCTAGCCCGCGCGGTCGCGGTCGAACCGGAGTTGCTGCTGCTCGACGAACCGGCCTCCGGGTTGTCCAATGCGGAGATGGACGAGCTGGGCGACCTCATCCGCGCCCTCAGCGACCGGATGGCCGTGATGCTCGTCGAGCACCACATGGACCTCGTGATGGCCGTGTGCGACGAGATCGTCGTGCTCGACTTCGGCCGCCGGATCGCCCGCGGCACCCCGGCGGAGGTCCAGAACGACCCGGCCGTCGTCGCCGCCTACCTGGGCGAGACGGTCGGGGACGAGGGAACAGCCGCATCCTCCCCCGAGGACGGTGAGTGATCAGTGCTGACCATCGAGGACCTGACCGTCGATTACGGCCCCGCGACCGCCCTGCGGGATGTCGGCTTCACCGCCGAGAGCGGCCGGATCACCGCCGTGCTCGGCGCCAACGGCGCCGGCAAGACGACGCTTCTGCGCACCATCTCCGGGCTCGTGCGCGCCCGATCCGGACGGATCACCCTGGACGGAGAGGACATCACGAGGCTTCCGGTCGAAGCCATGCCCCCGCGTGGGCTCTCACAGGTTCCCGAGGGCCGCGGTGTCATCACGGAACTGACCGTCGACGAGAACCTCCGGCTGGGCGGGATGGGACGTGCTGACCGGTCGAAGCCCGCGGACATCGAGCGCATCTACCAGATGTTCCCCGTGCTGAGCGAGCGCAGAGACGCCCAGGCGCTCGTCCTCTCCGGAGGCGAGCGACAGATGCTCGTCATCGGACGCGCCCTGATGGCCACCCCGAAGATGCTCCTGCTCGACGAACCATCGCTCGGGCTCGCGCCGCGCATCGTCGCCCAGATCTTCGCGACTCTGCGCCGACTGTCCGTCGAGGAGGGGCTCACCGTCCTGCTGGTCGAGCAGAACGCTCGCTCCGCGCTGTCCATCGCCGACCACGGGGTGGTCCTCAACCTCGGCTCCGTCGTGGTTCAGGACGATGCCTCCGCCCTCGCCGCCGACAGCACACTCCGCCACGCCTACCTCGGTTTCTGACCGAGCGTGCCGGAAGCGACCATGAAAGACAGGAGTCTCACGTGCATCAGTTCGTGAACATCGTGCTGAACGGGTTGTCCCTCGGGATGATCTATGCGGCCTTCGCACTCGCGCTGGTCCTCATCTACCGCGCGACCCGGATCATCAACTTCGCCCAGGCCCCCATGGCCATGGTCTCCACCTTCATCGCCCTGACCGTGATCGAGGCGGGGGGCTCGTACTGGCTCGCCCTGGCGGTGGCCCTGGTCTCCGGCTTCGTGCTGGGGGCCGTCGTGGAGCGCGTGATCGTGCGCCCGGTGGAAGGCAAATCCCCCATCAACGCCGTCATCCTCACCCTTGGCCTCTTCACCGCACTGCATGCTCTCGCGGCCATCGTCTTCGGGTCGGACTTCCGCTCCTTCCCCGCGCCCTTCGGGATGCGGGGCTTCCAGATAGGCGAGCAGACCTATGCGCTGACGGGCTTCGGGATCTTCACGATCCTCTCCGTGCTCACCGTCATGGTTGTGCTCCTGCTGCTCTTCCAGCGCACCACGCTCGGTCTGAAGATGCGCGCCTCCGCCTTCAACCAGGAGATCGCCCGGCTGCTGGGAGTGCGGGTCGGGCGGATGCTCACCCTCGGTTGGGCACTGGCCGGCACGGTCGGCGCGCTCTCGGGAGTGCTCATCGCGGGCGGCAACTTCATCCACCCCGCCTATATGGACGCCGTCGTCGTCTACGGCTTCGCCGCCGCCGTGATCGGCGGACTCGACAGTGCCGTCGGCTCCGTGGTCGGTGGCCTCGCCCTGGGCATCGTCTTCAGCATCGTGGCCGGATACGCGGGCAGTCAGCTGCTACCGCTCACCGCCTTCGCGGTCCTCATCGCCGTCCTGCTGCTCAAGCCGGACGGCATCTTCTCCCGCACGGCCACGAGGAGGGTCTGACACATGTTGAAAGCCCGTACCCCCGCCCTCGCGCCCGTCCTGGGCCGCGCCCGGCATCGGCTGCGCGCCTCCCCCTTGCTGCGACATCTGCTGCTGGCTCTGGTCGGCCTGCTCTTGGTGGTCCTCGTGATCGAGTCCGTCAGCTCATTCCGGCAGGTTCAGCTGGCCACCATGGCCTACACCGGAATCGCCGCCGGCGGGCTGAGCCTGCTCCTCGGACTGTCCGGGCAGCTCTCCCTCGGCCACGGCGCCTTCATGGCGATCGGGGCGTACACCACTGCTCTGCTACTCCAGGACGCCGACCGGGCGCTGCCGCTGCCGGTGGTGCTGCTCATCGCAACCGCCGTCACGCTCGCCGTGGGCGCGGTGATCGGCGTGGCCGCCGCCCGGTTGCACGGTCCGTACGTCGCCGGCGTGACGCTGGCCCTGGCGGTCGCCGTGCCGGGCATCGCCCTCTACTTCTCCGACAGTCTCGGTGGCGACCAAGGCCTCAACGTCCGAGTCCCGGACGTACCGGCCTGGTTCGAGAACGTCATGTTCTTCATCACGGGTCAAGAGATCACAGGTTCCAAGTACGTCGCCTATGTCGGCTGGTTCGCGCTCATCGGGGTGTTCTTCCTGCTGGCCAACCTGGCCGCCAGCCGGACCGGTCGGCGGTGGCGGGCCGGCCGTGACGACGGCGTGGCGGCCGAACTCGCCGGGATCAACGTCGGTCGGGATCGGGTGATCGCCTTCGTGGTCTCGACCGGCTGCGCGGGCCTGGCGGGCGGTGTCATGGCTCTGGTGGTCCGGCTGACGGCACCCGCCGGGTTCGGCCTCACCCTCTCGCTCGCACTCCTGGCCGGCGTGGTCATCGGGGGGTTGGGCTCGCTCACCGGTGCGCTCGTCGGCGCCGCCATCCTGACGTTCCTGCCCCAGCTGACCACCAACGCCGGCCTCGGTCTCGGACTGTCCTCCCTGCAGGCGGCGGAACTGGCCACTCTCACCTACGGCCTGACTCTGATGATCGTGATCCTCATCGCGCCGCGCGGGATCGTCGGGTCGATCCGTGCCCGCCTGCGGTCGGGGCGAGAACGCCGCGCAGCCGCCGGCTGATCCCGGACCTGACCCGGTGATCACGACTCCGTCCGATTCGAACTCCACTTTCCGAACCCCCACACAAGGAGCACAAGTCCGATGAAACGTAGTTCTCGACTCGTCACCGCCATGACGAGCCTCGTCCTGACCGCAGGCATGGTCACCGCGTGCGGGGCCGGCGGACGTTCCGCCGACGGCGCCGGCGACGGCGCGACCGCCGAGACCGGGATCACCGAGGAGTCCGTCAAGATCGGCGGGCACTTCCCTCTCACCGGCGTGGCAGCACCCGGCTACAGCGAAATCCCCGTCGGAGCGACCGCGTACTTCGATTACGTCAACGCCAACGGCGGCGTCCACGGTCGGCAGATCGACTACCTCTACCGGGACGATGCCTACAATCCGACCAACACCAGCTCGGTCGTCAACGAACTCGTCCTCCAGGACGAGGTCTTCGCCATGGTCGGTGGCGTCGGGACCGCGACGCACGGCGCCGTGGTCGACTTCCTCAACGACGAGGAGGTGCCCGATCTCTTCGTCTCCTCGGGCTCCCTGCAGTGGGGCGACGATCCCGAGGACCGTCCCTGGACGTTCGGCTGGCAACCCGACTATGAGGTCGAGGCGAAGATCGCGGCCCAGTGGATCAAGGAGAACCACCCGGACGCCCGCGTGGGCATGCTCGTCCAGGACGACGACATGGGCCGCGACGGTGAGGCCGGAGTCCGGCGACTCATCGACGACCAGATCGTCGCGGTCGAGCGCTACACCTCGGGCAACACCGACATCGTGCCGCAGATGACCAACTTGAAGGCCTCCGGGGCGGACTTCGTCATCGGATTCACCGTGCCGGCCTACAGCGCCCTCAGCCAGCTCGCGGCCCAGCGCCTCAATTACGACCCCGAATGGTTCTACGCGTCCATCGGTGGCGACACCCAGCTCGTGGGCCAGCTGCTGTCCGAGTTCTCCGAGGGCGCGGTCCAGGACGGCTCGACCATGCTCGACGGCGCCTACACCGCCGACTACCTCCCGACGACCGAAGAGCCGGACAACGAGTGGACCCAGTTGTGGCAGAACGTGTGGGCCGAGCACGGCGAGGGCGAGCTGACGAACTACCACATCTACGGGATGTCCTACGCCTACACCTTCGTCCAGGCGCTTCAGGCCGCCGGCCCGGATCCCACCCGCCAGGGCGTCGTCGACGTGCTCAAGGAGCGCGGCAGCGAGTTCGAGGGCCCGCAGCTCGCCCCGTTCCGCTACTCCGAGGACTCCCACCTGGGCATCTCGGGCGTGGCGATCTCGGTGGTCCGCGGTGACGTCGCAGAGCCCATCACACCCACCTACATCACGGACATCGGCGATGCCCCGATCGAGGAGGTGGATGCGCCACACGCCCCGCCGCCGGCCAACGGCATCCCCGAAGCCGCGGAGTGAGACCGAGGTCCGCTGCATCCACGCACCTGACGGAGCGGGTCCCGGTGCGTGGGTGAGCGGGGCCGGTCGGGGAGTGACCGCGGCGATGTCGTCGGTGTGCCCACGGCGTCGCGGACGGCCGGTATTAGGGTGTGACCATGCTCGACGACGACAACGCCGAGTTTGCGGTTCCCGGGCTGGTGGATAGCGAGAAGCTCGGACACCAGCCGCAGACGGCTCGCGGTAAACGGACGAGGGACCGTCTCATTTCGGGTGCCCGTACCGTGTTCGAACGCGACGGATTCGTGGAGTCCAGGCTCGTGGACATCGTCACCGAGGCACAGTGCTCGATCGGCAGCTTCTACACGTGGTTCGACAGTAAAGAAGAGATCTTCGCCGCCGTGCTGCACGAAGCGCAGAACGATATGCTCCACCCGGGAACCGGGAGAATCGAGGAGGCCGACGACCCGGTCGCGATCATCCTCGCCAGCAACAGGGCGTACTTCGAGGCGTATGAACGGAACGCCAAGCTCAACCAGCTGCTCCATCAGGTCGCCGCGGTGGACCCGCGCTTCCGTGCGGTGCGGAAAGCGCGCTCCGACGCTTTCGTGTCGAGGAATGCGAGGGCGATCGCCGATCTGCAGAGGCGCGGATTGGCAGACGTCAAAGTCGATGCCAGGCTCGCCGCCATCTCGCTGTCCGCCATGGTGGGTCGGCTCGCGAGCGAAGCCTTCGTCTTCGGGATCGATCACGATATCGATGTATTGGTCGAGACCGCTACGCGACTGTGGACCAACGCGCTGGGCCTCACCGCTCCCGAGTTCGCGAGGCGGTCGGAGTGAGCGTCGCTTCCTAGCGGGTGATGTTGACCCCGCCGTCGACCACCAGGGCGCTGCCGACGACGTAGTCGCCGGCATCGGAAGCGAGATAGATCGCCGCGCCCGCCATGTCCTCGGGTTTGCCGATGCGACCGGAGGGGATTCCGGTCCTCACCTCGTCGGCGTTGTCCCGGGCGTTCTTGTTCATCTCCGACGCGAACGCGCCGGGCGAGATCGCGCTGACGATGATCCCCTCGGGCGCGAGTCTGACGGCCATACGCTTTGTCAGGTGGATCACCCCGGCCTTGCTCGCCTGGTAGGAGTACGTTTCCCAGGGGTTGAGGGACATTCCGTCGATCGAGGCGATGTTGATGACCTTCGCGAGGTGGCCTCCCCGGCGGTGGGCCTCGAGAAGCAGGTCATGTGCCTTCTGCGTCAGAAAGAAGGGCGCCTTGACGTTGAGGTTCATGACCTTGTCCCACCCGGACTCGGGGAACTCGTCGAACGGCGCACCCCACGCTGCCCCGGCGTTGTTGACCAGGATGTCGAGATGGTCTTCGTGTGATCGGAATGCGGAGAGCAGTCCCTCCATCCCGTCGAGTGTGGAGACGTCGGCCGGGAGGGCGACGCAAGGCCCGAACTCCGACAGTTCGCGCGCGGCGGTCTCCGCGGCCTCGGCCTTCCGTGCCGAGATGTAGACGCGTGCGCCCTGTCCGAGCAATCCCTCGGCGATCATGCGACCGATCCCCCGGGAACCGCCGGTCACCAGAGCGACGCGGCCTTCGAGTGAGAACAGGGACTTCGGATCCATAACCGTCCTTGGAGTCGGGGTGGCAATCGGCTCGCAGACGCGGCGCCGCGCAACACAGGGGACGCTAGCGGAACCTGAAGCCGGATTCAACAATAATGTGAATCCGGGTTCGGGTTGTTTGTTAGCGTCCGTGGAGACAGCCGACAGAGACATTTTCCCGGAGCCCCAGGAGTTGCCATGCCCACGTACTCGAAGGAAGTCCGACTAGCGCAGCGCCCCGAGGGTTATCCGGATAGCAGCACCTGGGACGTTGCCGAGGTGGAGGTGCCCGAGCCCGGACCGGGCGAGTTCGTCGTCCGAGTCGAGCTCATCTCGCTCGATCCGGCGATGCGGGGCTGGCTCAACGACGTTCGTTCGTACGTGCCGCCGGTAGGAATCGGTGAGGTGATGCGCGCCCTTGCCGCCGGAACGGTGACCGCCTCGAAGCATGACGGCTACGCGGTGGGCGACGTCGTCAGTGGCACGTTCGGCGTGCGCGAGTACGCCGTTTCCGACGGGGCCGGGGTGTCGCGGCTCGATCTCGACCGCGCGCCCATGGAGACGTGGCTCGGTGCGCTCGGGATGCCCGGGATGACGGCGTACTTCGGGCTCACCGACGTCGGTGCCGTCGCACCCGGCGACACGGTGTTGGTGTCCGCCGCCGCCGGTGCGGTCGGGAGCATCGTGGCACAGCTCGCCAAGGCCAGGGGGTGCCGGGTCATCGGCGTGGCCGGCGGACAGGAGAAGGCGGAATGGCTGCGCGGTCTCGGCCTCGATGCGGTCATCGACCGCCGCGAGGGAGACCTGCTCAAGCAGGTCCGGACAGCGGCTCCCGATGGCGTGGACATCTATTTCGACAATGTGGGCGGAGAACTCCTCGACGCCGCGCTGGCGAACCTCGCCCGCGGTGCACGCGTGGTCCTGTGTGGCGCGGTCTCCGCGTACAACGAGGAGTCCCTGCCCGAAGGTCCGCGGCGCTATATGTCGCTCCTGGTCTTCCGGGCGCGGATGGAGGGCTTCGTGGTCTTCGACTATCGGGACCGCTACGGGGAAGCCGTCGACGCGATCGCCGGTCTCATCGACGAGGGCCGGTTGGTCGCCGCCGAAACCGTTCTCGACGGGGGTGTCGAGGCCTTTCCCGAGGCCCTGCTCGGCCTGTTCGAGGGCGTCAACACCGGCAAGCTCCTGCTCAAGGTCTGAGCCGGTCCATTAGAAGAGAGGGGAGACCCCATGCGTGCTGTTCAGATCTCGACCCTTGACGGGCCCGACGCGGTCGAGGTGGTCGACCTGCCGGACCCTGGGGCGGACGATCAGATCGCCATCGATGTCAGAGCGGCCGGCGTCGCGTTCCCGGAGCTACTGCAGACCCGGGGGCTCTACCAGATGAAGCCGGACCTCCCGTTCGTCCCGGGGGCCGAGGTCGCCGGAGTCGTCACCCGGGCGCCCGAGGGTTCCGACCTCTCGCCGGGCGACCGCGTGGCGTCACTGTGCATGCTCGGTGGGTTCGCCGAAAAGGTCCTCGCACGGCCGGACCTGACCTTCAGGCTCCCGGACGACGTGGGCTTCGAGGAGGGGGCGGCGTTCCTGTTCAACTACTGCACGGCCTACTTCGCTCTGATCGAGCGCGGTGGCCTGCGGGCAGGGGAGTCCGTCCTGGTGCACGGCGCGGCGGGCGGCATCGGGACGGCGTCGATCCAGGTCGCCAAGGCGTTCGGTGCGGGCCGGGTCGTCGCGGTGGTCTCGACGGAGGCCAAGGGGGAGATCGCCCGACAGGCAGGCGCCGACGAGGTCGTGTTCGTGGACGGGTTCCGCGACGACGTGGGGCGCAGCATCGACGTCGTCGTCGACCCGGTGGGTGGTGACCGCTTCACCGATTCACTGCGGGTGTTGCGCGAGGAGGGCCGGCTCCTCGTCATCGGCTTCACCGCCGGCGACATCCCGGTCGTCAAGGTCAATCGCCTGCTGCTCAACAACGTGTCGGTGGTCGGTGTCGGTTGGGGCGCCTACGCGCTCCGCCGTCCTGGACACATCCGCACTGAATGGGAGGCACTCGAACCTCATCTGCGTAGTGGGGCGCTCACGCCGGTTATCGGCGGCACCTACCCCTTGAGTGAGGCCAGCGCGGCGTTGACGGCACTCGACACCCGGCAGGTGACGGGGAAGGTGATCCTGATCCCATGAGCGAGCCGACTACTCTGCCCGCGGCTGACCAGGTGGTCGCGGATCTCCCGGCCCTCGTCGACGAGGTCGCTCCGCCGGAGTGGGAGGACGGCAACGGCCACGTCAACGTCAGCCACTACTTCACCCTGCATCTTCGCGCGGCCGAAGAGTCGATCCGGTCGCTGGACCTGCACGACGAGTACCGCCGTGACGCCGGCGCCGGCACGTTCAGCATCGAGCAGCACATCCGGTTCCTGGGTGAGGTCCTCGTGGGGGACAGGGTCAGCGTTCATGTGCGGTGGATCGCGCGGGGCAGGAAGGTGGCTCACGCGGTGTCGCTCGTGGTGAACCACCGCACCGGAACCGTTGTCAACGTTCTGGAGATGCTCGAGGCGCACGTGGACCTGACGAACCGGCGCACGTCCGAGTGGGGGGCGGGGGCGGCCGAACGTCTCGATGCGCTCATCCGCGGCCATGGAGCGCTGGCGTGGTCGGCGCCGCTGAGCGGGACGATCCGGGTGAGGAGCTGACCCGGTCGGCATCCTCCGGTGTCCACGGGCGCCCGCGGACACCGGAGCGTGGTCAGTTGCCGAAGCGACTGATCGAGTCGGCGACGAGGATGGGCTTGTCGATGCCCTCGCCCTCGACCGTGAGCTTGATGACGACCTGCACCTGGCCGGGTGCGACCTCGTCCACCGTGGTCAGCTGGGCCCGCAGCCGGAGCCGCGAACCGACCGGCAGCGGGTGGATGAACCGCACACGGTCGTAGCCGTAGTTGAGGGCGTGCGCGAATCCGTTGACGGCCAGCAGTTCCTGCAGAAGGGCGGGCGTCCGCGAGAGGCTGTAGAGGCCGTGGGCGATGGTGGTGCCGAAGGGGCTCTGTGCCGCCTTCTCCCGGTCGACGTGGATCCACTGGTGATCGCCCGTGACGTCGGCGAAGGTGTTGATCGCAGCCTGGTCGACCTCGTGCCAGCCGGTCGGGCCGATCTCCACGTCCACGAGATTCTCAAGGTCCTCAACGGACGACGGACGGTGCTGTGGGCTTGCCATGGCAGAACTCCTCGCGGTCGGGGTCTCCGTTGCGAAGTTACTTGAAACTGAACCCGGATTCAATTATGGTGTGGTCCAGCTCACCCGCACACCCGAGGAGAAGCATGAACCCTGAACAGGGCCGTCGAGTCGCGATCGTCACCGGAGGCGCCAGGGGTATCGGCGCCGGAATCGCCACACGACTGGCGGCGGACGGGATGGCGGTGGCGGTGCTCGACCTGGACGAGGACGCCTGCCGCGCCGTCGCGGAAAGGATCTCTGTCGACGGCGGAGAAGCCCTCGGCGTGGGAGCGGACGTCACCGACCCTGCCCAGGTGGACGCCGCGGTCGAGCGGGTCGCCGAGGAGTTGGGCGCGCCGACCGTCCTCGTCAACAACGCCGGGATCATCCGCGACAACCTCCTGTTCAAAATGGACGTATCGGAATGGGACGCCGTGATGAACGTCCATCTCCGCGGCGCCTTCCTCATGACCAAGGCCTGCCAGGCGTACATGACCCGGGAGAAGTTCGGCCGCATCGTCAATCTCTCGTCGACCTCCGCGCAGGGAAACAGGGGTCAGGTCAATTACTCCGCGGCGAAAGCCGGAATGCAGGGCTTCACCAAGACGCTCGCCATCGAGCTCGGCAAGTTCGGGGTCACCGCCAACGCGATCGCCCCCGGGTTCATCGAAACCGAGATGACGGCAGAGACGGCCGAGCGGATCGGTGTCGAGTTCGAACAGCTGAAGAAGGCGGCCGCGGGTAAGGCCGCCGTGGCCCGGACGGGAAAGCCGGAAGACATCGCCCACACCGCCTCGTTCCTCGCCAGCGAAGGCGCGGGCTTCGTGACGGGGCAGGTCATCTACGTCGCCGGCTCGCCGTGCGATTGAGCCGATCGGCTGACGGGAGGAACTCATGGAGGTCCGGGACAAGGTCGCCATCGTCACCGGTGCCGCAGGGGGCATAGGGGCGGCACTGGCGCATCAGTTTCTGGAGGCCGGTGCCCGCGTACTGGTCTCGGATATCGACGACGACAAGGTGCACGCGACCGCCGGGCGACTGGAGCAGGTCGCCGGCGTCGGAACCGTCGCCGCGGTGGCGGGCGATGCCGCGGACCCCGGGACGATCGCGGAGATGGTGGCGGTCGCCGAGCGTGAGCTCGGGCCGGTGGACATCTTCGTGGCGAACGCGGGTGTGGGTGAAGCGGCGGGTCTGGCAGCCGATGAGGACCAGTGGCGTCTGGGACTCGAGGTCAATCTGTTAGCGCACGTCCGTGCCGCGCGCGTGATGGTGCCGGGCTGGCTCGAGCGCGGCAACGGGTATTTCGTGTCCACCGCCTCCGCGGCGGGTCTGCTCACGCAGATCGGATCGGTTGTGTACTCGGTGACCAAGCATGGCGCCGTGGCGTTCGCCGAGTGGATGGCCGTCACCTATGGCGACAAGGGTATCGGCGTGAGCTGCCTCTGCCCGATGGGAGTGGACACGGACCTGCTCAACGGAGGTCTGCAGGAGGATGCCCCGGGCGGCGGCCAGGCAGCCCGTGCGGTCACCGGCGCAGGCGTCGTCCTCGACCCGCGCACTGTGGCCGAGGACGTGCTGGTCGCGATCTCGGAAGAGAGGTTCCTGATCCTGCCGCACCCCGAGGTCCGCGAGTTCGCCAGACGCAAGACCGAGGACCCGGATCGGTGGATTCGCGGCATGCAGCGGTACGCCCGCACCCTCGCGGAGCACTGACCGTCACCGGGGCGCAGCCCAGCCGAGCGCGGTGCCCCACCGGTGAGTCAGAGAAGTACTGCCCCCGACATCAGGAGAAGCGACATGGACTTCGACTTCGATCCGACCACGCTCGAACTGAGAGAGCGATTGACCACCTTCATGGAGACCCATGTCTATCCGGCGGAGAGGATATTCGAGGAGCAGCTGGACAGCTCGCCGGACAGTTGGAACCCACCGCCGATCATCGAGGACCTCAAAGAGGAGGCCCGACGCCAGGGACTGTGGAACCTCTTTCTTCCGGGGGAGTCCGGTGCCGGACTGACGAATCTCCAGTATGCGCCGCTGTGCGAAATCCTCGGCCGGAGCCCGCACATCGCTCCGCTCGCGACCAACTGCGCGGCACCGGATACGGGCAACATGGAAGTGCTGCACATGTTCGGCACTCCTGAGCAGAAGAAGGAGTGGCTCGATCCGCTGCTCGACGGCTCGATCCGGTCGGCCTTCGCGATGACTGAACCGGCAGTCGCCAGTTCTGATGCGACGAACGTGGAGACCTCGATCGTCCGGGACGCGGACCACTACGTCATCAACGGCCGCAAGTGGTACATCTCCGGCGCGATGGACCCGAATGCCCGACTTCTCATCGTGATGGGGAAGAGCGATCCGGATGCCGACCGGCATCGCCAGCAGTCGATGATCATCGTCCCGCGGGAGACACCAGGCGTGGACATCCGCCGAGGGATGAAGGTCTTCGGCTACGACCACCGGGACCACGGTGGGCACGCCGAGATCGTTTTCACCGACGCCCGCGTGCCGGCGGAGAACATGATCTCCCGGGAAGGTGACGGGTTCGCGATCGCCCAGGCCCGACTCGGCCCCGGGCGCATCCATCACTGCATGCGACTCATCGGTATCGCGGAACGCAGCCTCGAACTGATGGTCACGCGTGCCTCCGGCCGGGAAGCGTTCGGTAAGCCGCTGGCCGATCAGGGCGTCGTCCGTGACTGGATCGCCGAGTCCCGGGTGCGGATCGAACAGATCCGACTGCTCACGCTCAAGGCCGCATGGCTGATGGACACCGTCGGCAACAAGGGTGCACACACGGAGATCCAGGCGATCAAGATCGCCGCACCGGCCACCGTGGAGTGGATCCTCGACAAGGCCGTGCAGATCCACGGTGCCGGAGGCGTGAGCCAGGACTTCCCCGTGGCGGCATGGTTCGCCCAGGTCCGTACTCTGCGCCTGGCCGACGGACCGGACGAAGTCCACAAGAACGCACTCGCCCGGAACGAGATCAGGAAGGTGAGAAGCCATGCCGGAGCTTGACGACAAGGTCCGCGACCTACTGTCCCACTATGACCCGGCCACCACCGACAAGGCCGAGTTCCTCGGGGCCCGGTTCGATGCGGGACTCGCGTGGGTGCACTTCCCCCGCGGCAGGGGCGGCCTGGGGGTATCGCGCGGTGAGCAGGAGCGAGTGGATGCCCTCTTGGCCGCGGCCGGCGCACCCGCACCCGATGTCGGCCGGAACTCCATCGGCATGGGGATGGCGGCTCCGACGCTGCTCGCCTTCGGCGACGCCGACCAGCAGGAGCGGTACCTCCGCCGGATCTACACCTGCGAGGACATCTGGTGCCAGTTGTTCAGCGAGCCCGGCGCGGGTTCGGATCTCGCGGCCGTCGCCACCAGGGCCAGGCTGGACGGCGATACGTGGATCGTCGACGGGCAGAAAGTCTGGACCTCGGGCGCGCACCATGCGCAGCGGGCGATACTCGTCGCGCGCACGGACTCCTCGGTCCCGAAGCACGCCGGACTCACGTACTTCGTCGTGGACATGAGCGACCCGGGTGTCGAGGTCCGACCCCTTCGACAGATCACCGGAGAGGCAGAGTTCAACGAGGTCTTCCTGTCCGGTGTCCGGGTTCCGAACAGTGACAGGATCGGAGACGTCGGCCAGGGGTGGAAGGTCGCGACGGCCACACTGAACAACGAGCGCGTCGCGATCGGCGCCGGTGCCGCGCGCGAAGCCGGCCAGATCGGGGTCGTCGCCGACCGCTGGCGTCGTGATCCCTCGGTCCGCACACCTGGCGCTCAGGCGGAACTGCTCGCCTGGTGGGTTGAGACGGAGGTGACGAGACTCGCCGGGGTTCGGCTCCGCCAGCAGCTCGAGGCGGGGGTTCCCGGACCGGAGAGCTCCGCGATGAAACTCGCGTTCGCCCGACAGGCTCAGGAGATCAGCGGACTCGCGCTCGAGCTCGCGCCCGAAGAAGGCTTGTTGTACGACGACTGGACCATGACCCGCACGGAGCGGCCCTCGTTCCTCGGCCGCGGACCCGGCTTCCGGTATCTGCGAGCGAAAGGCAACTCCATCGAGGGAGGGACGAGCGAGATCATGCGCAACGTCGTCGCCGAGCGTGTGCTCGGGCTCCCCGCTGACCACCGCCCTGACAAGGGCATCCCGTTCAAGGAAGTTCCCCGATGACCGATCTGCTGTACAGCGACGTGGAAGAGGCACTCCGGGACAGTGTCCGCTCGACGCTCGACCGCTTTATCGACGACGACTTCGTGAGCAGGATCTACGACGACCCTGACACGGACACCTCCCCGCTGCGGAGGGCTCTCTCAGATCAGGTGGGGTTGGCTGGCCTCCTCATTCCAGAGGAGCTCGGAGGATCCGGTGCGGGCCCGCGCGAAGCGGCGACAGTGCTCGAGGAGCTGGGGCGCACGGTAGCTCCCGTTCCGTTCCTGACGAGTGCTGTGATCGCGACGACGTGCCTCCTTCGTGTAGGGGACCGCGGGATCCTGTCGGAACTGGCCGAGGGACGGGCGACGGCCGCTCTGCTGGTTCCGTGGACCGCCCGCCGGGGTGCGTGGCCGACCGGGGAGTCCGTGATCGAGCCGGTAGCCGGAGCTATGGAGGCGGACTACTTCCTTCTTCCGGTGGATTCCGGTGACGGGACCGTCTCGCTGAACCTTCTTCGCCGCGTCGATGTGGACGTCGAGCAACTCACGTCACTTGACATGAGCAGGCCGCTCGCCCGCGTGGCTGTACGGGCGGAAGGCCACCCCCTCGCCTCCGGTGACGCCGCGGTGGAGGCCGTCGATGCTGCACTCGCTGCCGGGACCGCGCTGATGGCCTCCGAGCAGGTGGGCCTCGCCAGGGAATGCCTGCAGCGGACCGTCGAGTACACCCGCACCCGCGTGCAGTTCGCGCGGCCTATCGGGTCGTTTCAGTCGATCAAGCACCGCTTGGCCGACCTCTACCTGCAGGTCGTCCAGGCGCAGGCCGCGGCGCGTCACGCCGCCGCAAGCCTCGCAGAAGACGACGATGAGGCGCGCATAGCTCAAGCCGTCGCGGGATCGTGGTGCTCCGACATCGCGGTCCGTGCCGCCGAGGAAGCGCTGCAGTTGCACGGCGGAATCGCCATGACATGGGAGCACTGGGTCCATACCAGGCTCAAGAGGGCGAAATCTGACCAGCTGGCGCTCGGCACTCCGGACGCGCACCGGACGGATCTCGCCCCTCTTGTCGATCTCACCGCGTGACTCCCCTGTGTCGTGAACGGGTGTGACCGCGAGAGTGTGCGCCGTTGCAAGGAGAATGCCGCCACGGCGATCTGCGCCAGCTGCCAGGTCTCGGGGCCTGCAGGGGGTTCGCGATCGAGGGCGGCGAGCTCTACGGCGTCTGGGGTGGCATGAACGAATCGGACCGGCACAAGCTGGCCGGGCGGCGTCGGACGGGGTGAGTCCGCAGGTCCCTCGCCCCAGTGTGGAGTGAACGTCGCGCGCTACGACGGCGAACGCCCGTAGAGCCACCAGAGGATCGCGTCGGTGGTCCACTCGCTGATGGGTTCTTCGCCGGTGGAGCCGTCGCCCCACCGCGGGAGATCCACCCAGATGCGCAGCGGCGGCCCGCCGATCATGGGGATGTCGACATGGGCGAGTGGGCGCATCGTCGCGGCGAGCACGTCCCTCTCCTTGGTCCAGCAGTTGAGCTTGGGGACGAAGCCCGTCAGGCAGATGACCTCGTCGCGGGGATCCACCGGGGTCGCGATCCTGGTGCCGGGGACGGCCGCGTCCCAGAAGGCCGGGTCGGCCGGGCCCAGCACGTCAGTGACGCTCCCGGGCAGGCCGCGGGTCGCGGGAGCAGGCGCGGCGGGTGCGGCGTCGGCCGGGGCGGCGCCGGCAGCAGCGGATCCGAGGACGGTCGACGCGGCGGCGATCGCCAACGCGAGGTTGAACCTCCGCCGAGCAGGGCACATCAGGGGCACGGCGGAACTCCTCGTTCACTTGGGCGAACTCGTCACGCTAGCAGCGAAGGCAGCCCTTGGAGGGTGCCTCCGTTCCAGCACGGCCTGACACGGCCGGTCTCGCGGACTCTGGGTTCGCGGGTTGGTCGGGGGTGGTGGCGCTCGTCGTCGTCGCCCCTTCCCACGTGTGCCCCGTCGCGGCGCGGATGTGACCGGCACGGGGTGGACGGCACGAGCGAGGGGCTCGGTCACGGGCACTGTCCAGGCGGCCGGCGGTGGCTACACGAGCGAGCCAGCCGGCGGTGACTACACGAGCGGGGCGAGCTCCTCGCGGACCCAGCTGCGGAGTCTGGTCGGGGTGGTGGTGACGATCGAGCGGGCCTGTTCGGGTACGAAGTCGTCGCGCAGGCCGGTCGACATGCCGAGGAGTGCGTCCGCCCAGGCCGGCGGCATTCCCGCGCCGAGGTGCCGCTCGCGCATCTGCTCATCGGTGATGCGCTCGACGCGGACCTCGCGACCCAGCTCTTCCGTGACGATTCTCGCGACCTGGGCCCACGACAGGTCCTCGGGGCCGTGGACGCCCTGCACGCGCCGGCCGTGCCACCCGGTGTCGAGCAGGGTGAGCGCCACGACCTCCGCGATGTCGCGCGGGGCGACCCAGCTCATGGGCGCGTCGAGGGGCAGCACGGTCTGAAGCCGGCCGGCCCGCAGCGACTCCACCTCGAACAGCAGGTTGGTGAAGAAGTAGTCGCAGCGCAGGTGCGTGACGGCCGCGTTGGACTGGTCAAGGGCGACTTCGGTGTCCGCGAGACCGTCGATTTCGCCCGCGCCGTGGCGCTTCTCCGCCCCGACGCTGCTCTGGAAGACGACCCGGCCGATCCAGTTCGCCTCTATCGCGGCGACGATGGACTCGGTCGCGCGGCGGTAGTCGGTCAGCGGATCGGGGGACTCGGCGGGCGGGTCGACCCAGTAGAGGGCGTCGACGTCGGCCGTGGCGGCGATGACCTGGCCGGGGTCGCGGGAGTCGGCCTGCCTCGGTTCGGCGTGCTCGGCGACGTCGGCGGGGATCCGGTCCGGGTGGCGGGTGAGCAGCACCGGCCTGACCCCTGCGCGGATGAGCATGCGCGTCAGGTGGCGGCCCACGTTGCCCTGAGGGGTGGTGACGGCGATCTCCATGGGGTCCCTTCTGCCTGGCGCGCTCTTGTGTGCGCGTTTTCCCGTTCGTGGAGTGAGGCTACGAGCCGGTGCGGACCGGTTCTGTCCGCTTGGTGGTGAGTAGCGCCGCACCGAGTGGTCGCAAGTGCAGGTTCTCGGCGGCGGCGACCTGGGAAAACGTGGGCGTTTGCGACCCCTCGGCGTTGCCTGCCGGGGCGCGCTGAGGCCCCGCGGCGGCCAGCGCCCAGCGATAAGCGCCGAGCGCGGAATGGAAAATCGAGCGGGTTCTCATCAAAGTGGCGCGTGAGGTCAACGTCCGCTTCAGGGTGCTAGGCGTCAGTGCCCCCAACTGCGATCCGGTCACCGGCCCCGGTTGAGGGGTTCTGAGATCACGCCGCCTGCGCGGACGGACAGTCGCGGAATGCCAGTAACCGCAGTTCAGTAGCGCTCCCGTGCGATCAGGCGTCCCAAGCGGAAGGCGAAGATGAGGGCACCCTTTGAAGCGTTGGTCATTCGCTGACGGGAGTGCGGAGGAGGGGCCTGTTGTGGTGGATCTCTCGACTTGGGCGCTCCGGCTGTGAAAAGTCTGTGGGCGGCTCCATCCGGACCCTAGCGAGCTCTACCGGTGTAACCCCGCTGCTCACCGGGCCGATACCTAAGCACCTCACTCCGGAGGTCAGGCCTTAGTCGGCCATCGACAGAAAGGCACCATCATGCGCAAGACCATCGCAGCAGCCGCAATCGCCACCGGCCTCGCCCTGGCGCCCGCGACCGCGTTCGCCCAGACCCCCGAGACCGCCCAGACCACCAACACGGTCCAAGAGCAGGAGAGCGACAAGACGGGCCTGTGGGGCCTGGCCGGCCTCCTCGGTCTGCTCGGACTCGCCGGCCTCAAGCGCCGCGAGCCGGACCACACCGCCCACGTTCGACACGACGCCCGCGGGACGGGTCCGAACGCCGGCGGCCCCGCCGGGAACCCGCGCGTCTGATCGCGCTGCACTAGTTCTAGCAGCCCGCCCCCTCGCGAGGGGGCGGGCTGTTCGTTATCGCGGGCAGGGGCTGGGCGGTGCCGCACATGGAGTGACATCTGCGGGCGTGCTCCACGTCGGCGTCGATCGTGCCGACGTGATCGGTGAACGACCAGCTGGCGTGAAGCGCTTCGGCGGGTGGTCACGAACGCAGGTTCTTGTCGACGGCCACCTGAACCCGCCCTGGGGAAACGTGAACGAGTGCGACCACTCGGCGACGCCAGACCGAGGGAGCTGAGGCCCTGCGCCGGCGTTGCGGTCAGCTGCCGGCCACCCCGGCGAGGAGCTGGCCCACGTCGATCTGATTGATGAGGTCGGCGGAGAAGGTCGCGGGGCTGCCGGCGATCCCCTCCAGGGTGGTCGAGCCGGTGGTGAGCGAGCCCAGCCCCAAGCCCTCGAGGCTGCCCGCGACCTGCTCGGTCGCGTTCTTCTCACGAATTGTCACGCACGTGCCGATGGGATTGGCGACCTTGGTGCCGTTCGCCAGCGCGACCGTCATCCCCGCGCCGGTATCGAACACCTCGCCCGGGGTGGCGTCGTCGGGGACCCGGTAGGTGGTCTCCAGAGTCGCGTGCGCGCCGCCGGCCGTGGTCCATCCCGAGCTCTCCCGGTACACGGACGACGTCTCGGCGTTGGTGCGCACGTCATCCGTGACCGTGGTCCAGGTCTGCCCGCCGAAGACCTTCCACACGCTCTCGCGGGCGCTCACCGTGATGAAGCCCTGCGGATGGAAGTCCTCGATGCGGGTGACCAGCGCCCCGGCTCCGCTGACGGTCGTGCGGAACGTCACGGTCCCGCCCGGTGCCGCCGTGCCGTCGCCCACCACCTCCTTGGTGAGGTGGTAGTCGGTGCCCAGGCTGCCCGGCCAGCTGAAGGTCCGCGTCTGGCTGGTCGCGCAGGTGGCGGGGGAGTCGGCGGTCGGGGTGGGGTCGGCCGATGCGATGGCGGCGGTCGCGGGCAGGAGCGCGGCGGCGACCAGGGCGGCGGTGAGGGCCGGGACGGCGCGGGTCGAGGGCTGAGAGCGCATGGGAGTCCCTGGGGGAAGGCGATGGGCGAGGGGGTGACCACCGTTACAGTGGTGTTACTCGGCCAAGTTAACGTTTACGTTGCGAAGTGTCCAGGTTTTGGCGGATGTAGGGGCGTCGAGTCGGGTCGCTCGGGTAACCGCAGCTGTGGATCCGACCCTGTGAACTGGGCAGACGCGGGATGCGGCGATGTCGCAGGTGCGGGTCGGCGCGGTGGTCGGCGGATCCAAGCGGTGGCGGCCCCCTGGTAGACGGTTGTTCAGACTTTCCTTGGTGAGAGGAAGTCGCAGCGGCGATGGACCGGGCGGCATGGTCGGCTGTGGCGGCCGTTGACGAGGGCGTGGCGGGCCGGTCCCGCGCCACCCGGCGGCCGCGGGGCGGTCTGGGTGGGCGGGGCTCGTCGTCGTCGGATGTTCTTTCTTGGGGTCTGTTTGAGACGGGCGCGGCTCAGGCGAGGGCTCTCCGGGGAGGACGCGGAATGAACCGGGAGACCCGCTGCACGACCTGGCGGTAGTCCGGTCGTCGCTCGAGGCTGCGGCGCTCCATCATCGGGATGCTCACCGCCTGGAACATCGCCAGCATGACCGCCGCGCCCGCGAACACCCACCACGCGCCGGGTAGGGCCGCGAAGCCGAACATCGCCATCGACAGCCAGATGCCGCACTCGCCGACGTAGTTCGGGTGCCGCGACCACGACCACACGCCCGACTGCATGACCTCGCCCGGTCGGCGGGTGGCGAGGAAGCGGTGCATCTGCAGGTCAGCGATCGTCTCCAGCGTCAGCGCGGCGATACCGACGGTGAACGCCGCGGCGTCGAGCGGGCCGAGCGGTTCGCCCGGGCGGGTGGCGACGACGTAGACGGGGATGAGGCCCGCGAAGACGACGAGTGTCGGGAAGACGTGGATGCCGAGCAGGTCCGCGGGCAGTTCAAGGCGCCCGGCGCGCTTGCGGACCATCGGGTAGCGCCAGTCCTCGTGGTGCATGCCGGGGAACGTGCGGACCCAGTTGGCGGTCAGGCGTATTGCCCACGCGGCAAGGAGGGCGATCATGAGCCACCAGCGGGGGTCGTCGGTCGGGGCGCCTGTCGCGATCCACCAGTAGAGCGCGAGCAGCGGCGGGACCACCGACCAGTACGGGTCGTAGGTGCTCGAGTTGCCGTACGCCCGGCTGAACGCGAATACGACGAGCGTCGCGATGAGGTCGGCGATCAGGCCGTCCAGCCAGAGGTGGGCGGTGTCGGGGCCTGCGAGCAGCCACACCAGGCCGGCCGCGATGGCGACGACGTACGCGGTCGTGACTCGAAGGAGAGAAGCGCCTCGGCTCATGGCTGGAGGGTAGATCGGTGGGCGCGGAGCGTAAGGGAGAATGGGACGGACAGTTTACTTCGCCGACTCCTATCCCGGCGGAGTGCGGGTCTTCCGTCCGGGTGAGTAGATCGTCGCGGACTCCGGCGAGCCTCTCACCGAATCAGACCTGGCGCGATGCGGCGAATGACACTGTGCCTCACGACCGGAGATCCGGCTTGAGGCCGCTCCTGATGCCCCAGGTGACCGCCTGCGCGCGCGTGGTCACACCCATCTTCCGATAGGCCGAGCGGATGTAGGTCTTGACCGTGTTGGGCGAGAGGTAGCACCACTCGGCGATCTGGTCATTGGACAGGCCCTGCACGATCAGCGCGATCATCTCGGCCTCCCGTGGCGAGAGTCCTGCCTGCTTGGCGGGCCAGCGGTCGGGACGCATCGACTGGTCGGCCGAGTCCGCGTCGGAACCCGTCGCGGTCACCTGGTGCCCGGCGGCGATCTGTTCGATGCCGCTCACCAGATCGGCCGCATCCAGCGACTTCGAGAGGAACCCGCGAGCCCCGGCGTCGAGGCTGTCGCGGATCGCGACCGGGTCGGAGGCGAAGGAGTAGATGGCGACCGAGCCGATCGTCGGATCCTGCAGAAGCGCCTCGAGGCGAGTGC